>NZ_JADEWV010000089.1 GCF_015207455.1 Microcoleus sp. LEGE 07076
CTTGTATAAATTATTTAATTCACGTTCCTAAGAGCGCTGAAGCGCAACTATGTACCTTATTTTTTGCTTTCTAGTGGTAATTTTTCTCCAGCTTTTTTCCCTTCTTCTTGAGCCATCACCGGAACACCGTCAGTCAAGTTGAGAATGCCTGCTACAATGACTTTTTCTCCTGCTTTCAAACCTTCGGTAACTTGATAATTATTCCCGTCAATGGTTCCCAATTTCACGGGTTTTTGTCGTGCTATTAAAGGTGGCATTCCAGGTTTTGGCTGTTCTGGCTTTTGAGCTGTAAAGACAAATGTTTGCCCTCCTAAGCGAGTGACTGCTGTGACTGGAACTAAAATTCCTGGCTTTTGGTCCCAGATGACTCTGGCTTTGACAAATTGGAGATTGAGCAGTTCGCCGCCTGGGTTGGGAAAGGTGGCTTTAGCTAAAATTGTTTGGGAGTTGGCGCTGACGTTGGGGGAGATAAAACTGATTTGGCCTTTGGCGATCGCATTTTCTCGATCGTCGAGCATTTCTACAGGCAAACCCAACCTTAATTGCGACATCCGTTGCAAAGGAATGGATAACCGCAAGTCTAGCAGTTGGTTCTCAGTTAAGGTGGCGATCGCATCACCTTTGTTCAAGTAGTCGCCGACTTTCACAGGTATGTCGCCGATGACTCCGGCGAAGGGCGCGATGACAGCAGTTTCTTGTAGTTGTACCTCAAAACCGCGCACTTGAGCGGCGGCTTCGGCAACTTGAGCTCGGGCTTGATCGAGCTGTTCTGGGCGGGTGCCGTTGGCTAACTCGGCTAATTTGGCTTTGGCTTGTGCGACTTCTGCTTCGGCTTTGGCTATTTCCTCCGGGCGCGAACCGTTTTGTGATTGTCGCAAAGCTTGCTGCTGCTGTTGCAAGGCTGCTGTGCGCCGATCGATCTCAGCTTGTCTGTTTTTTTGCCGTTGTTCTAATCGCCTTTGAGCTTCTCGGAGGTTGGCTTTGGCGGTACTTTCTTTTTGGATGTATTCTTGGAGGGTGTTTGCGGATGCTGCGCCTTCTTTGGCTAATACTTGATATCTCGCAAGTTGCTGGCTAGCTAGCTTTGCTTCGGCCGTGTTTGCTTCAATTTGGGCTTTTGCTTGGGCGATGTCTTCTAGGAGGCTGCCTGTTTGGGCATCGGCGAGATCGGCTTCGGCTTGGCTAACGCGGGCTTGGGCTTGACCTATTTCTTCGGGCCGAGAGCCCGATCGCAGTTGAGCTAAGTTGGCGATTGCTTGGGCGACTTGGGCTTGTGCTTGGGCGATTTCTTCTGGTCTTGAGCCTGCTTGCAGTTCGGCGTATCGGGACTCAGCGCGGATCAGGTTGGCTTGGGATTGTCTCAAGTCAGCTTGGGCGCTGTCGTTTTTCATCCGGGCGATGGCTTGTCCTTTGTCGATCGAGTCTCCAGATTTGACAAAAATCTCTGTGACTAGTCCTTCTACTTGCGGTTTGATTGCTACAGAGCGTTTTGCTTCTAAGCTGCTGACAAATTCCGAGGTATCTTGGACTGAGCTGGATTCTACGGTGGCGATTTTGACTGGTATGCCTTTGGGTTGACCTGCTGCTGCTTGTTGCGCCGGGGGATTGTGACTCGATCGCCACAGGTACCAGCCGAAACCTCCGCCTGTGACGATCGCGAGCGCGGCAATTAACAGCCAGCGCGAGCGGGGTTTAGCGGGGCGGGGGATCTCGGCAACGGCGGGAAAATCTGCTGCTCGATCGCTGTCTCCATCAGTTGGTTGCAGTTCCGGTGGGGCAGTAGATTTTTGCTTTGGCTCTTCAACAACGGATTCTGGCGATTTAGAATAACTCATTTGCAGCACCACTTATATTTTTTTGTACAAAATCCAAACTTATCTAGACTTTGGCGAAATCTGCGATCTTTGCGAAGCCTTGCTCTTGGGCTAGTTGCTCGCTCAACCACTGTATTTCTGATGCCAGCACACAGTTGCAGCGATCGCGAGCGGCGAATTGATAGTTGTCGGTTAGCGGATATTCGTTCTTGAGGCTTTCGATGTAATCTTGCCGGATGTAACAGACTCGCAAGCGGTGTTCCAACAATTTCAGCCGTTCTGCGGGTTCTAAGTCCTCAAAAAAGAAAAACTTGATCTGGAAGCGGGAACCGCTGTTAACCCAGCTTTCTTGAGGGTGTTCGAGCATTTTGTGTCGCCAGAGTTCGCGCCCTGACGGTGTAATTCCGTAGATTTTGCGCGGACAGCCCGCATCTCCGGCTTCTTCGGCAATTACCGAAATATGACCTCGCTCTTCCAAGCGCTTCAGCAGCGGGTAAATTGCTCCGTAGTTGACACTGATGCAACTGCTCATAAACAGCTCCAGTTGTTGCTTTAGCCGATAGCCGTGCAGGGGTTCCCGCTGTAGCAGCCCCAGGGCTGATAATTCAAGCATTTATATCACTTTGATATTACAGTCTAAATTAGATCATAGCTGACTCAAGGGCGATGGGGTAAATACCTCATTTGAGATAAATTACCAAGCTAGACACACGTTTAATCAGCTTTGTCAATAGTCTAAAGGTATATTATTTTAAGATCGGGAGAGGGCGATCGCTCGATCGGAAAAATTGGGTCTAAAATCCCAAATCAACGCCCAGTAAATACTTGAAACAACCATCCAAAAAGCATCACGCTCAAGAAAATTACACCGCCAACAATCAACATCAAACCCAACAGCAACGCCGCCACAAACAACCAATCAGCTTTTTTCCCAACAGTTTCAGGCGAACCTAAATGAGCGTCCAGCAATTCTAGATTCTTGACATTAGCTTTCCAAGCAACATCTAATAAGTCTCCAGCCACCGGTACAGTGCCAGCAACTGTATCCAATACAATGTTAGCCGCCATCTTGACTAAAGTCTCTTGCGGCACTCCCATTTGAGCGGATTTAAAGACAACATAACCTGCAAAAATTGAGCCGACTAAATCGCCTCCACCAGGGATAAGTCCCAATATCGGATCGAGTCCAATCCGGTATTTTGTGCCGGGAATCGGAATTGCATTATCTAGTAAATGACTGATGCGGCGGAGGCGGCGCAAGGAAGCAGCCTGAGATTGATTGGGAGTATTTGTGGATGAATTTTGTAGAGGAGGACGAGACATTTAGATTACTCCTGACTGTATTTCTTAGTCCGCGTAGGCGGACTTCGTTTTTGTAGAAGCGATTTCAATCGCCAAATTATCTTTCATCATACAGAGAAACCCGGTTTATATTCAAAACCGGGTTTCTTGCTTCTAGCTAGCTGCGGGCTGTTAGTTTAGCCTGCTATTTGTTGCCTTCGGTAAAGTCGGCATCGATGACGTCGTCACCGCCGTCAGTAGGGCCGCCGGTCGGGCCGCCGGTCGGGCCGCCACCGGAACCCTCTGCTTGCTGGTACAGGTTGCTGCTGATAGCGTAGAACGCTTGCTGCAACTCGGTTGTCAGTGTATTGATGGCGGAGTCGTCTTCTTTGGCGATCGCCTCGCGCAAGTCTTTAATCAACCCTTCAACTTTAGTCTTGTCAGCATCGGGAACTTTATCGCCCAATTCTGCCAACTGCTTCTCGATTTGATAGGCCAAAGAATCGGCTTGGTTTTTGCGATCGATCCGTTCGCGGCGTTCTTTGTCAGCAGAAGCATTTGCTTCGGCTTCTTTCACCATCTTCTCGACTTCATTACTGGGCAGTGTAGAAGCACCGGTAATGCTAATCGATTGTTCTTTCCCGGTACCTTTATCTTTGGCAGCTACATTCAAAATACCGTTAGCATCGATATCGAAAGTAACTTCGATTTGCGGTACACCGCGGGGTGCAGGCGGAACTCCATCTAAGCGGAAAGTTCCCAAACCTTTGTTGTCAACTGACATTTCCCGTTCGCCTTGCAAAACGTGAATTTCTACGTTTGTTTGGCCGTCTACAGCAGTCGAGAAAGTTTCCGACTTCTTGGTAGGAATAGTGGTGTTGCGGGGAATGATTTTGGTCATCACGCCGCCCAAGGTTTCGACACCGAGAGACAGCGGGGTAACGTCGAGCAACAAGATGTCTTTGACTTCGCCGGAGAGGACGCCGGCTTGAATTGCTGCGCCGACTGCAACCACTTCGTCCGGGTTTACTGTTTGGTTGGGGTCTTTGCCCAGGATTTTTTTGACGAGTTCTTGCACTGCTGGAATGCGCGTAGAACCGCCGACCAAGACAACTTCATTAATTGCAGATTTGTCTAATTTGGCGTCGCGAATCGCGTTTTCTACGGGAATGCGAGAGCGATCGATCAAATCCGAGCACAGCTCTTCAAACTTGCCCCGAGTCAAAGTCGTGTCCAAGTGTTTTGGCCCGTCTTGAGTCGCGGTAATAAACGGCAAGTTGATTTCTGCTTGAGTAACGCTAGACAGTTCAATCTTGGCTTTTTCGGCTGCTTCCGTCAGGCGTTGCAGTGCTTGTTTGTCTTTGCGGAGGTCAATTCCTTCGGCTTTTTGGAATTCGTTAGCAATGAAATCGACGATTTTTTTGTCGAAGTCGTCACCGCCGAGGTGAGTGTCTCCGCTGGTTGCGAGCACTTCAAATACGCCGTCGCCGACTTCGAGAATCGATACGTCGAAAGTACCGCCGCCCAAGTCAAATACAAGGATGGTTTCGTTGCTTTTTTTATCTAGTCCGTAAGCTAAAGCTGCGGCTGTAGGTTCGTTAATAATCCGCAGCACTTCAATTCCGGCAATTTTGCCAGCGTCTTTGGTAGCTTGGCGCTGGGAATCGTTGAAGTAAGCGGGAACGGTAATCACTGCTTGGGTAACAGTTTCTCCGAGGTATTTGCTAGCGTCTTCTACGAGTTTACGCAAAACTTGCGCGGAAATTTCTTCGGGAGCAAATTGTTTGCTGCGGGCGGGACTGTCGAGTTTGACGTTACCGCCGACGTTGAGTACCTTGTAGGAAACTTCGGTAGTTTCGTGGGTTACTTCGTCAATTCTGCGTCCGATAAACCGTTTTACTGAGTAAAATGTGTTTTCCGGGTTCATCACGGCTTGGCGCTTGGCGATTTGTCCGACAAGCTGGTCGCCATTTTTGGCAAATGCTACTACCGAAGGTGTGGTGCGCCCCCCTTCGGCGTTGGCGATGACGGTGGGTTTGCCGCCTTCCATAACTGCGACGCAGGAGTTTGTCGTACCTAAGTCAATTCCAACTACTTTTCCCATAGGGGTGTTCCGGCTCCAATCTCTACAAAATTTTGGTTTTCTATCTGTGCGATAGTCTGGTTATTCAGGACTGCGATTTCACCTGGCGGTTTACCCGTAGTGAGTCCTGCTTTAATACAGTCTTCGATAGGGTGCTGATCTCTATACTGCGGGCGGTAGACCTTGCGATGAAGGGGTATTTACCGAACCTGTTGGGGGACGGTTGCATCCGTGAGGCTTGCACCGCTACAGTTGTTGACTGCTTTTCTTTACTCTTCCTAATGTAGGGGGTGCGATCGCTAGTGGCATTGTGGCAAACCGTATATTTTGTGTTGTATTTGCCGTCTTATGTGTATAAATTTGGTTGGGCGCCTTCGGGAAAAGTTCTAGAAACACCTTTTCTATCGTTTTTTAGAGCATACTGTTTCAGATATCGGTATAATTCAGTATTTCCCGAGTCAAAAGAGTCTTTTCACAAACTGCTGGGACTCGGTTCTCTGGACTCTATAGAAGAGACAATCCAATTCACAATGCTTTACTCTTGAGAACTCCTACATTTTTTGATTAATGCAATTAAACCTTTAGAAGGTTCTGGCGGATCTAACATCATATCTAGCAAAAAGTCCCAGCCGCGCATGGTTTCGGTTTTAACGAGCGATCGCATTTTGCTATTCCTCCCGCTACACAGATTTTTTCATTACTCTTATTTTAAGCCAAAAAGCGCAGCGGTAGGTTTATACCTGCCGCTATAAAAAACCAGTTCGTCTTCGACGACTGATACCACGTCCGGTCGATTAATCACAAAAACGGTTCGCAGTCCGCACGCGCGAACCAATTTGCTAGGTTGACTATTGACTACTGACTATTGACTAATCAGCAGAGCGACGGGAAAGTAACCGAGAGCTTCACCAACTGCCAGCATACCGTTACTTTCTACTGGCTGGTCGGTAATGGCATCTTTCCAAACAGACGGCATTTGCTCGGACAATACTAGATTAGTATCTTTCCAGACTTGTCTGCCGATCGGCATTTCTTGTGGTTTGACAACTCCTGTCAAAAACCGAGGAGCGATCGCCACTACTGTAGTATCTCCAAAACTTCGCGCAAAGGCAACCACATTGTCCTTAAACGTGCCAACTACTTGCAAGGATTGATAGTCGCCTGATTGAAACACTTCCAAGTATTTTTTTCTCGCTTCTAGCACTCTTGTCGTCAAAAACAGCTTGATTCTCGCATCTTCCCGCGTCGCCATCAAATCTTCCACCAGTTGCAAAATATCAGTCTTAGCTTGCTGTTTAATTGACCGCAAAACTTCGATTCTGCGGTCAAAATCAACGGGACGGCGGTTATCTGGATCGACGTGGCTTAAATCCCAGAATTCTGTGCCTTGATAAATGTCTGGAACGCCCGGGGCGGTGATTTTGAGCAGGGTTTGAGATAAAGAGTTGAAAATTCCGTAATCAGCTACTTTTTTCCAGAAAGGTAGAAAATTTTTCAGGAATTGATTTTTTTCCGAAAGTTCGAGAACGCTATCGATAAAGGCTAGAAAACCTGTTTCGTAGTCATTGTCAGGTCTCAGCCAAGCCGTGTAAACTTTGGCTTCGCGGACAGCTTTGATCGCATAATCTTTGAGGCGATCGACATAATCAGTGTTTTCAATTCCCTCAAACGGAAAACTGCCGAGCATAGTTTGGTACAAGAAGTATTCATCGTTAGTATCGGGAACCATTCGATTCACAAAATTGAGTTTCTTAGAAGAGTTTAGCTCTCTCCACGACCTGACTTGCTGTTCCCATTCCTCTGGAATTTCTGACAAAACGTTAATTCTGGCTCGCACATCTTCGCCCCGTTTGGTATCGTGGGTAGCTGTAGCATTCATTTTGTGCGGCCAAGCTGCTTGCTGCTGTTTGTTGAACTCGTGAAAATCTGCCAGCGAAACACCGAACTGACTGGGGTTTCCGCCCACTTCGTTGAGGGATAAAAGCCGATAGTAGACGTATAAAAGCGTGTCTTCAACCCCTTTTGCCATCAAGGGCCCTGTCAACTGCTGGAGTTTCATGACAAAGTGCCGTCGCTGCTCTTTTTGTTCGACTGTTAGGTGTTCTTCTTCTTCTAGCAACAGCACCGTTTCGATAAATTTAAGTTCTTTGAGGAGTCGCGGTGCTTGTTCTTTCGCATGGGCGATCGCATATTTTACGTAAGTGCGATCGGACTCTCGCAAACCCTCTTGATTTATGTAAGTTCGGTACACCGGAAAAATCGTCAAAACTGCTGACAGCGCTTTTTCCAAACCCGGACGAGTAAAATCGTTTCCCTGTCTCGATTGACCGGAAATATTCTTCAAAAGCTGAGCCAGATTGTCTACATCTCCCGCCAAATTTTTCTCAACAATCAACCCTTTTTTGTCTAAAAACAACTGTTCGTAGGGAACATTCAAGCGAGTAAATCTCTGATATATTTCGCTCAATTGCTGTTCGCGATCGCACCGACAAAAAACGCCGTTTATATAATTCAAAAAGTCGTAGCCGCTCGTCCCCTCTATCGGCCAATATGACGGCAAATCTTCTTCGTGTTCCAGAATTTTTTCAACAGTAATGTAAGTTTCTCCGACTCTCTCCCGCAGCCGTTTCAAATATTCAGTCGGATCGTAAAGTCCGTCAATGTGATCGATTCTCAATCCGGTAAACTTTCCCTGTTCAACCATGTCGAATATCAGAGCATGATTTTTGTGAAAAACTTTAATCTCTTCAACCTTTACCGACATCAGTTCGTTGACTGTAAAAAACCTGCGATAGTTAATTTCTTCAGCCCCCACTTTCCAGAAAGACAGACGGTAAAACTGATCGGAAAGCAAATCGTCCAGCAGATTAAAACTTTCGGAATTTCCCTTTTCTCCGTTGAAAACATTGATATTTTCATCGATAAATTCCTGCACAACGGGATTTTGATTGTAGAGTTCCCACAGCAATCCTTTGACAAAAGCAATCTGATCGTACCGGGCTTTACCTTTAGCTTCTGAAGACGTATTTTTGATCAAATAAAGAATTCCCAAGAATTTGATAAAATCAGGATGCCGCCTGCCTAATTCCCTGCCTAAATGCCCCAAGTTATGACTGATAAACTTAGCATAGGATTCAATTTTTACGGGCAATTTTAAACCGTAGTAATTGATAGTAAGCCCGATTTCGCTGTATTTGATTTGAATCTCGCCATTTTCCAGACACTCTCCATAAAAATTTCCCAGCAGCGGAGCCAACACTCGACCCCTGAGATGTTCGTAAGCGTGATTCCATTCAATATCGAAGTAATCGAAATAGTCAGAATCTGGCCCGTGTTCCAATACATCTAACAGCAACAAGTTTTGAGTGTCGTATGCCATGTGGTTGGGGACAATATCTTGCAGCCATCCCATGTTCTGTTTCTTGATTTCGTAGGTGAGAGATTCAAAATCTTCTGAGGTACCCAACTCGGGATTGAGCTGATTTGAGTCAACGACATCGTATCCGTGACTGCTGCCTTGTCTGGCTTTAAATATCGGTGAAGCGTAAACATCGGTAATTCCTAATTCTTCCAAATAGCTGAGAATTTGTTTGGCGGCTTTAAATTGAAAACCTCCATGAAATTGAATCCGATAAGTTGCTGTGGGAATTCTCATCACTGTTAATTTTACTCCTAATTAATTAGTTGCTCGGGTTTTTTGCTTAAACACGACTTATGCCATTTTCGATTGGGGCATTGAAGTTTTTCGATTGGAAATCAGTTATTCTAGGTGCGCCAGCGGGCTGAATGTGACGGCCGCCAAGTCAATGATTTTCGCGACTGACGCACCCTACGGGCGTGTTATGACTGTTCTCATTAAAAATAGTTATTTTAGGTGGATCAGGGGGCTGAATGTGAGACACTCTACGGGCGTGTTAGCACTGTTCTAATACAGAAATAATAAATTTCGTTGAGCGGCTGCCCAACCCAAGTTACGATTTCTGTATTAATTCGTAGAGTGCGAAACTCTGCGGTTTGACGGTCAATTCTTGCTCTGAACTGATCTTTTCAGGCAAGCTAGAACCCGAACCCATCCATTTTACACCAGCAGAGTCTAAAATTTTATTCCAATTGCCTTGGGGAAGTGCTGCGGCACAAGCGACCTCTTGTTTTTTGAAGTTTAGAATGCAGTATATCTGGCTGTCATCTGTCCAGCGACGTAGAAATAAGATTTTTTCGGATTCTATGCTGCAAACTTCTAGACGGTTTTTGTCGAGTTTTTTCAGGGCGGGAATTGTCCGCCGCAGTTGAATCAAGTGTTGGTGCCATTCCCAGAGGACTTTGTGTTTTCCTTCTGTTTGTTTTTCCCAGTTTAATTTGCATTTTTGGAAACTTTCTGGACTCTGGGGGTCTTGAAATTCGCCTCTACCTTCAAACATTTTAAATTCTTGTTGTTTGTCTTTGCGGATAGATTCTATTAAGTTAGGGTCTGAGTGGGAAACAAAGTACAAAAACGGTGCTGTTTCTCCGTATTCTTCTCCCATAAACAAGAAAGGAATGTAGGGAGAGATTAAAACTGTGCCTGCTGCGAGTTTCAATGCTTCAAATTCAACTATTTGTGAGAGTCTGTCTCCCAAAATGCGGTTGCCGATTTGGTCGTGGGTTTGGGCAAAGACTACAAATTTATTGCCCGGTTCATCTTTGACTGAATTGCCGTGTTTTCGCTTTCTGTGGGGGGCGTACTGGCCTGAGTAAACAAAGCTTTCTTTGAAGGCTTTTTCTAAGTGTTCGCATTTGCCGAAGTCTTGGTAATATCGGTCGTTTTCTCCGGTAAGCAAGGCGTGGAGTGCGTGGTGGAAATCGTCGCACCACTGGGTGTCAATCCCGAAACCTCCGAGTTCTTTGGAACGTATGGTGCGGGCATCGTTTAAGTCACTTTCTGCTATTAAATAAAGTTTTCTTCCCACTTCTTGAGAAATTTCGGCTGTGGCATCTGAGAGTTCTTGTAAAAAAGGTCGGGCACTGACTTCAAATATTGCTTGAATTGCGTCTAGTCTCAGACCGTCGATGTGATAGTCTCGAAACCAGTAGAGGGCGTTTTCAATAAAGTAGTTCCGCACTTTGTCGCTGTACGCGTCGTCGAAGTTGAGGGCTTCTCCCCAAATCGATCGGTATTTTGATGTGAAGTAGGGGCCGAATTCGGGGAAATAGTTTCCTTCGGGGCCTAGGTGGTTGTAAACAACATCAAGAATTACTGAAATGCCGTGTTCGTGGCAGGCGTTGATCAGTTTTTTGAATCCTTCGGGGCCGCCGTAGGAGTTTTGGACGGCGTAGGGATATACGCCGTCGTATCCCCAGTTTCTGTCGCCGGGAAATTGGGCGACTGGCATGATTTCGATGGCGTTGATTCCGAGTTCTTTAAGTTGTTTTAGTTGGGGAATTATTGCTGCAAAGGTTCCGGCTTGGGTGAATGTGCCGACGTGGAGTTCGTAAATTATTGTGTCGGCTAGGGGTATGCCTTGCCAGTTTGTGTCTGTCCAAGTAAAGGCGTTTCCATCTATTACTTGGGAGGGGGCGTGGACTCCTTGGGGTTGATATTTTGAGGCTGGGTCTGGTAGGTCGGTTTTTTCTTCGAGTTTGTAAGTGTAAAGGGTTCCTGGTGGGATGTCTGTCGCTGTGGTTTGCCAGTAACCTTCTGCGGATTGTTGCATGGGTATCAGGCGTTTTTTTGGGGAAACAATTTGGAGGGCTATTTGTTTGATGGTGGGGGCCCACACGGTAAATTCACATTGGTTGTTGCCGAGGTAATTTGCTCCTATTTGCATTTTGAGTTGTTCTTCTTATAAAATAGGTGGGTTGTGCGATCGCCGTTTGGGCGCTATCAAATGCTTTGACCTGAATGTTGGGAATCTGTTTAGAGGGTAGTATGGCTGAAAATAACAAACAACTAACTTTAGACAGAGCCATTAAAGGCGAGAATCTTGACTGGGAAAATGTAGCGGTTGGTTGTGTTTCTATTAAAGCATGAATATTCAAGAGTGCGATCGCCCAATTAACAGCTTGCAAGAGTTAATATTTCTTGTTGAGAATTGTAGAAAGTATACCTAAAGATAGATGCCAAATTAGGTCGAGTGTAAAAATATGGTGATTGCTTTTGGACGGGAAATTTGCTGCAATCTCGACTCGGCGGAGTCTCGCGAGTGGTTGGTGACAAACGGGATCGGCGGTTACGCTAGCGGGACGATCGCCAATCTCCTCACCCGCCGCTATCACGGACTGCTGGTAGCCGCCCTCAAACCCCCGCTGGCACGCACTTTGATGCTCGCCAAGCTGGACGAGACGGCTGTGTATGACGATCGCGCTTATCCGCTTTATACAAACCGCTGGGCCGACAGTACGATCGAACCCCACGGCTACAACTTCATCGAAAGCTTCCACCTCGAAGGGACGATGCCTGTTTGGAGGTTTGCGCTCGCCGACGCTATCATCGAAAAGCGGATTTGGATGGAGCAAGGTGCTAACACAACGTATATTCAATACCGCAGCCGCCGCGGTTCAAAGCCAGTTTCCCTGGCTGTTAAAGCCTTAGTCAACTACCGCGACTACCACGGCACGACAAGCGCGGGCGACTGGCAGTTGAGGCTAGAAACCTTGACGCGGGGGGTTTGCGTGACTGCTTTTGACGGAGCCGCGCCACTTTATCTGCTGACAGATGCCGAACATGAGGCTAAATTTCGAGTCTCGGCGCATTTATACAATTGGTACTACGGATTTGACCTGGCAGCCGAAAAGCGGCGCGGGTTGGACTACTGCGAAGATCACTTGCACGCGGCGACTTTTCACTTGGCGCTGGCACCGGGAAGCTCTGTGACATTGATCGCCAGCACTGATAAAAATCCCGAACTCAACGGCGGTACAGCTTTAGAATTGCGCCGCGCGGGCGATCGGCAACTGCTGCAAAACTGCCCGCAAGCGAGGGAATCTCCCGACTGGATCGAGCACTTAGTGCTAGCAGCCGACCAATTTATCGTCAGCCGCCCGCTACCGGAGGAACCCGAAGGCAAAACGATTATCGCCGGATATCCCTGGTTCAGCGACTGGGGGCGCGATACGACGATCGCCCTGCCCGGCCTCACAATCTGTACGGGGCGGTGGGACATTGCGCGATCGATTTTGCGGACTTTTGCGCGGTATGTCGATCGGGGAATGCTGCCGAACCGCTTCCCGGATGGGGGCGGGGCACCGGAATACAACACCGCAGACGCGACGCTGTGGTACTTTGAGGCAATTCGCGCTTATATCGATGCCACGGGGGACGACGAACTTTTGAGCGAACTCTGGCCTGCGTTATGTGAGATTGTTGATTGGCACGTCAAGGGAACTCGGTATAACATCCGCGTCGATCCCGATGACGGTTTAGTCTACGCGGGCGAAACCGGGCTGCAACTGACTTGGATGGATGCGAAAATTGGCGATTGGGTGGTTACTCCCCGGATTGGCAAGCCGATCGAACTCAGCGCGCTTTGGTACAATGCTATACAAGCTATGGCAAGTTTTGCTCGAAAATTGGGCAAGCCTCACCATGAATATCAGCAGTTGGGCGATCGCAGCGCCGCCGGATTCACCCGCTTCTGGAACGACTCAACCGGTTACTGCTACGACGTTCTAGACGGCCCCGACGGCAACGACAGCTCGCTGCGGCCCAACCAAATATTCGCCGTATCCCTGCCCCTAGACTCAATTCCTGCGGGTTCCGCCACCTCGCCCGCAGGGGGGATGCGCCAGAAAACCCGTTATACACCGCTACTCACGCCCCTCCAGCGCCGCGGCGCCGTGGACGCCTGCGCCCAGAGCCTTTTGACTTCCCACGGCCTGCGGAGCCTCTCACCGCAGCACCCGCATTACCGCCCAACCTACGGAGGCGACCAATTGCAGCGCGACAGCGCCTACCACCAAGGCACAGTTTGGGGCTGGCTGATTGGCCCATTTGTCTTGGCTCACTTGCACGTATACAAAAACCCAGCACAAGCTCGCGAATTCCTCGAACCGATGGCACATCATATAATGAGCGGCGGCGTTGGCAGTCTCGGCGAAATTTTTGATGCTGACGCCCCCCACTCGCCACGGGGCTGCACTGCTCAAGCTTGGACTGTGGCTGAGGTGCTGCGGGCTTGGTTGGCAATTAATACTTTGGGTGGTTAAATAGGGAATGCGATATTTGGTTGAATTGGAGGTTTATGACATTATTGTTAGCGGGCGATATTGGCGGCACTAAGACGATTTTGCGCTTGGTGGAAAGGACTGCTAAGGGTGAAATGAACGCTCTTTACGAGTTTCGCTATCCGAGCGGAGAATTTCCCGATTTAGTGCCGATTGTACGAAAGTTTTTGACGGAAGCTGCTGCCAAACTGGATTCTGTACCGCAGCCAGAAAAAGCTTGTTTTGCGATCGCAGGCCCGGTAGTCAACAACACCGCAAAACTGACTAATTTGCCTTGGGTTCTGGAAGCAAAGCGTCTGGAACAAGAATTAGGAATATCCCGCGTCAGTTTAATCAATGATTTTGTGGCGGTTGGTTATGGTGTGTGCGGTTTGGAAGCTAAAGATTTGCACGTTTTGCAAGCCGGAAAACCAGGCAAAAACGATCCAATTGCTGTGATTGGTGCGGGTACTGGTTTGGGAAATTGTTTTGCAATTCCCGAAGCAAATGGCATCAGGGTTTTTTCTTCCGAAGGGGGACACGGTGACTTTGCTCCTCGATCGGAGTTGGAGTTTGAATTGCTGAAATATTTGTTAGCAAAACATGACATTCCCAGAATATCGATCGAGCGTGTAGTTTCCGGCCAGGGAATTGTTTCAATTTACCAGTTTTTGCGGGACAGAAAGTTTGCTCCCGAATCAGCGGAGGTAGGAGAAGCGATCGCTCAATGGGAGTCAGAAATTGGTAAACGTGAGAAGACTGTCGATCCGGGGGCGACAATTGCTCAGGCGGCACTCAAAAAGTGCGATCGGCTTTCGGAACAAACAATGCAAATGTTTGTAGAAGCTTACGGTGCTGTAGCCGGAAATATGGCTGTTTCACTTTTACCCTACGGCGGTTTGTACGTAGCAGGTGGCATCGCTGCAAAGATTTTGCCGCTAATTCTAGAAGGCAGTTTTATGCGAGCTTTTACCCACAAAGGCCGGATGGATTCACTATTAGAAATGATCCCGGTTCGATTGGTTTTGAACGACAATGTAGGGTTAATTGGAGCCGCCGTTTGTGCGGCAGGCCTTTAGGGTATTGAATCTGAGGAAATTGCCAAGATTGGGGGCAGGCTAGAAGTCCACCCCCACAAGCATTTTGTGGCACAGGCATCTTGCCTGTGACAAAGATTGGGGGCGGGCAAGATGCCCACCCCACAAGCATTTTTGTGGCACAGGCATCTTGCCTGTGACAAATATCAACACTTGCCTATGAAAAATATTAGTGGCACAAGCATCTTGCCTGTGACAAATATCAACACCTTTCTGCTACCTCATCTTCAAAATCTTCTGGGCTTCACCTTCAGATATCGGCATCACCGACAAGCGATTACCTTTCCTCACAACCAAAATCTGATCAGCAGTAAACTTTGCTTTCAGTTCATCCAAAGATATTAATTTAGCAAATTCCTCAACAAACTCAACTCTCACAGTTTGCCAGCGAGCAGCATCAAGCTGCGATTTAGCATCATAATATTCGCTATTTAAATCAAACTGAGTCGGATCGGCAATCCCCGTTTCCACAACGCGCACCAACCCGACAATTCCCGGTATTTTAGTATTAGAATGGTAAAAAAATACTAAATCTCCCACACTCATTTGCCGCATAAAATTGCGAGCTTGATAGTTGCGAACGCCGTCCCAAAGCGAAATATTATCTGACTTCAAATCCGCAATACTGTAAACATCCGGTTCCGACTTCATCAGCCAATAATTCATAAAATATCTTTCCGCTTCTGCAACCACAGAGTCAACATCAAATAAACGACAATATGCACGCACAACATCCCCCAATTTAAACTCAAATTATCCCATGTCGGATCGTAAACAGGAGTAGGCTCAAAGGGCTGAGGAAGCGTGCTTCCGTCCGGCAATTGAGTAGGTGCGGGAACCATCCCATTCACATTAACTAAAGAGCCGTAAGCACCCACAGACCAGCGGCTTAACATCAACCAAGAAAATTTGCTCGCCACACCTTCCATCTTAAACAAAACTCCCGAAAATATAATCTGAGGCAGTAATATTAGAGGCAAAGCGCTGTTAGCTTGAGAGCCATTTTTAACGATGGCTGAAACAACTAATCCGAGACTTATGCAGCTCATCAAAGTGAGAAAAGTGGTAACAAATGCTCCCACAGGCCAGGAAATTAAACTGGGTTCTGGTGATTTAAAAGCAATTAGAATAACTGCTACCATTAACAGCGCTTGCAATACTGCTAAACCTGAAAGGATGAAAATTTTTGAACCTAAATAAGCAAACAATCCTAAGTTCACCAAACGTTCGCGCAAATAAATAGCTGCTTCTTTGACGATTTCTTGCAAAGAAGTTGCCAGTCCCACCCAGATAGCCGCGCAGGTAAATACAAACAAAACTCGCATCGCTAAAGGTGCTAAAGTGGCCTCCGGGGTTCCAATTAAGGGGTCTTTATCCCTGACTGCCAGCCGCAGCAAACTAATCCCTATCGGAGCCGTTAAAAGAGCTAAACTTAAGTTAACAAAGTCGCGGGAAATTAGCTGAAAATAACGCTGGGAGAGCAGAAAAAGTTGTTCGATCGAAGATACGGAGTTTGGCTGGGGAGGCGCTTGTTTTTTTCCTGCGTTGCCGGTACTGAAGTGGTTGACAATATAGCGCTGATAATATTCAGAATTTTTGAAAGTTTCCGCCCACCTCGGAACATTACTTTTATCTGCTAATTCGTTGTAAATGTCGGCAAAATCGCCCGTTTTCATATCAAAAAAATCGATCGCTTCCTGGGGCGGGCCGAAGTAACAGAGGTATCCGGGGACACCCATAAAAGCAATTCGATCGCACATCGTGATATTTGCTGTCGCGTGAGTCACCAGAATCACCGTCCGGCCTTGATTTGCCAACTTTCGCAGCAGTTGCATCATCTTCTTGTCCAAACCCGGATCGAGTCCTGAAGTCGGTTCGTCTAAAAAGAAAAGTTTCGGATCTGCTAACAGTTCGACTCCGATACTAACCCGCTTCCGCTGTCCGCCGCTAAGTTTTTTTACCAAAGCAGTGCGGCGGTGAGACATTTCAATATCTTCTAAAGTTTTTGCGACTACTTGCTTGACATCTGTATCGGGAGGTAAGCGCAATTTTGCTGCATAACTCAAAACTTCTTCTACTGTCAAATCGAAGTGTACAATGTCATCTTGAGGCACGTAACCAATTTGATTGCGGTAAATATTGAAGTTTTGGCGCAGGTTGTCGCCGTTGAGAAATACAACGCCTTCAGTAGTTTTTTCTATGCCTAAAAGCGTCCGCATTAAAGTAGATTTTCCAGCGCCGCTACCGCCGACTAAACCCACAAACTGCCCCGGTTCGATCGCCAAAGTGATGCTTTCCAAACGCTTCGGAATCACCAGAGAGTCAGCATCCAAACGAATTTGATGACCCGAGTCTTGCATTTCTAACTCACCGCTGCGGTAAGTGAGAGTAAAGGGCCCGATCCGAATTGCATCTCCCTCGGACAACTGTACAGAATTTGTAACTCGCTGACTGTTAACAAAAACCCCATTAACGCTGTGGTCTCGCAAAATATAATTGCCGCGGCTGTCTTGGTCAATTGTCGCGTGGCGGCGAGAAACCAGCGGCGCATCTAATTGCAGCGAAGCGTTTGGATCGCGACCCAACAAAACCGACCGATTCTTAAGAGAAATTGACTGCTTTCTGGGCACGGCAATTTGATTCGCAGTCGGATTAAAATAAGTCAGCAAAACTTGATTTTGAGGATCGAGACCGATTTTAACTTCTGTGCCGTTTTTGAGACAATAACCGTCATTGGGAGTGATGCGAGTGCGATCGACAAATAAGCCGTTAGTGCTCGGCCGCTGGCCGTCACCGTCGTAAATCCAGTAATTATTCCCAATTTGGCGCAAAACAGCATGAACGCCGGAAACGGCGCGCCAGGGGTCGGGAAGAATTAAATCTGCACGAGTGCGATCGCGCCCCAATACGTGCTGCAGCTGTTTTAACTCCAACTGTAAAACTTGCCCTTGACTGCTTAACACTAAATAAGGTCGATCGCTTAAAGCAGTCGGTTGTCCTATATTACCTATCATATTTAAATTGCAGTTTTTGCACTCACTTTTTCAGCATATCAAAAGGTGGTAGTTATTTGTTATTTGTTATTTGTTATTGGTTATTGGTTATTGGTTATTTGTTATTAGTTAGTTGGTAGGGGCGGTGCTCCCGTGCCCGCCCTCTTAACTCTTATCACCTTTTGGCAACAACCGACAAACTGCGAAGCCGATTAATTGCCGCCGCTAATTCAAAACGTCGAAACATCGCAAAATCCCCTTCCGGAAAAGAAGATAAAATATCCATCCCCTCCGCCTCAATATCTGCCATCACCAAATCTATGATTTCCGACAAAGTACGTTTCCCGTCCATGTATTGCTGCTTAGCACAAACCATTGCCGCAGCGATCGCCCTTAACTGTCCGCTGTCGGCAATTTGCTCGAGGGCGCCGAGATCGATCTCCTCAGTTCCGAAAGCCAATTCATCAACATTCCGCACCTTCACCCGCACATCTCGCCGTCCCCGACTCGGGTCTAAACTAGCAGGAACCGGCACTCTTTGAGTAATCTCACCAAAACTTTTTCCCCCTTCAGCAGCGCGGCTGGCAGAGTATTTTTCAGCAATTTCTTTAGCCTGTTCCGTCACGTTATATGCTGAAAAATTATCCATTGAAATCACAGTATCCGCCACATCAAAATAATCGCCGCTTCCCCCCATAACTAAAATAGTCGATACGCCACAATCTGCATCCAACTGTTTGACTTTATCGATAAAAGGCGTAATCGGTTCCTTATCCTTAGCGATCAGTTCTTGCATTCGGCGATCGCGAATCATAAAATTTGTCGCCGCCGTATCCTCATCCACCAATAAAACAGGCATTCTCCCCACCTCCAAAGCCTCAATAATATTAGCAGCTTGCGACGTGCTACCGCTCGCATTTTCCGTATAAAATTGTACAGTATCTCTACCTTGTGGCAACCGATTAATAAAAGGCGAAATATTTACTCCTGCAACACTTCTGCCATCTTCCGCCCTAATTTTAACCGCGCCCGGATTAGTCACCACAAATTCCCTACCATCTCCCGGAATTCGGTTGTAAACTCCCAACTCAATCGCCCTGAGTAAAGTTGATTTGCCGTGATAGCCGCCCCCAACAATCAAAGTAATGCCAGCAGGAATACCCATACCGGAAATTAAACCACGATTCGGACAATTAAACTCAACTTTTAACGACGGCGGCGACACAAAAGCCACAGCATCATTTAACAAAGGGCGATTGTCAACACCGCTGCAGCGGGGCAAAATAGAACCATCAGCAACAAACGCAACTAATTGTTTTTCAGCTAACTGCTGCCGCAGCCAGTCAGCATCTTCTACAGTTTCAACGTGACGGCGACATTCCGCAGCATTTAAGCTAGAATATTTCAGAGATAAGCTGACAATTCGCGGGATATCTTCGCACAGCATTTCAGCAGCTTGTCGCCCTAAAATACTGCGTCCGCCGGCCGGGAGTCCGACCGAAAATCGCATTTCAACTCCTCCTAAATCTCCGATAGTTGATGCAGTTGAGGAAATGATAAATGCGGAAGTTCGTTCTAAAACTTCTTGTCCGAACCGAGTCACTGCAATCAAACCGCTTTTGCCAGTGCCGCGCTTGCTGCTGCTGTTGCGTGCAGCTTTGTCAAACTGGCGGGTTAGGTAATCTCGCAGGGCTATTTCTCGACTGCGAGATTGGAAAAGTTCGCAGGGAATTCGAGCAATGTTTGGCGGAACTTTGACTCTAAATTTACTTGGAGAAGCAAACGGATCTGCCTGCACCCAATCAATAATCAATGTAAATTCATCAAATTTATAGCTGTCTTGAATTTCTTTGTAAGCTTTGTAGCCTCGATTGTCTAGTTGCAGTAAATGCCGTTGCAGGCTTTCTTTGTTAGTCATTTGTTATTAGTTATTACTTATTAGTTATTAGTTATTTAGCTGGTTCCTAGGCAGAGCCTAGGAACCGATTTCCAGAGGCTCTGCCTCGCTTGCTTGGCGTGGGAAAATTTGAGGCAGAGCCTCCGGATATGCGTTACCAGGCAGAGCCTGGTAACGAGTAGAATTACCGATTATCAATTATCGAATTTCCAATAATTTAGCTGCGGCATTGACAACAATTTGAGCAGAACCGGCGAAAAAAGGTCGATCGATAGTTGCTAGTGTATCAGTAGATTGGTGGTAGTGGGGCGATCGCAAATTTGCAGTATCCGTCACCAACACAGCACCAATTCCCTTATACCAGAAAGGCGCGTGGTCACTGCGTAAAACATCAGGAGTTAGCAACCCTTTCAGAGGAACCGGCAGCGCCACCACTGGCGGCAAATCGGCGTTTCTCGACTCCGCAAAAGTTTTCAACAGCAGCGGGTGTTCGGCATCTCCAACCACAGCGACAAACTCCCCTTTATCAGCAGATGTTACCCCCGATGCTTCGAGAAAAGGTTGCACTGTCAATCCTTCGGGATATCGCTGACACCCCGGTGTGCGACAGGCATAACCTACCATATCCAAAACTACCACTCCCTGCAAATTTTTTAATCGCGCCGCGCTACCTGCGAAGGCTAAACTGCCTAAAAGTCCGATTTCTTCTCTGTCGAAAAATGCTACTTGCAATGTCCGAGGAGTGGGACGAGAACCCAGTAATCTTGCTACTTCTAAAACTACTGCAACTCCCGTCGCATTGTCGTCAGCACCGGGAGATTGTGGTACAGTATCGTAGTGTGCTGCGACTAAAATTGCCCCGGCGTTGGAATCAGTACCTTTTCTCTCGCTAAAAACGTTGATTCCGCGATCGAACGGCTGCAACTCAGGGGAAAATCCTAAATTATTTAGTTGTTGGGAAATGTAGTTTCTCGTGAAAGTGCGATCTCTTTCTCCATCGCGCTCTCCTGCTAGATTTTCGACGTGTTTCCACAACCGAGATGAGTCAATTTGGGGTGCGCCGACAGCATTTTTTTCAACAGTCAGCGGCGAGGGAGACGGATTTTGGGAACTGTCGGTAGCGCGGACGATCGAAACCTGCGGAACACCAGAAAACTGCTGCAACGAGTCAGAACCCCAACCTACAGCCGCCACCGCGACTAAAATAAATAGTCCTATCCAAATCAATTGTTTCATCAGTTTCAGCAATTCAATGGCGACAGTCAAGCATACTCATTTACCATTTAATATTTCACAGATAAAAACTACTTTTTATCCAAATCTATCTCCTTGTTTCCCAAAATCAAACTATTGCTCCCAGGCCAAGCGTAAGGAATAGTTTTTGCCAAGAAATCAACAATTTCAGTTGGTTGTTGAAACCACTCGGAATAGCTGGGATTGAGTTTGTCGTACAGTGCTTTTAAAGCTTGGATTTCTGCTTCTAGCTGTGCTGCTGCTTGATTGATTCTGCGAGCTTGTGCTTGCAAGAGCTTTTCCCCGCTGTGAACGTGGTTTTCTACTTCTTGCCAGTGCTTTCCGGCTAGCAATTTGTCTAGTTCGCCTTGTTTGTAATTGAGTACAGCCTCTTTTTGTTGCAATTGCTTTTCAATAATTTGAGTTTCTCGGTCAATCTCCTGAATTTGCTGCAACCACTGCTCCCCAAAGGCAGCATTTTGCTGGTGAAACTCGGCAATGGCTTCAGGAGTATTATTCTTGGGAAAACTGACTGTCACTCGGCACTCTGAGCGCTGGGAGCGAAGTTTGTCCCGCGACTCTTGCATGGTGGTAACTTCTGCTTGCAGCGCGCGCACTTCTGTTTGGAGTTCTGGGATTGTCTGACTCATTGGTTCAATTAGTGGATCTCTGTATCGATTTTAAGCTAATTGTTTATTTTTCTAACAAATCTCACTCGCTTTTCGGACACAATTATCTAATTTTAGCGCCCTCAAGTCGTTGTCTAAGCATAATGGCGGATAATTTTTGGCAAAATGGCCAATGACACATTTTAAATTATGATTATAATTATAATTAGTTAGTAAAAAATATTTTTTGCATAGATGTACTTTATCAAATCAACATAAATCAAGATCGGATATATTTTTCTATTGCACCTGAAGTTACGATCGCCTTTTTCATATTTTTGACGGTGGTAAAGCATATGTTTAAACTTAGGAACTAGGTCTCATGAAAATCACTTGTAAATTAATGTTGCAATACTTGCTTGCTGCTGTGCTTGGTGTCGAATGTTGCATTAATCTCACATCTTGCACCATTTTCAAGAACGGGCAAGATGCCCGTTCCACAAAAGATCAACTTTCTTGTGGAACAGGCATCTTGCCTGTTCATAAAAAGCTTATTGAGAATGGTGCAAGTTCTCAGATTAATCCAAAAATATTGCCGGGAAGTGTAGGGCATGGAGGTGGCAATCGCTCTGTAGAAGCAAGTTTGATACCGCCTTACAAAATTAGCTATTTGCGATCGGCATCTGGCGCTACTTCTGCAAGCGCCGACTTTTTTGGAAATAATTTCTTCAAAATAGCACCTGTAAATCCACAAAGCAACAATTTTATACAGTATGAGCAAAATCCTCAAAAAGAGCCTACTTTTAGTTTAAAAAAAATCGATTATTATCTGGCTTTTCTGTTCGTAATAATGTCCTTATTAATCAGGACGAATACGGTAAGTATGTTATTTAAGGCGATCGGCTTAATCAAAAGCAAGCCTGAAACAGGTAAGGACAAGCTAACAGAAGCATACAAAGTGTTACCTCAAAAAAAAGAACAGGATATCCGGGACACTATTGCCAAAATGACCCAAAATTTGCAGCAAACTGCCGAATATGCCCTAGATATTTGCGAAGAAATGAGCGTCTCGATA
Organism: Microcoleus sp. LEGE 07076; assembly: GCF_015207455.1. Lineage (GTDB taxonomy): Bacteria > Cyanobacteriota > Cyanobacteriia > Cyanobacteriales > Microcoleaceae > Microcoleus. The sequence continues at coordinate 22,260 of NZ_JADEWV010000089.1, forward strand.
ATTGCGACTACCCCGCGCGGTCATATCTTGTCGTTAAACAAAGCTACCTGTCAACTTTTAGGATACTCTAAAAAAGAGTTGTTAAGCAAACCAATAGCTGGACTTTTTAAGAAAAATGAATCACCGTCAACCGGGTTAGAATTAGATTTTTTGACAGTCGAAGGTTCTGTCCGCAACGTCGAAAAAGTCTATTTTTCCAAGCACGGAAAAAGAATAATTGTGCTGCTTTCTATTTCAACTATTCGGGACTGCAAAGGCGAGGTCAGCGGCAAGTTGTATGTAGCACAAGACATTACCGATCGCAAGCGGGCTGAAAGAGATATGCGGCGTAGTGAAAAAAAGTTTCGCCAACTGATAGAAACTGTTAATGCTGCTGCATTGATCTATCAGCGCCGACAGTTGCGCTATGTCAATTCTCAGACAGAAGCTTTGACTGGATATAGTCGCGAAGAATTGCTAGGCTTGGATTTATACGATTTAATCGATCCTGATTTTCGACAAATAGTTAAAAAATGGGGTAAAGTCAGCCCCCGCGGAGAAACTGCAGGCTCACAATATGAATTGAAAATTATCACTAAAACCGGAAAAACACGCTGGATAGAAGCAACTGTAGATATTATCAAATTTGAGAGAAAAGCGTCAATATTAGTCACAGCCTTTGACATCAGCTATCGCAAATTAGCAGAGTTAGAATTAGAAACATCTCTTTCTTTGCTTCAAGCAACCATTGAATCTACTGCTGACGGCATTCTGGCGGTTGACAGCCAAGGAAAAGTTGTCAGCTTTAACCGCAAGTTTGCTAAAATGTGGCAGTTGCCAGATTTGCTGCTCAATTCGAGAGATAGCAACCAAATTTTTGGGTTCGGAATCAACCAGTTAAAATACCCACAAGTTTTTATCAACAGCGCCAAAGAATTGTCCTTACGCCCTGCGGCAGAAAGTTACGATATCATCGAGTTTCAAGATGACAGAATCTTCGAGCGTTACTCGCTACCGCAGCACACCGGAGACAAAATTACTGGTCGAGTATTCAGCTTTCGAGATGTCACCGAACGCTTGCAATCAGAAGAGAAACTCCGCAAAAGCGAAGAACGCTTTAACCTGCTGACTCGGGCAACAAATGATGCAGTATGGGATTTCAATTTTTTGAACAATGAGTATTGGTTGAGCGAAGAGTTTGAAAAAGTTTTTGGTTACAAACTTAACGAAACTCATACGATAGAGTTAGAATTATGGTGGCTAAATATTCATCCAGAAGAACGAGAAAGGGTGAAGTCAAGCTTTAACCAAACAATGATATCAGACGCTCAATGTTGGTCGGAAGAATACAGCTTTCGCCGTGCAGACGGGGGATATGTTTTCGTGCTCGATCGCGGATATATCATCCGCAATGAAAGTGGCAAAGCAGTAAGGGCGATCGGCACGATGATGGATATCACTCAGCGCAAGCAAGCTGAAGAAATTATTCGCTATCAAGCTGTTTACGACCAACTCACTGGTTTGCCGAACCGAACCCTTTTTAACGAGAGGCTTCAGACCTCCTTAAAACAAATTAAACAAACCGAAAAAATGCTAGCTGTGATGTTTTTAGACTTGGACAGATTCAAAAAGATTAATGATACACTAGGTCACGCTGCGGGCGATCGCCTGTTAGAAGGTTTTGCCGGACGCATCAGCGACAGTTTGCGATCGACTGATACGGTAGCCCGCTGGGGAGGCGACGAATTTACCGTACTGCTTCCCGATATCAATTGCTTAGAAGATGCGGTTAAAACAGCTCAAAGGATTCTTGACAATTTAAAGCCCGCATTTAAACTAGAAGGTCAACCGTTTCACATCAGCAGCAGCATCGGCGTTGCCGTTTATCCCAACGACGGCGAAGATGCCGAAACTTTAGTCAAAAATGCCGATTCCGCCTTGTACCGCGCCAAAGAAATGGGAAGAAATAACTATCAGTTGTATGCTTCAACAATGAATCCCGAAGGCAGCCAGTTGTTGACTCTAGAAAACAGGTTGCACGATGCTCTACAACAGGGAGAATTTGAGGTTTTTTACCAGCCAAAAGTCAACATCACTACTTGGAAAATTCAGGGGATGGAAGCTCTGCTGCGGTGGCACCATCCAGAATTAGGTTTAGTTTCGCCCGCTACATTTATTCCGATCGCCGAAGAGAACGGGCTGATTGTACCTATTGGCGAATGGGTACTGGAAACTGCCTGCACTCAAAATAAAGCTTGGCAGGATGCTTTGCGACCAGATTTGCGGATCGCAGTCAACTTTTCGGCTCGGCAGTTCCAGCAATTTAATTTAGTAAAAATGGTGACAAATTGCTTGGAAAAAACAGGTTTAGCACCGCAGTATTTAGAGTTGGAAATTACCGAAAGTACAGCTATGCAAGATGTGGATTATACCACAAAAGTTCTGAGGGAGTTACAGAATATGGGAGTGCAGATTGCGCTGGACGATTTCGGTACGGGTTATTGTTCTCTAAATTATCTCAAAAAGTTTCCGTTGAATATATTAAAAATTGACAAATCCTTTGTCAACGGGCTGACTACCGATCCGTGCGAACGGGCGATCGCCAATGCTGTAGCGACGCTGGGGCGAGATTTGAATTTGAGCGTGGTAGCTGAAGGAGCAGAAACTAAAGAGCAGTTGGATTGTTTGCGCGAACTTCACTGTCAAGAAATTCAGGGTCACTATTTCAGCGCTGCGCTATCAGCAAATGATGCTAGCAAGCTCTTGGTAAATTCTCTGTTGAGGAAAGTGAGAATTAGTCATTAGTTATTGGTTATTGGTTATTGGTTATTCGTAAATTGTCGGGTGGGTGAGAGCGGTTCAAGCTTTATCGGCTGTCCTGAACTCTTGGCGATAAGTTAATCTAATGTCTGGTAATTGGTAATGGGTAATATGTCCCGAATAGATATTCAATTACCAATTACCTTTTTCCCCATTAACAATGACTAATGACTGCTGACTAATGACTAATCAAGCTCATGGAAACCAACTTGCACGAAATCCAGTGCAGGCTGATTAAAACCTCCGTTTTAAACTTGTGGCAAATAGTTTTGCCGCACTGAAAGAGAATTTTGCTGGAACACGCCGGCTGCGGACACTGGACTTTTCGGTCTAACGTCGTTGAGAAATCTCATCGGGAAGTGCGAAAAGCTTTTTTGGGAGCGATCGGCATTTGCTCCTCGGCCGGCCGCAGTTAACAGTATAGACAGGCAGTGCCGTGTCCCTACTAGATGGGCGATCGATTTTACTGTAGATCGATTTTACTGCCGATCGCCCGCCGCAACTTAGGAATGAAAATTTAATAACTTACCATTTTTATTGTTCTTGTGGGATGGGCTCTATAGCC
>NZ_JADEWV010000413.1 GCF_015207455.1 Microcoleus sp. LEGE 07076
GTCAGTACCCGCACGGTGTCGGGGACTGTCAACCGCAGTTTTTTGTTGAGTTTGTAGCGCCCTACTTTGCCCAAATCGTAGCGTTTGGGGTCGAAAAAGCGCGAGTTGAGGAGCTGTTCGCCACCCGCGACGGTGGGGGGTTCGCCCGGTCGCAGTTTGCGGTAGAGCTCCATCAAAGCTTCTTCTTCGCCGAACTGTCCTTCTTTTTCGATCGTTTTTTGGAAGTATTCGGGATGGCGCAGGCTGTCGTAGATTTCGCCGTCGGTCAAGCCTAGGGCTTTGAGGAGGACTTGGGCGCTGAGTTTGCGGGTTTTGTCGATTCTGACCCAAACTAAGTCGTTTTTGTCGGTCTCGAATTTCAGCCACGCGCCCCGGTTTGGGATGAGAGAGGCGTTGTAGGTGCGGCGGCCGTTTTTGTCGGTTTCCGATTTGTAGTACACGCCGGGCGATCGCACAATTTGGTTGACGATTACCCGTTCGGCCCCGTTGATGATGAAAGTGCCGCGTTCTGTCATCAGCGGTAAGTCGCCGATGAATACTTCTTGTTCTTTGATTTCGCCGGTTTCTTTGTTGATCAGGCGGGTGGGTACGTACATTTGCACCGAGTAGGTGCTGTCCCGGCGCTTGGCTTCGTCTACGTCGTATTTCGGGCGCTTGAGTTTGAAGTCTTTGCCCATGAAGTGCAGTTCTAGCTTGCCCGTGTAGTCTGAGATCGGAGAAAAGCTATCGAGTTCTTCGATCAGTCCGGCTTCTAGGAACCAGCGAAAACTTGCCCGCTGGATTTCGATTAGGTCGGGCAAGGTGAAGGCGAATTCTGTGTAATCTTTAGTCGTCATGGGTCTCCTTTTTCCGCAGTGGCTTTAGCTTTTTAGATGGCGCCTAGGCTTGGCGTTTTTACTTTGCTGTCTTTTTTTGATGGATTGTGTGAGAGAATATATATGATATTTTCGATCGCCAGCCGACTGCTCCAACGGTTATTTGTGCGGGTTGCTCGCAGTGGTTTTGTGCGGATTTTGGTTTGATGGAGATACTTTTAGATCCGATGTTTTGCTGTTTCGGGCTAAATTGCCTACACATTTGACTCCTAAAATTGACGTGGAAGCTATTGCCAAATTGCTGGGTTCCAAGTTTATTTGGTTCTGTTTATTCCGAGCTGTAACTTTGACTCTGTAAGTTTGGAAGTTTTTGTCAGCGAAGGCTAACTTGCTGGCCGTTTCTTGGCTGCTGCGGGAAGGCGGTGCAGCGACGCGGATAGCAAGCGAACAATTGATGGCTGGTTCTTTTAATTATAGGACGCAAATTCGATCGTCGCACCCCACGTCAAAAGCATCTGAGAGCGAGAATGAATCCCGTTTTTCCGGCAAGAGCGTAGATGAGATATCTCTATCCTTTGCCTCTAAAACTACGGATTTTTCTCGTTTTTGCGCTAAGGATCGAGTGATAAGCCGAATAGCTGACAGGCATTTTCGGTTGTCTGTTGGGACAAAGTTAAGAGAGAAACTCCTCTCAATTTAGCAACTTGCTCGGCTACGTAGTATACGTAAGCTGGTTCGTTGCGTTTTCCCCGCTGGGGTACGGGGGCGAGAAAAGGGCAATCTGTCTCAACTAGGATGCGATCGCTATTTACCATACAAGCTGATTCTTGTATTTGCAAGGCTTTTTTAAAGGTGACAGTTCCGCTAAAACTGATGTAGAAACCCAAGTCTAAAAACCACTGGGTTTCTTCTGGTGTACCTCCCCAGCAGTGCATCACCCCGCGCACCGGGCCGCGCGTTTCCCAAAAGTTCCGCAGCATTTGGGCCATTGGGGCGGCGGCGTCGCGACAGTGGATAATGACTGGTTTGTCAAGTTCCCGGGCGATTTCAAGCTGTGCCTCAAACACTTTAAACTGGTGTTCGCGATCGTCAGCTTTATAAAAGTCCAGTCCAGTTTCGCCGATCGCCACTACCCTAGAGTCAGAACCAGCTAATTCCCTAATCTGGCTTGCAGTTTCGTCTTTCCACTTGGCGGCATCTAGGGGATGGAGCCCAACCGCAAAAGAGACTTCTGCAAACTGATTGGCAATTGCTTGAATTCCGGCGAACTCTTCGGGCTCTACACAAGAATGAACCAACCGAACTACACCAGCTTCGCGCCAGCGTTCTCGAATGGCTTCTAACTCAGACTTGTAAGTCTCAAAGTTGATATGAACGTGAGTATCGATGAGCTGCATGGGGGAAGCAGATTAGATTTGATACCAGAGCATCCGAGTTGTTGACGGGAGCGTGGGAGAGTGGGGGATAGGGAGAGTGGGAGAGTAGGAAAAATTCTCTTTCTTCCTTCTCCCTTCTTCCCTCTTCCTTCTTC
>NZ_JADEWV010000414.1 GCF_015207455.1 Microcoleus sp. LEGE 07076
AGTTCGCGCGACCTGAACTGGTCATCTAGAAAGGGAATCCTAATTCCCAGCAGCTTCGCACCTGCTACCTTCACGTAAAAGACTCGAAAGAGTCCGGTCACGTCTTTAGTAAGCAATGAAAGAGATGGAATGCAGACCACGCAAGCAACCGAAACTGACAGCCTAAGTCGGTCAGGAGCGAGAAGGAAAATCCCTCATGGTTAACGCAAGTGAATTGTCATTTAAACTGCGTAAGTACAGAAGAGCCAAATAAGGCTGATAGGCTCTAGCCAAAAGGCAAGTGGGTGGATTGACGGTTGAACTCTCCGAAAATCGGGCGAACATACCCCCACCGCAGAATAGACAAAACCTAACAGGGACTGAAAAACTGGACGATACAACAGGGTAAGCCCCACAGAGTCTAAGAGAAGTCGATATCCTTAGTAGGTCTGAGGCAACAAAGACGGAATTCTCTGAAGGGTAAAGGATGGAGGAAAAAGCGAATGCTGGCTTGTAATGAGTCGGATAGAGGTTGAAGCATCACCTCTGACCGAAAGGAATAGCAGACTTCCTCTGGGTCTTATACGAAAGAAACTTTTTCAAAGGAATTCAATCTAAGGACAAGTTAGATGATGTCATCACTGGCAACAAACAGACCAAAGAGACAACTTGAAGATTGGAACCAGATTAACTGGAAGAAAGTTAACAAGTTTGTTAGAAACCTACGTCAGAGAATCTTTCGTGCGAGAAAACTTGGTAACTACCGTAAATTACGAAGTTTGCAGAAGTTAATGTCACGAAGTCACGCAAACTTACTATTGTCTGTTCGACGTATCACCCAGACCAATCAAGGTAAAGCTACGGCTGGAATAGACAAAGAGATTGTCAATACCCCACAAGCAAGGGTGATTCTGGTAAATAACTGGAATGGGGGAAACCTTAAACCTACCCGAAGGGTGGAAATACCAAAACCTAACGGAAAGAAACGACCGCTTGGTATCCCGACCGTGCGCGACAGAATTGAACAGGCAATAGTAAAGAACTCACTGGAACCCGAATGGGAAGCTTTATTTGAAGAACACTCTTACGGGTTTCGACCGGGGAGATCGTGCAATGATGCAATTGCACAATGTTTTATAAGATTACGCGACACCAGGGATACTTGGGTTTTAGAAGCTGATATCAAGGGATTCTTCGACAATATCGCCCATAAATCCATTCTGAACATGATGAGCAACTTCCCTAAAAAGGAACTCATTAAAGAATGGTTAAAAGCGGGTTTTGTGTTCCAAGGGAAGTTTAACTCCACGGAACAAGGCACACCACAAGGTGGAGTAATTTCACCTTTGCTAGCCAATATTGGATTGCATGGTTTAGAAGCTTATATAAAAGCCACCAACCCAAAACTTGGCGTGGTGAGATACGCAGATGACTTTATTGTCACAGCCAGAGACAAACATAGTCTCGAAACAGCCCAAAACTTGATTCAAGCATGGATGTCAGAACGAGGTCTTGAACTCAGTGCTGAGAAGACACTAATTACGTCAATGGAAGATGGCTTTGACTTTTTGGGGTTCAATTCCCGACACTACAACGGAAAGCTCCTTATCAAACCCTCCAAGAAGAAGGTTTTAGCCTTCTGCAAGCGGTTGGGTGAGGAAATCAAAAACCTCAGTGGTGTAAAACAAGAAGTCCTCATCAAAAAGCTTAATCCAATTCTCAGGGGTTTTGCTAACTACTACAAAGGGGTGGTAAGCAAACAAACCTACAACTATATCTCACATCGAGTATGGCAATACCTTTGGCGTTGGGCAAAGCGCAGACATCCCAACAAAAGTACAAAATGGGTACGCAATCGTTACTTCAAAACCATTAAAGGTAATCAATGGACGTTCACAGCCATCACAAACGACAGGCAGAACAAAAGAAAGGAGGTTGTCCTATACCCAATTGCATCCACTCCCATTGAACGCCATATAAAGGTCAAAGGTGACGCTAGCCCAGATGACCCCTCGTTGAAAGAGTATTGGAACAAACGCCACCAGAAGTTTGGGAAAACTCGCTTCGATAAAGGAACCAAAGCTTATAAGATAGCAGAAAACCAAGACTGGAAGTGTCCAGAATGTGGTGAGCCTTTACTCAACGGGGAAGAAATCGAAACCCATCATATAGCACCTGTTGCCGAAGGCGGAACAGACGACATGGAAAACCTTCGACACTTACACAGAGCGTGTCACAAACAGGTGCATAAAACCCAAGTTAAATCTCGCTTGAAGTAAGGCTTGAGCCGGATGAGTGCAAAAGTCTCATGTCCGGTTCTTAGGGGAGGGGAGAGGGGCGACCCTCGAACCTCACCCGACAA
>NZ_JADEWV010000415.1 GCF_015207455.1 Microcoleus sp. LEGE 07076
CGGGGGATTTGGCGTGTTGTTGGAGAAGCTAACGGCTGACGCACCCTACGGGAATTTGGCTGCTGGGAGTGCGTCAGCCGGGGGATTTGGCGTGTTGTTGGAGAAGCTAACGGCTGACGCACCCTACGGGAATTTGGCTGCTGGGAGTGCGTCAGCCGGGGGATTTGGCGTGTTGTTGGAGAAGCTAACGGCTGACGCACCCTACTAATGAAACATTTGTTGTCGGTCGAGCAAGCGAGCAAGGCAAAATCGGCTAGAATGTTTGTTTGTCTGTACAATCCCAAAGTATTTAGCGTCATGGCAGTCCCTAAGAAGAAAACCTCCAAATCCAGAAAGAATATGCGTAAGGCCACATGGAAGCGCAAAGCTGTAGTGGCAGCTCAGAAAGCTATGTCCCTGGGCAAATCAGTTCTGACTGGACGTTCCAACAGCTTCGTGTATCCCGGCAATGAAGAAGAGGAGGAAGAGTAAAGCGATTAAAAATTAACAATTGGCATTTCTGATATTTTGCACCATTCTCGGTTAACAGGCCCGGTGGCTGTCCCACAAAACATAAATTTTATTGTGGGGTGGCCGCAGATGGCCGGCCCTCCAGCAAAAGTTGAGAATGCTGTTAGATCGGAGTCAATCCTTCTTTGCCGCCGGTAAAATTAGCATGGCATCGCCAAAGGAATAAAAGCGGTAGTGATGCTCGATCGCTCTTAGGTACAAATCCAACAGCCGAGGCCTTCCAATCATCGCACTTACCATCATCATCAAAGTAGAGCGGGGCAAGTGAAAATTGGTAATCATCCCGTCTACAACCCGCCACTTGTAACCGGGATAAATATACAGACTTGTCGGGCCGCAAAAAGGCTGCAAGGAAAAATCGCCCCTGGCGGCGGCGGCTCCTTCTAAGGCTCGCACTGCTGTCGTACCTACGGCAAAGATCCGCCCGCCTCTGGCTTGAGTAGAGCGGATTTTCTCGACGGTGGCGGCGGGTACTTCGACCCATTCTTGGTGCATTTTGTGAGCAGTCACGTCTTCCACCTCCACCGGGCGAAACGTTCCTACTCCGACGTGGAGGGTAACAAAAGTTTTTTCGATTCCCCGTTGCTGCAAGCGGCTGAACAATTCTTCGGTGAAGTGGAGGCCTGCTGTGGGGGCAGCCACCGCCCCGGGCCGATCGGCATACACAGTCTGGTACTGTTCCGGCGCTGCTTGGGAATTGTCGATGTAGGGCGGCAGGGGTACGTGGCCGTATTCGTCCAAAAACTTCGCCAGAGTCGCATCTGTGGGGATGTCAAACTCCAACAGCCGTCCCCCGGTTGCCTCGTCCCTTTCTATAACTGTCGCAGTCAATCGCCTCGCGAGTACCTCCGCTTGGGGAAGGCAACAGCAAGGGGCTGCTGCGGAGTCATCAGAGGGTGGGGCGATCGGCTCAAACTCAATTTTTGCCCCCAACTTTAAGCGTTTCCCCGGTTTTACCAAAGCCAGCCAGCAGTTGTGCTTTCGTTCTTCCATCAATAATATCTCCACAGCCGGGCCGTTGGGTTTGTGCCCGTAGAGCCTCGCTGGCAACACGCGAGTGTTATTGAGTACCAGCAAGTCTCCCGGCTGCAACAAGTCGGGCAAATCGCGGAAAATCCGGTGTTGGTGGCTGGAGCGAGAATCTACAGCCAGCAAGCGAGAACTATCCCTCGGCACTGCGGGATTTTGGGCAATGTAGTCGGGCGGAAGTTCGTAGTCGTAGCCGTCCAAAGACCAGTCAAGCTCTGTCATCGGGTGAATTCCTGTACGATCGATCTGTCAACTAGGTAACAAATTGGGTAAAAACCCCCATCCAAAGTCGGGTGCTTTTCCCCTTGCGGTTGCGGGTATAGCCCGCGAGGATAGAGGTGTAGCATCAGCTTTGCCGGAAGGATAGTTATGGAATACCTCTACTACATCGCCAATACTAGCCTCACTCTGAGAGTCGTGGATTACCTGCGCGCGGCTAGTCATCTTCCCTTGCAATTTATCACTGTTATTCACCAAATTGACGGCTGGGTGGTGAAGGTGAAAATGAGCCAATACTTAACTCCAGAAATGCACGGGGATTTTCGGGCTTTTATGAACGAACTCGGGATTCCTTACGATCCAGAAATTCGCTTGCAAATGGCACTTTGGAGTTTGGAAACAGGACAGTCGCCGCTAAGCGTGATGCGCCGTTACCAGGTGGCGGTGGTTTGTCACGGTAGCCCCGACCGTAAGGAAATTGAAGCGTTTCGCCAGCAATTTGTCAAGGGTCTGGGATATTGCCCGGAAACTCTCGCCTAAACTTCTGTCCAGATAAATTAACTGTTACGGCAGAGGGCAGGGG
>NZ_JADEWV010000090.1 GCF_015207455.1 Microcoleus sp. LEGE 07076
GGGCATTGCTTTGGGGCGGTTCAGTCGCTGCGAGATTGACCCGAAGATTCCTACTTTTAGTATTGCAGAGGTTTTGCGCGATCGGCTCTTAGACTTGAATATTCCCATTGTCTCGGATTTGCCCTTCGGACACGACGGCGTTAACGCAGCTTTACCAATGGGAATTGAGGCCAGTCTCGACGCTGAATCGGGATTGCTGATTTGTGGGGATACATCGCAACTTTAGATGGGACATCAACGTCTATAAGTTAGTAGGGTGCGTCAGGGGGAAAATAATTAATCTGTGATGAAAACAGTCAACCCTGACGCACCCTACAATAAATTAAATAGTCCAGTTGGGTGAGGTTAACACGGTTGGCAGAAATTAGATTTAAAATAGACAGTGTATGCAAATGTCTGCGCCCTGAAAGCACAAAATTTTTAAATTTCCAGAGGTTGATATGAAAACGCACAACTTGTTAAACAGTATTACAGCCGCTGTGCTAGTTACCGGATTGGCACTTACGGGGATTTCGTCGGGTGCTGTTGCCGAACAGATACGAAATAACGATCGCATAGACGGAGTAATTCGCCGCACTTCCCCGATTTACCGTTTCCGAAATATGTGGACACCCGGATCTCCCACGGAAGAATTACGCGGTCAAGAATACACTTTCAGTGCTCGCGAAGGCGACAACATAGAAGTGTTTTTAGACACAGAGAGAAGTCGCGGTTTTACTCCAGTCATGGTGCTGTTTTACGGAAACAACAAACAAGTCGCCTTTACGCAAGACCGTTCTTTTAATTATCAAATTCCTCGCACAGGCGATTACAAGCTGTTAGTATTAGCGAAAGATGCTGCTAGGGGAGGAAGTTACACCCTAGAAGTTGCCGGAATTGATGGCGGCAGACGAGCTAGCAGCGATTGGCGCGATGACAGGCGATACAGCGACCGAAACACTGACAGAAACAGCCGCAGCTACGATGGAGAAAGGATTCTGCAAGATGATTTTGGCTTGCGACCTCTTGATTGTCGCGTGAGACGTACTATGGTAAGAGTCAGGTTTGATGATACCGACAGGGACCAGACTTATTGCGCTGTACCGACTCGCCAGTATCCCCAGGGAGACTATTATTACAATCCGCGCACTAGAGATTTAGAATCGGCGAGGGCGTACAATAATAACAATAACAATAACAATAATAATCGCTGGTACGATCGCGATCAATGTCGCGTATCAGTAGGCGGAGTGTGCGTGACTAGATAAACCGCCAAAAACATCGGGTTTTCCGACAAATTCTAGGGGCGGGGAAAGTGCCTGATATCTAACACAAATCAGAGATTCAATCAACCCGCCTCGACCGATATTACGGTCGATAGAGCTGACAGAATATCGGGATTTTTTTAACCGCAGATGAACGCAGATAAACGCAGATAATATTTTTGTTTATCTGCGGTTCAAAAACTTCTATTTTACACAGATGGAACAGCCATTCCGCGCTCAACTGCAGGACGCTGCTGCAAGGTTTCTACCCAGCGTTTGAGGTGGGGGTGGTTGTCGAGGGTTAATCCCTGAAATTCGTAAATAGCAACCCAGGGGTAGATAGCCATGTCGGCAATTGAATAGTCGCCGCAGATGTATTTGTATTTTGCTAATTGAGTGTCTAATACTCCGTAAAGTCGCAATACTTCTTTTTCGTAGCGCTCCACCGCATAGGGAATTTGTTCGGGTGCAAAGCGTTTGAAGTGGTTGAGTTGACCGAACATCGGGCCGACGCTGGCCATTTGAAACATCAGCCACTCCATAACTTGAAAGTATTCTTCTTTATCTGTCGGTAGAAATTTGCCACTTTTTTCGGCCAGATAGATCAAGATGGCTCCCGACTCGAAGACGGTGATGCCGTTATCTCGATCGACTATTGCCGGAATTTTACTGTTGGGGTTGATGGCGATGAACTCTGGACTAAATTGGTCGTTTTTTGTGATGTCGATGACGTGTACGTTGTAGGGTAAACCTATTTCTTCGAGGGCGATCGAGACTTTGCGTCCGTTCGGTGTGGTAAAAGTGTAGAGTTCGATCATAAGTTTGTCGCCTATTCTCCAGCAGGTATATAGCAATCCTCGCATCAGTTGTGTAATTTATTGTATGGTTCTTCCCACCCATGAAGCTCCCCGATTAAGGGGTAGGTACGGGGCACTACTCTACATATTTTGCGAATTATTTAGGATTGCTATAAACTATATTATAATAATTTTAGGCAAATAGCTAATCATAATGGATATTATTCAAATTCTCAAAGAAGATTACCGCAGATTCCCCGAAAATCAAACTTACAGCATTTATGCAAAAGATGTTTATTTTCAAGACCCACTGAACCGATTTACAGGAGTCGATCGCTACCAAAAAATGCTCGGGTTTATGGGGACTTTTTTTCAACAAATTAAACTTGACTTGCACGATATTTCTCAGTCTGGAGATACCGTAGAAACTCGCTGGACTCTGAATTGGATCGCACCGCTACCTTGGAAACCCAAAATGGCGATCGCAGGTAAGAGCGAACTCAAGATCAACAGCGACGGTTTAATCGTTTCTCACATCGATTACTGGAACTGTTCGCGGTTGGATGTACTCAAACAGCTTGTATTTCCCATCGCAACTAAAGGGCAGATTAACAGTAACTGATTTACTGACAAACGCGGGTCTACCGTAATTACTCTGCTAATTTGTTACCAAAACGCGCTTGCAACCGTTTGGTAAGGCTTGTTGGTAATTGCGAACGTCAAAAACAGCTTTTTTATAGCCAGTTAAGGTATCATTGGCTTTCTCACTACTTAATATCGTGGACGGTTGCATCGGAATCATAAAATCGAGTCAACAGTCAACAGTCAACATCACCTGACGGTGTAACCGGAAATGATATAAATTAATATTTTGGCACACTAAGTACAGAAGACCCCACTTTATGATTGCGAATTCAAGACATTTCTCAAGTGGAAAGCCTGGGAATTGTCGAAAACTCTAATTGACTGCAATCCAGCATACAGGTCTAAAACGGTGTCTTGGACGGGTGAAATTGTCAAAGTCGGTGGAGACGACAATCGAGTCCCCCGCGACTGGTGACAAAATAAACCCGGATCTAAATGGTGCTCGCGCGATCGATCTTGCTTCGGACATTGGTTGATACGCCTTGGTTGAGATCGAATCTCAACTCATGTATTTGTGAGCAAACGTTAGCAAAAAAAGTAAAGGTACTCGGGGTTGATGCGTTTGGCGACAATAGCAGGCTCTTTCGGATATTTGGGGAAAATGTATATTTGGCTGCGGGTAATGGGTAATTGGGAAAAAGGTAATTGGCGAAAAATTCGGGACTAATTTTACCAAGTTCATAAAGTCCCACTACAAATACGAGTATTGCCGAAGCAAGTTATATTTATAAAACAGACATACTAACTGTAGCAATATTTTGTGAATCTACTATTGCTTATTACCAGACATTAGATTAAGTTGTCGCCCAAAGGTCAGGAGAGCCGAAATTCCTTGCTATCGGATGTTGCCACAGGATAGACTAGGAGGCTGAGCTTTCACAATTTTGTTTAAAAATACAACAGCAGGACAAATTAATCCGCTACCCCCGCGATTTGTTAGATTTAGCTTGTTTTACCAACCTCTAAGCATCCGCGTCCATCCGCATCCATCTGAGCTTTAAAAAATCTTGTTCCCTGAAGGAAACTAAAAAATGATTTTATCCAAATTATTTAAAATAATTAAAATGCAGCTAAAACGGGCTGCCTGCATTTTGCTTGCCTTGAACTTGCTAATATTAAGCGGCTGTCAAAACACACAAAAAAACAGCGATACAATCAAGCTAACCCTGTGGCACGGCATCAATCCTCCGCCTAATCGCGACGTATTTCAAACCCTCACGGACAAATTCAATAAAACACATTCTCACATCCAACTACAACCAATTTATATCGGTCAGCCAGATCAACAAATGCCAAAGATACTAACAGCAATAGTTGGAGGTGCAGCGCCAGATTTGCTGTGGAACGTTCCCACAATTGCGGGAAAATTAGCAGAACTCAACGCAATTCAACCTTTAGAAAAATGGCTCGATAAATCGCCCCGGAAAGCCGAAATCGATCCGGCGCTGTTCGAGTCAATGGAACTCGGCGGACACATTTGGTCAGTTCCCTTCGCTACAAACAACGCTGCCATATTTTACCGTCCCAGCTTATTTAAAGCAGCAGGAATCAAACAAGTGCCGCAGAATTGGGCGCAATTAAAGCAAGTAGCCCGATCGCTCACAGGAGACACCAACGGAGACGGCCGCCCAGACCAACACGGCATAGTGCTCTCTCTAGGCAAAGGAGAATGGACAGTATTTACCTGGCTGCCGTTCTTGTTCAGCGCGGGCGGCGAACTCTTAGCCCAAACAGATCGAACTCCCGTACCCCAAATCGACAGTCCCGCTGCTCTGGCCGCCTTAGAATTGTGGAGCGACTTGTTAACAGAAGGTTCCGCAATACTCTCAGCGCCCGAACGCGGTTACGAACTCGAAAACTTTATCGCCGGCAAAGTGGCCATGCAAATCACCGGACCCTGGACGCTATCACAATTGCAGCAAAGTGCGATCGACTACGCAGTCATGCCCGTGCCAGTCCTGAAACGCCGCGCAGCCGTCGCGGGGGGTGAAAACCTATTTTTAATGAAAACCTCCCCAGAACGCGAGAAAGCAGGCCGAGAATTTTTAGAATATGTGATCGGTGAAGAATTCCAAACAGCCTGGGCATTGGGAACAGGTTACTTGCCAATTAACTTAAAATCGAGACAGAGCAAAACTTATCAAAGCTTTGTGGAAAAAAACCCTGTTTTGCAAGTATTTTTAGAACAAATGAACTCGACCCGATCGCGCCCGATCGTCTCAGGTTACTCCCGCCTGTCAGAAAACCTCGGCCGGGCCATAGAAGCAACCCTTCTGGGCAGCAACCCCCAAGACGCCCTTAAGGAAGCTCAAGAGCGTTTGACACTCACCTTAGATATTAGTAAGTGAGATAAGCTGTTGCGGTATTTAAATTGTCTGTCAAAAAAACAATCAAACAATGAGTGGGGTGGGCTCTGCCGCCCGCCCTGAACATAAAATTTAAATGCGCCACAGCTTACAAAGAAAGGAAAAAGACAAAAAGGTAATTGGTAAAACAACTGGCATCGCTTCAGTTGGTTGCGAATCACTATGATTGGCAGACGAGGAATTGCACTCACTCGCTTTCCTGTGTTGAAATCATCTTTGTTGCATCTGCCTGACATCGGTCATTGACCTGTGAACAAAAGATTTATGCAAAAAGTCTAGTCTGTGTGTTCAAAACTAATGGTGCAAAATGTTAGGATGAATCGAGTTGCGATCGCCACGAAACTACCCCCGCAGTCGAGCGGTCATAAATCTTTAACAAAAATCCCAAAATTACAGACCTAATACTTAGCCATCACAGATATATTGGCAAAAAGGGATGCTTCCAAAACTTCTTTGTGCAAATTAGCTCGCACAGCAAAAAAACGCTCCCTCAACTGCGCCACAAAAAGTGATCTCAAAAGGTTCTCCCCCAGGCTACGACCCATGATCTACTATCACCTAATAGAAACATTTTTTCTACCCCGTGCCAGTTCCGTGCCACCTACTGAGACCCTAACAACCATCCACCTTTTCCCCAAACGACAATGCAGAAAAAGTTCCTTAATGCAATCAAAGGACATTCCGGGAGGTACTTCCTCGCAGTAGGCGCGACCGCCGCGCTCTACTTCGCAGCGTCGCAATTGGCAGTTTCCACCCTCACCCTGAGTACAGAAATCTACCCCATGTGGCCAGCAGCAGGAATCGCCCAAGTCGCCATGCTGCTGTTCGGACGGCAACTCTGGCCGGGAATTGCGATCGGAGGCTTCCTGTTCAGCATGAGCGTACCGTCGGCCAACATTGGTACGGCCTTAATCTCAGCAGGCGCCAGAACCTTGCAAGCGTGGACGGGAACTTATCTCCTCCAAGGCATAAACTTTAGCGCCAGACTCGATCGACTCAAAGACGTTTTAGGAATAGTCGGACTAGCAGCCTTCGGATCTACCCTGATCAACTCCACCATCGGCAGCATCGTCGTCTGCCTGACCGGCTTATCTAGCTGGAGCAATTTTGGCACGATTTGGGGGACTTGGTGGGTAGGAGACGCTATGGGAATTTTACTCGTCGGCCCGCTGCTGCTGACATGGCACAAATTGCCCAAAATCCCCACCCAGCGCAAACAGATGATAGAACGAGCGATTTGGCTGCTGCTGCTAGTAGCCGTGGGCTGGCTCGTCTTCTGCTCCCGCACCCGCGCCGCCTACGCCCGCTATCCCCTCGAATACTTACCATTTCCCCTCGTAGTTTGGGCAGCTTTTCGATTCGGCCAGCGCTACACGGCCCTTTCCAACTTCCTCCTCTGTGGCTTCGCCATCTGGGGCATAGCCCGAGGCAGCGGCCCCTTTCTCAAACACTCCAGCAGCATCCCCCAAGCACTCCTATCCCTGCAAGCCTTCATCGCCGTCATCGCGGTGACAGGCTTAGTCTTAGCCGCCACAGTCTCCGAACGCCGCCAAGCCGAAATCTCCCTACGCGCCAGCGAAGCCAGCCTCGCCAACGCCCAGCGCATCGCCCAGCTAGGCAACTGGGACTTAGACCGCAACACCCAGCAATTGCAGTGGTCAGAGGAAATGTACCGCATCCTGGGACGGCGGCCGGGAACTTTTGAACCCAGCCTCGAAGCCTTCTTGAGATACGTGTACCCCGAAGACAGAGAATTGGTCAAAAGCTCGATCGAAGCAGCTTTATTTCAGCAACAGCCCTACAGCATCGACTACAGGCTCGTACTTCCCGACGGCAGCCAACGCACAGTCTGCGAACAAGCCGCTATCAACTCCCTATACATCACCAGCACCGTCCAAGACATCACAGACAGAAAGCGCGCCGAAGCAGCCCTGCGTTCTTCAGAAGAAAGATTTTCCAAAGCCTTTCACGCCTCCCCAGTCGGCATCAGCATCTGCACCGTCACAGACGGATGCTTTCTCGATGCCAACGAAAGCTTTTTGCGCTCGTTAGGCTGGCTGCAGCACGAATTGATCGGTCACACCGCCAATGACTTAGGAATGTTGGTCAATTCAGAAGACGGGCGGCGCATCGCCCAGATGTTGCAAGCACAAAATTCGATCGGCAACCAAGAAATCAAAATTCGCACCAAAGCCGGCGAAGTCCGCGACTGGCTGCTGTCAGCCGAACTCATCGACCTCGACAGCACTCAGTGCATTTTAATCATGACCAGCGACATCACCGAACGCTTGCGTTCCGAAGAATTCCGCCGAGGAAAAGAAGCCGCCGAAGCCGCAAATCGATCGAAAAGCATCTTTCTTGCCAACATGAGCCACGAACTGCGAACCCCCCTCAACGCCATCATCGGCTACAGCGAGATCCTCCAAGAAGACGCCCGAGATATGGGTGCCGAAGAGTTCATCGACGACCTCCAAAAAATTAACACCGCAGGCCAGCACTTGCTAGCGCTGATTAAAGATATCCTCGACTTCTCTAAAATCGAAGCAGGCCGCACCGACTTACATCTCGAAACCTTCAGCATTTTAAATTTGGTTGAGCAAGTAGTCGCCACCATCGTCCCAATGGCCGACAAAAATAGCAACATCTTAGAAATACAGTGCGATGAGGATATTGGCTCCATGCAGAGCGACTTAACTAAACTCCGGCAGTCTCTGCTCAATCTGCTCAGCAATTCCTCCAAGTTTACTTGCTCCGGCGCAATTACTTTCGCCGTCAGCCGCTCCCCCGAAACCCCCGCCGAAGCTGCCAAGAGAGACAAAAAACTTGCAGCGTATAGAGAGGACCGAGCTGAAAATAGCTTGTCTCTATTGTCTTCCCCTCAAGATTGGATCGTTTTTACCGTCAAAGATACCGGCATTGGCATGAGTCCAGAACAGTTAGCCAGAATCTTCGATCCTTTCACGCAAGCCGATTCCTCAACTACTAAGAAGTACGGCGGTACTGGTTTGGGCCTGACTATTACTAAGAAATTCTGCGAAATGATGGGCGGAGACATTACCGCATTCAGCGAGTTGGAGAAAGGTTCTACTTTTACAATTCGGCTGCCAGCTATTCTGGGCGAAACCTCGTTATTCCTCGAAAATTCTGATAAATAGGGCTTTTTGACAGTTGTTTTCGGTCTTTGCCCATTATAGTCTTTCGAGCGTAACATCAGATGCCAAGCAGGCCCGCGCCGGCAGGAGTGGAAGTATCCCGCATACCTCACAAAGCTTGAGAACCGCTATAGATTTTTTTTCTGCTATTTCCTGATGCTTTCCCTACCCAGCTAAAAACCGTCCAATAATTTTATCAAAACTGACATATTTTCGCTCCTGAAACCCGATTGTGTCACCTGAATCGAGTGAAAAAGCTAAATTATTTCGATTAGCAACCGCCAAGATGAGGAGGATATTCTTAATTGCTCAACCCAGGGTTTTATTAATTATTCCTGATTTTTCCTGGCTTCCTTATTCTGTTATAAATATAAGTAGCACCGTCTCAAATAATTGGGATAATAGAGACGAGACGGTCGATCCCCTTCTAGCTCGAACCTGCAATTGGGTTCGATCGCGTACCATTTTACTAATTGTCCGGCTGCGTACAAATACTATTAATTAAAAAGATATACTGTAAAAAGTTGCCCGCAAAGCGCCAGAAATTATGCATCCCCACCTCCAGCGTCAACTCGAACAGCTAAGTTTAGCAGGCGAGTCCTCACCTCCCACTGCTGAGCAGTGGCAGCTATTCTTAGAGCAGGTAAGTTGTAGCTATGACGAAACTCTGAGTCAGCAAGAACCGATCGCCCCAGAGGAACTCACCCCCTCGCCCCAGTCTCCTCCAGACCCTCCAACAGCTTCAGAATTCGATCAGCTGCGATCGACTCTCAACAGTTTCGGGGCGGGAGTGTGCACGGTTGATGGAAAGGGGTTTTTCATCTGGCTGAATCCAGAGGCGGAACGCTTGCTGGGGTGGAAACAGTCAGAAATTGCAGGCGTTTCGCTGCTTTCTGGCATCAACACTCAGGAAAACAAAGGCAAGAAATCCCCTGTTTTGACTGCCCAGAAACAGTCAGCAAGCAACAGCGAAGATTTGCCTGTCGCACCTGCACTATGTTTGCAAGAGGCGATCGCCTCCGGTCAACCTTGCAGCAATTGGGACGGCGAATTTCTGTGCCGCGACGGCAAAAAATTACCAGTTTCCTATTTTTTCAATCCCGCAGTTGACGGGAGCGAAATATCAGTATTGGTGTTTTTTGACATTACAGAACACAAGCGATCGCTCTCAATGCTGCAAGCAGTTATAGAATCTACAGATGCTGGCATTCTCGCGGTTGACAGCAACGGCAATATATGCAATTACAATCAGAAATTTGTCGAGATGTGGGGTTGGTCTCAAGCTGCCGGAAATGTGAGCCGCGAGGCGCTAAATCCGGTACAAAGCTCGATAGAAACATGGTTCCTATTCGCCTCGCGCCAATTAAAAGAACCCCAAGAAATTATCCAAAATTTAATAAAAGTGTCGGTCGATCCACAGCTTAAAATTAGCAAATTATTAGAACTTAAAGACGCAACAATTCTCGAATTAAATTCGCTACCTTCAAAAGTAGGAGCGAACACAGTCGGCAGAGTCTGGAGCTTTCGAGACGTTACCGACCGCCAAAAAGTAGCAAAATCTTTGCATAATCGAGTAGAATTAGATCGGTTAATTGTCAATTTGTCAATTTATTTCATCAGCGGGCCCGGATCGGAAATAGACAAAAAAATCGATCGCACTCTGGAAGAAATCGCCAGATTCACGGGGTTTGACCGCAGTTACATCTACCATTTATCTGAAGACAAAACCAGCGCCCAAAAAACCCACGAGTGGTGTGGCGAAGGCATTTTGGAAATAGAAGACAGCAGCGGCAAACAAATAGACATCGCCCGAATTCCTTGGATTGCAGAAAAGCTCGATCGCGCCGAATGCCTGCAAGTAGGAGACATCCGCGAACTCTCCCCCGCAGCCCAAGCAGAAATTGCCCGGTTGCAAGGCAAAAACCCAGCAGAATTCCTGAGAAACTTCCCACCCCTCTCAGCCGATCGCACAGCAACAGCCTCAACAAATCCCCATGCAAATTCCTCACAAACAGAATTAAACAAACCTCAAAAAAATTTGCAAGCGCTAATAATTATTCCCCTAATTTGCAGTAAAAACCTAGTAGGATTTCTCGGATTCGACAGCTTCCAACCCGCAGCAGGTCGATCGACCGAAATATTAACTCCTCTAAAAATGGTAGGAGAAATGCTAGCCCGTGCCCTAGAACGCCAGCGGGCAGAACTAGCTTTGCAGCAAGAGAAATCAAGCTACCGCAGCATCTTTGAAAACGCCGTCGAAGGCATATTCCAGACCGCCCCAGACGGGCGCTACCTCAAGGCCAACCCCGCACTAGCCGAGATTTACGGCTACCAAACAGTCGGCCAAATGTTCGCCGAACTCGCAAACCTCAACCGCCAAATTTACGTAAACCCCAACCAGCGCGCCGAATTTCTGGCGCAATTGAGATCCCGCCGCCAAGTCTCAAAATTTGAATCCCAAATATACCGCCCTGACGGCACCACAATCTGGATTTCCGAAAACGCCCACAGCATCTGCGACGAAAGCGGGAGCGTTTTGTACTGCGAAGGCAGTGTCGAAGACATAACCGACCGCAAACAGGCAGAATCCGCCATGCAGTCGGCCCTAGAAGCAGCAGAATCAGCAAACCGGGCAAAAAGCACATTTCTCGCCAACATGAGCCACGAACTCCGCACGCCCCTCAACGCCATCATCGGCTACAGCGAAATGCTCAAAGAAGAAGCCGAAGAATTGGGCGGCGGCGAATCCGTCTCGGATCTCGAAAAAATCCGCAGCGCCGGCAAACACCTGCTGTCCTTGATCGACGACATCCTAGATATATCTAAAATAGAAGCAGGTCGAATGGATCTTTACTTAGAAACCTTCGACATCCATGCCTTAATTGAAAGTGCTGTCGCCACAGCCAAGCCGCTGGTAGAGAAAAACGGCAATACCCTAGAAGTGTACTGTCCAGACAACCTCGACACAATGCACGCCGACATGACCAAAGTCCGGCAAGTGCTGCTGAACCTGCTCAGCAACGCTGCCAAGTTTACCAAAAACGGGAAAATTGCCATCGGAGTCGAAAGCATTAAAAATGAACAATTAAGAATGAAAAATCAAGAGGAATCTTCCCAAGTTTTAATTTCCAACTCCGAATGTTTAAGTTTCCGCGTCTGGGACACCGGCATCGGCATGACAAAAGACCAATTGCAGCGAGTTTTCCAACCTTTCACCCAAGCCGATGCCTCAACTACCCGCAAGTACGGCGGCACGGGTTTGGGACTAGCTATTAGCCAGCGCTTTTGTCAGATGATGGGCGGCAGCATAGAGGCCAGCAGCACCTTGGGCTCGGGCACAACTTTCACTGTACTCTTGCCTCGCGCCATCAAACAGCCGGAAATTCCCAGCAAAGTCCGCCAAAGCACTAAAAGTGCTGGCGCACCTGTTGCCGGCACGGTGCTGGTAGTTGACGACGACCCGATCTCGCGGGATTTGATCGAGCGCGCTCTGTCTCGCCAAGGACTGCACATCGAAGTCGCCGACAGTGGCGAGCAAGCCGTCAGGCTGGCTAAGCAACTGCGGCCGGACGCGATTACCCTTGACGTAATCATGCCCGGAATGGACGGTTGGGCGGTGCTTTCTGCCCTGAAGGCAGATCCTGACCTTGCCGAAATTCCCGTAATCCTGCTATCCTTTGTGGGCAACAAAAGCCTCGGCTTTGCATTGGGCGCCTCGGACTACCTCACAAAACCGGTGGACGGCAAACGCCTGGTTGCTTTGTTGAACAAGTACCGGCGCGACCAAGACGGCGTTGCTGCTAACAGTTGGCCCTGTCAGATATTAGTTGTGGAAGATGACGATGCCACTCGCAAAATACTGCGGCGGATACTAGAAAAACAAGGCTGGGCAGTAACGGAAGCTGACAGCGGAATCGCTGCTCTAGAACAGCTAGAAGTTGCTCGCCCCCACCTGATATTGCTGGATTTGATGCTGCCAGAAATGGATGGTTTTGAGTTTATTGGCGAACTTCGTAAGTCGCATTCTGGAGACCCTATACCGATCGTAGTAATTACCGCTAAAGACCTGACGACCGCCGAAAAACAGCAGCTCAACGGCTATGTCGATCGGGTTTTGCAAAAGGGCGTCTACAGTTGCGATACTTTGCTGCGCGATGTTCGCTCTATAGTAAATGACAGGCTCGATCGCAGGTACGACTCGAAAGGCAAGGAGAACACCAATGGCTAAAATCCTGTTGGTCGAAGATAACGAAATGAACAGGGATATGCTTTCTAGGCGTCTGGCCCGCAAGGGACACGAGGTCTTTATTGCTGTTGACGGTGCTGAGGGAGTCTCGATGGCTCTGGCGAAAGTACCCGATTTGATTCTGATGGATATGAGTCTGCCAGTCCTCGACGGGTGGCAAGCAACCCAGCAAATTAAGGCGGCTTCTGAAACTAAGATGATTCCGGTGATTGCGCTGACAGCTCACGCAATGGCAGGCGACCGCGAAAAGTGTCTCGCCGCCGGCTGCGACGACTACGACACCAAACCAGTCGAGTTTCCCCGACTTTTGAGTAAGATTGAAACGCTTCTGAAAGAGGCCATGAGATGAAAGGTGACGAAGGTAGTGTCCTAGTTGTTGACGACAATGAGGTGAACCGCGATTTGCTCGCCCGCCGACTTCAGCGTCAAGGCCACGTAGTGACTGTTGCTGAAGATGGTCTCCAAGCTCTGGAACTAATGCGAAGCGAGCCTTTTGATTTGGTTCTGCTGGACATTATGATGCCGCTGATGAACGGCTATCAGGTGCTGGAAAATCTGAAGGCGGACGAGAAGTTGCGCCACATCCCGGTGATCATGATTTCGGCGGTGGACGATATCGACAGTATTGTCCGCTGTATTGAGTTGGGGGCGGAGGATTATCTTTCTAAACCGTTCAATCCGGTATTGCTCAAAGCTCGGATTAGTGCTTGTCTGGAAAAGAAGCGGCTGCGGGATAAGGAGCAGACTTATTTACGGGAGTTGGCCGAGGAAAAGGAAAAGTCCGAGCGTTTGCTGTTAAATATTTTACCGGGCCCGATCGCCCAGCGCCTCAAAGAAGGAGAAAGTACGATCGCCGACAGTTTCGCTGAGGTAACAGTAATGTTTGCCGATTTGGTCGGTTTTACGAAGCTTTCGGCTCATTTGTCGCCGGCCGAGTTGGTAGAGTTGCTCAACGATATTTTTTCAGCTTTTGACGAGTTGGCCGATCGCTACGGGCTTGAGAAAATTAAGACGATCGGCGATGCTTATATGGTAGTTGGCGGTTTGCCCAAGCCGAGCGACAACCATGCCGAAAGCATTGCCGAAATGGCGATCGACATTCAAACAGCAATCGCTCAGATGCACACCAAAGGAGGTGAGCCGCTCAGCATCCGCATCGGCATCCACACCGGTCCGGTGGAAGCTGGGGTAATCGGTACTAAAAAATTTACTTATGATTTGTGGGGAGACACGGTAAATACAGCTTCCCGGATGGAATCTCAAGGTGTCCCTGGCGCCATTCAGGTGACAGTTGCTACCTACGAACGCCTTCAGGATAAGTACGTTTTTGAGGAGCGCGGCGTGATTTCGATCAAAGGCAAAGGCGATATGATGACTTATCTGCTGGCGAGCAGAAAGGCTTAATTAGTCATTGGTCATTAGTTGTTAGTCATCAGTGATTAGTCATTGGCAAAACAGGTGAAACAGGGCTATTAAGGCACTGGTATTGGTTATTTGTGATGTCGTTCTTGGTTGAATAGGATTTTTTTAACCGCAGAGAGCGCAGAGGACACAGAGAGAGAATGGAGAGATGAATACAGGAGGATGCTACCGGATTTGATATTATTTGTTGGTTGTTATTTGTGTTATTTTAGTTGTTAGTGACAGTCAACAGTCAACAGTCAACAGTTACCAAATCAACAAATGAACGTAAATTCTAATCTTTTAATGTATGCCCAATGGGCGGGAATTCTGACAGCAGCTTTGTTTGTTTTAACAATAATAGCATTTATTTTAAAATGGGGCTTTCGCTTCCGTTTGGTAGGAGTGACAAGCTTTATGGGCGTAATTGCTGCGAGTATATTTGGTCTGGGTTTGGGACTGTTTGCCCGCACAGAAATTCCAGGCGCAGTTCGCTATTCTTTGGTTTACGATACTGGCGGCGCTCAAACAGTAGTTACCGTGCGACCTTCGATTACTGAATCGCAGTTAGAAGCAACGATGCAGCAAGCGGCTGCGGATTTGTACTCTCCAGGGCGCTCTGGACGCGGAAGAGACTACATGACAATCCGCGTTCGGACGATCGTACATCCTGAACCGGGACTGTCGCAGCCGCTGTTTTTGGGCGAGGTGAGGCGATCGCTCGCGGTTAGGTATGATGACAAAATGGCGATCGACATCTACCCCGAAAAAGTTGCTATTCTGAAAAAGTATCAAGCTTAAACATCAATTATTCGGCGGTTGAAACCGCGTCTAAACAAACAAAGTCCGCGCAACGCGAGACTAAGAAACTACTTGTTACCAGGCTCTGCCTGGTAACGCAGATCCAGAGGCTCTGCCTCCAATTTTAGGGATAATTAAAAAAAATGATTGCAATCACCAAACAACAATTAAAATTTAACGAATTTATTGCTATTTGCCCGGAAGATGCTGTTTGTGAATTGGTGAATGGAGAGATTGTCAAAATGGCAACTACCAGAAATCACGATGATGTTGCTCAATTTACAGACAGACAGTTGTATCAAGAGTGCGATCGGCTGAAACTCAACTATTTAGTAAAACGAGGCATCACGATTTAAACTACCACAAAAGAAGGTATAGAACAAGGACGAATTCCTGATGTCAGTTTTATCGATCGCACTTTGTGGCGCGCTGAACGCAAAGCTTATGCCGCACTGGAATCGCCGATTCAGTTAGCTGTGGAGGTAGTATCAACTAATTGGGAAGATGATTATGTTGACAAGCTAGATGAATACGAACGTTTATGTATTGCTGAATACTGGATTATTGATTATTTGGCGATCGGCAAAAGAGAGTATTTGGGAAACCAAAAAATACCGACAGTATTTGTTTTGTCGCTAAATGGTGAAGGAAAATATCAGCGCACTCAGTTTAGAGATAACGAACAAATTGTTTCGCCCACTTTTCCAGAATTATTGCTGAAGGCGGCTCATGTATTATTAGCATAGTGCTAGGGTGTGTTGCTATGAAAAATTCTTAACTAAATTTCGACAATCTCATAGCGACGCACCTGATAAAATAGTGATTGTAAGGTGCGTCCTGGCCGAAGATTTTAACCACTTACTCAAGGATTTATCCCTGCTCCACCCTAGGTTTATACTTGGCAAAATGAGAGTTTGATGAAGAAAAATAAATGATCAGAATAGAAGATAACTTTTAAATTCCCAATAAAAACTGGAGTTGGTAATAATTAAAACTTTGATTTATCGAGCTGGACAAACACCAGAACAAAAAGCCGAATTGTTTTTTTTACAAGGTGTATTGTATGAATCTGCTCAAGAATATACAGAGGCGATAGCCTGCTACGACAAAGCCTTAGAAATCAAACCAGATTTACACGAAGCTTGGCACAATCGGGGCGTTGCACTGGTTAATTTAGGCAGATTGTCAGAAGCGTTAGCCTCCTACGACAAAGCCTTAGAAATCAAACCAGATTTACACGAAGCTTGGCACAATCGGGGCTATATACTAAATGATTTAGGCTGGCATGAAGATGCGATCGCCTCTTACGACAAAGCCTTGATAGGGATTTGCCTTTGGGTGCGGGCGGGTTTATGAAATTGTCGGTTTGAGGCAATTATTGTTGGTAAAACCCTCGCCTTGTATGGTGCGTCGCTGTGATATTTTCGAGTTTTGTAAGTAGATTGTTGATGGCGATACACCATACGATAGCTAGCTGACGCGAGAGGATACTGGAACACGAATCGTCAGAGAACAGGAAGGAAAGGCGATCGCTACTATTATTACTTATGCTGACCTGAAGCGACTGGAAGCACTAGAAGCAGCCCTAATTGACAAAGCAAAACTACAAGAATATGAATGGCTAAAAGCTGCGATCGCAAATCCAGCCTTTGATTCTCTGAGAGACTCAGCGGCAGATATCTACACTTTAGCTGATGGCTTGCCCTTCCACGACTCAGAATGCATTAAAACAGTAGCGATAGAGCTTAATTTTGGTTCCCTCCTCGACCCTGAAAAAGACATTTAAATCTTGGGTGAGGTTTGTCATACCTCATGCCGATCGCCCTTTTTGCGCTTATACGCAATTCATGAAAAAAAATAGTATTAATCTATACCTAGAAACCAGAGAGTTGCGTATAGATTAGAAAAGGTTGAAAAAATTGCAGAGTTACTATAAAATTGCGATAAATAACCAGATATAGGCGATCGAGTAATTTCGATAGCCAGCACAAAACCTTAAATAGAAAAGAAAAAGCGACAATTTTAGAAAAAATAATGAGGTGAAACCCCTTGCAAAAATTAGCCAGCAGAGAAAAGCCGATTGACTCGGGGGAACAATCTATATCAGTCAACGCCCAAAAGGCTCAAACGCTATACGATCGCGGTAACGCCCTAGAAACAATGGGACGGTTGTCAGCAGCGCTAGAATCGTGGTCCAAGGCGATCGAACTCGAACCAAAATTTTATGAAGCCTGGTACAACAAAGGCGTAGCCCTCAAAAAACTGGGACGGCTAGAAGAATCGATCCGGGCGTACAATAAATCCTTAAAAATCAAAGCAGACAATCCAGAAGCCTGGTACAATCGCGGTAACGTTTTGCGGAAGCTAAACAGACTCTCAGAAGCGATGGCATCCTACGAACAGGCGCTCGAACTAAAGCCAAACTATCACGAAGCTTGGACGAACCGCGGCAACACTCTCGTTAACTTAGAAAAAATATCAGAAGCGATCAACTCCTACAACAAAGCCATCGCCATCACAGCAGACTACTTTGAAGCTTGGTACAACAAAGCATTTGCCCTGAAAAAATCAGACCAAAATACAGCGGCAATCGCCTGCTACGACAAAGCGATCGAACTAAAACCAGACTTGCCTCAAGCCTGGTACAACCGCGCCGCAGTCCTAGCCGACGAAAAACTCTACCCTGAAGCAGTTGCCTCCTACGACAAAGCCCTGCAACTGCAGCCAGATGCCGCTGAAGTCTGGAACAAACGCGGCACGGCGCTCGCCAAAATGGGAAAATTTGAAGCAGCGATCGCCTCCTGGGACAAAGCCCTCGCACTCAAGCCCTCAGACAGCGAAACCTGGTACAACCGCGGCTTGGCCAACGCCAACTTACAACGCTTTGAAGCAGCAATCGCTTCTTGGAACAAAACCCTAGAATTGCAGCCAGACAACACCGAAGCCTTGTACAACCGCGCCGTCGCCCTCAAAAAAATCCAACGATTTACCGAAGCGATCGCCTCCTACGATAAAATCATCGCACTCAAACCTGACGATCCACATATTTACTATCAAAAAGCCTGCATTTACGCCGAACAAAAAGCAGCAGGCGAGAGCAAAAACAGCCCCGAAACCGAAGCCAGCATCACCGACAAAGCGATCGAAAATTTGTCAAAGGCGATCGAACTCAATCCTAAGAAATACCGGAAAATGTGCAAAAATGACTCTAAATTGCTTACAATACGGGAACAAGTGCGGTTTTTAGCTTGATTTCAGGGTAGGCAATGATTGATGGAGACCGATGCCGCACAGCAACCTTTTTAGGCAAAACAGCACCTCAAACCCCAATCATGCAAACCCTAGACAAAACTCAAGCAAAATTTGCTCAACTCGCAGCCCACCTCAGAGAAATTACGGACATCGAATCAGTCTCCTCCCTGCTGCACTGGGATCAGGCAACTTATATGCCAGCCAAAGGTGCAACAGCCAGAGGCCGCCAGTTGGCCACTCTCAAACAAATATCCCACGAAAAATTTACCGACCCCAAAATTGGCGAACTCCTAGAAGACTTGCGTTTCTACGAACAAACCCTCCCCTACGACTCCACCCCAGCCAGCCTGATCCGCATCGCCCGCAGAGACTACGATCGCGCAGCCAGAGTCCCCGCAGCCTTCATGTCCGCACTCTGCCACCACCAAGCCGACTCCTACGAAGCTTGGGCCTCCGCCAAAGCAGCCAACAACTTCGCAGCCGTTGAGCCTTATCTCGAAAAAACCCTAGAATTAAGCAGGCAGTACGCTGACTTTTTCCCCGGATACGAACACATTGCCGATCCTTTGATCGATCGCAGCGACTACGGCATGAAAGTATCCATCCTGCGCCCGCTGTTCGACCAACTGCGTCAAGAATTAGTCCCCATAGTCGAAGCCATCACCTCCCAACCCCCCGCCGACGACTCCTGCTTGCACCAAAACTTCCCAGAAGCCCAACAACTAGAATTCACCCGCACAGTCGTAGAACGCATGGGGTACGACTTCCAGCGCGGACGGCAAGACACCACCCTCCACCCCTTCATGACCAACTTCTCCATAGACGACGTGCGAATCACCACCCGCGTCTACGAAGATCACCTCGATCAAGCTTTGTTCAGCAGCATCCACGAAGCCGGACACGCCCTCTACGAACTCGGCAATTCCCCAGAATTTGAAGGCACACTCCTCGCAGGTGGCATTTCCTCCGGCGTGCACGAAAGCCAGTCGCGGCTTTGGGAAAATTTGGTCGGGCGCAGCCGCGGTTTTTGGGAATGCTTCTACCCGCAACTTCAAGGCGTGTTTTTGCGACAGTTGGGACAGGTCACCACCAACCAATTTTACCGGGCAATTAACAAAGTCTCGCGATCTCTCGTCCGCACCGACGCTGACGAAGTAACCTACAACCTCCACGTCGCCATCCGCTTTGACCTAGAATTGGCAATGGTAGAAGGCAAATTAGCAGTGCGAGACCTCCCCGAAGCCTGGAACGAACGCTATAAAACTGACCTCGGCGTTGTCCCCGCTACCGACAGCGACGGTGCGATGCAAGACGTTCACTGGTACGTCGGGACGATCGGCGGAATGTTCCAAGGTTACACCCTCGGCAACTTGATGAGCGCTCAATTCTACGAAACCGCAGTCAAAAACCATCCCGAAATTACCGTACAAATAGAACAGGGAAACTTTACCGTACTCCACGACTGGCTCAAACAAAACATCTACCAGCACGGCCGCAAATACACCGCAGTCGAATCGATCGATCGCGTGACCGGTTCACCTCTAAGTATCGATCCGTTTATCCGCTACATCCGCCACAAATACGGGGAATTTTATGTCATTTGAGAGAGAGCAATTTCAGATTGCCAACTTTAAAATGACATAAAAAAAAGTACGCGCCTCCAAAAATAGGGCGATACTAAAATAGTATCGCTCTATTTTTAAGGTAAAAATCAAAAATTTCTAAAAAGGGGTATCTATGTCTGAACTCTTTGAGGCTGTTATAGCCAGTGACGAAAAAACCGACTTGCGGCAATTTGCCAGCGATTTGCGGGCTTTGGGAAACAAATATTTACTGCGAAACGACATAGTTAGTGCTTTGGCCGCCTATTGCACCAAATACGAAAAGCCCGAACAGTTCCATCAATCTTCTCATTTGAGCAAATTGATTTACTACGTTCAGGAAATTATTGTTGAAGAAGGCAGCCTTTGCGTCCTGCTGCGACCAAAAATTGCCACAATCGAAATAGTGCGACTTGGAGACGACTTGACACTAGAACCGATGACAGTCAAAGAATTGCTTGACGTGCGCGATCGCTTCGTCAACCACTTTCACCCCCAAGAAGGCAACATTTTTGAACTAGATTTCGGCCCTTTTTACGACTATTCCCCCTCCATCCGCGACCCAAAAAACATCGGCAAAGGAGCACAGTTCCTCAACCGCTACCTGTCCAGCAAACTGTTTCAAGATCCCAGACAGTGGCAGGAAACTCTATTTAATTTCTTGCGAACTCACCGCTACAACGGCGTACAATTACTAATTAACGATCGCATAAAATCCCAAGAACAACTTTCAGAACAAGTCAAAAAAGCCCTCACCTTTGTCAGCGAACTTTCTGAAGACGAACCCTACGAAAGATTTCGATTTGTCCTGCAAATGATGGGTTTGGACGCAGGTTGGGGAAATACCGCAGCCCGCGTCAAAGAAACCCTAGGAATTCTCGACGAATTAATTGATTCCCCCGATCCGCAAACCTTAGAAGCATTTATTTCTAGGATTCCGATGATTTTCAAAATCGTCCTAGTTTCCCCTCACGGCTGGTTCGGTCAAGAAGGAGTTTTGGGGCGACCGGATACTGGCGGACAAGTGGTTTATGTCCTCGATCAAGCGAAGAATTTAGAAAAACAACTGCAACAAGACATTCATCTTGCCGGTCTCGATAGTTTGGGCGCAAAACCTAAAGTAATTATTGTCACCCGGTTAATTCCTAACAGCGACGGCACGCGCTGCAACGAACGTTTGGAAAAAGTTCACGGCACAGAAAATGCCTGGATTCTGCGGGTTCCATTCCGGGATTTTAATCCCAAACTAACTCAGAATTGGATTTCGCGGTTCGAGATTTGGCCTTATTTGGAAACTTATGCGATCGATGCCGAGAAAGAACTGCTGGCTGAGTTTCAGGGCAAACCAGATTTAATTGTTGGCAACTATTCCGACGGCAACTTAGTTGCATTTTTGCTGTCGAGAAAACTCAAGGTTACTCAGTGCAATGTTGCCCACGCCCTGGAAAAATCTAAATATTTGTTCAGCGATCTCTACTGGCAAGAATCTGAGGAGAAATATCATTTTGCGCTGCAATTTACAGCAGATATAATTGCGATGAATGCGGCTAATTTTATTGTCAGCAGCACCTATCAAGAAATTGTGGGCAAACCCGATAGTGTCGGGCAGTACGAATCGTACAATTGTTTTACAATGCCGGATTTGTACCACGTCGTCAACGGCATTGAATTGTTCAGCCCTAAATTTAATGTTGTGCCGCCGGGAGTTAACGAAAGCGTGTATTTTCCTTACACGCGGATAGAAGAGCGGGTGCAGGGCGATCGCGATCGGCTAAACGAACTGCTGTTTACCCTAGAAGACCCGGAACAAGTCTTCGGAACACTCGACGACCCGCAAAAGCGCCCTTTATTTTCGATGGCCAGGCTCGATCGCATTAAAAACATGACAGGCTTAGCAGAATTGTTTGGCAAAAGCCCAGAATTGCAAGAAAAATGCAACTTAATTCTCGTAGCCGGCAAACTCAAAGTCGAAGAAACCGAAGACTACGAAGAAGCAGAAGAAATTAAAAAGCTCTACACAATTATCGAGCAATACAACCTGCACGGCAAAATTCGCTGGCTGGGAGTGCGGCTTTCCAAAAGCCTGTCCGGCGAAATCTACCGGGTAATCGCCGACGGCCAAGGTATATTTGTTCAGCCCGCTTTATTTGAAGCTTTCGGCTTGACAATTCTCGAAGCAATGATTACCGGCATTCCCACTTTCGGGACGCAGTTTGGCGGGCCGCTGGAAATCATTCAAGATGGGGTTAATGGGTTTTATATCAACCCGACCAACCACCAGGAAACCGCCCAAAAAATTCTCTATTTTTTATCGAAATGCGAACAGAATCCCAACTATTGGTATGAAATTTCCACGCGAGGAATTGACCGAGTTTACAGCACTTATACCTGGAATATTCACACAAACAGGCTGCTAACCTTGGCCAAAACTTACGGTTTCTGGAACTATTCGTCTCAGGAAAATCGCGAAGATATGCTCCGCTACATAGAAGCGCTGTTTTATCTGATTTACAAGCCGAGAGCGAAGGCTTTATTGGCAGAACACGCAAAGCGGTAATTGGCGAGTTTGGCTTCATCAGCAGTCGGTTGAGACCGACAACTTTGCCTCTGGTCAATAAACTTTGTACAAGACCTGCTTGTAAAGATTTGTGAATGAAAGCAGGTTTTGTACAATCTGAGTTAGGCTAATATTAATCATGAAAAATATTGCTACACATGAAATCGGTGCAGCTATCAGCAGGGACAAAGTAATCTTTTGTGCGGTGGGGATAACTAGGGTTTTGAGTAATTGAAAAAAGATTGAGAATTGTAGCAAGACATTTTTGAATTGGTATAAAAAATCGGTTTGCGAGGAAAACATCGGTTTTGGTAAGGAATTATCTCTGAATCAATTCGGTTTGCGAGGAATAGTGCGAACCCGTCCTTATTTCTAACTGTCTCTATTACCAAAAGTTCTAAAGGCACGAGCAGATATTTCTCAGAAAGCGATCCGGATAATACAATGAAATTGAGAAACCTGAAAACAGGGAAACCTTGTCAAACTTTACCAACAGGATGAAACTTATGCGTGTAACTACTGTTACGATTTTCAGCTTGCTAGCTCTGCTCGCTCCCGGGTTGAGCAGACAGGCAAATGCAGCCTTCGACTCCAAACCCTTTGTACAGGAACAGTACCGCAGAGACTTTGTGGGGCCCGCCGATCCTGGTGCCTCGCCACAGCCTGATGCTGATGCTCGAGGAGATATGTTTAACAAGCCTTTTTATGCAGGGGAGCAAAAGCCTGTGAGAAAGGAAAAAACAATCTCGGCGGGTGCAGACGGGCCTGAAGTTGCCGCCATACAGCAGCGGTTGCAAGTTCACGGTTTCGAGATCGGGAAAATCGACGGTTCCTACGGTTCTCGCACCAAATCGGCTGTCAGTGCTTTTCAGCAGTCTAAGGGGTTGAATTCCGACGGCATTGTGGACAAAGGAACTTGGACAGCTTTAGCAGCAGATCCGGTGTCAGCTTCTGAAAGTTTGCAAAGCGATGCTGTACTTCCAAGCGACGATCGA
Organism: Microcoleus sp. LEGE 07076; assembly: GCF_015207455.1. Classification (GTDB taxonomy): domain Bacteria; phylum Cyanobacteriota; class Cyanobacteriia; order Cyanobacteriales; family Microcoleaceae; genus Microcoleus. The sequence continues at coordinate 23,058 of NZ_JADEWV010000090.1, forward strand.
GTTCAGAAGAGTGCTGCGGTTCCGACAAATCCTGCAACTGCTCTGACTAAAGGCGCGGCGGGTTCTAAGGTGAAGACCTTACAGGTGCGTTTGGAAATGCAGGGTTACGATCCCGGCCCGATCGACGGTATTTTTGGTGCTCGCACTGCTACGGCTGTCAAGAGCTTTCAGGAGTATAAGGGTTTGACGGCTGACGGCGTGGTTGACGAAATCACCTGGAAGGCGATCGGGCAAAACTAAGCGACGAGTTAAAAATACGGAAAATTGTTGTGGCGATGAATCATCAGTGAACCCGGTGTCAAAAAAAGACCGGGTTTCTGAATGTTGACAGATAGCTTTGTTGTGTGCGATAATAGTAAAATGTCTAAATGCGGATATGGCGAAATTGGCAGACGCGCCAGATTTAGGTTCTGGTTCCGAAAGGAGTGAAGGTTCAAGTCCTTTTATCCGCACTGAAAATATAATTGTCAAAAAACACAACCCAGCAAATTGTCCGGGCTGTGTTTTTCAGATTGATTGATACTAAATCTGCATTATTTAAAACTCTTTTCATAAATATTTTCAGGAAATTCTAAAATTTCTATGACTCGATTTCTGTAAATCCCTTCAAATGCTTGGAACAAAATTCACCTCGCGTGCAAAGTATGGTCGATCGACTCGCTAGCTAACAATTCCAGTCTCACAAATATTCCCCACTTCGATCGCAATTTAGACAGTGCTTGGCATTATTACGATCGCCACCGCGCAGAGATCGATCGCATGATAGTCTCCCATCAAACCGAATAGTAGAATACTAGATGGGTAAAAGAGGGATTTTTGATATGGAACTGAATCAGTATTTTGATTTCTTAGCAGCGGATGATATTCGGATTAAAGGACATCGCATCGGGATTGAGACAGTGCTGTATGAGTATTTGTATCGGGAACGCACCGCCGAAGAAATTCAGCAATTCTATCCATCTCTAACTTTAATAGTTTTAGCGATCGCACTATAAGGTGAACTCACAAGTAAAAATACTGCCACTTGGTTATCGAAGGAGATATGATAGGAATAAGTAAGTTAGTTATCAATCGATTATGTCTGCCAAAGATTTTTTCATGAAGTTGTCAAAACAGCGTTACAAAAGGATGGTTGGCGGATTACCCACGATCCATTTATGATTAGTGTGGGTGGTGTGGATATGTCGATCGACCTGGGTGCCGAAAAGCTGATTGCGGCAGAACGGCAAGGTGATAAAATTGCTGTTGAGGTGAAAAGTTTTTTGGCAAGGTCGTCACCTATCTCGGAATTCCATAGAGCATTGGGGCAGTTCATAAATTATCGAGCAGCACTAAAGCAAAAAGAAGGCGATCGCATTTTATATTTAGCCGTACCGTTAATAACTTATGAAGAATTCTTTCAACTAGAGTTTCCGAAGGCAAGGGTTGAGGAAAACGAGGTAAAAATCATAGTGTACGATATAGCGAATGAGGCAATTGTACAATGGAAAAATTAATCAAATATAGGCAAATCGTGCAGCAGATGTTGCGCGAGTATGGCAATCGCAAGCCGGCTCACGGAGACATTGAAGTCGAGACAATATTTGATACAGAACGAGATCATTACCAAGTCTTTCTGGTGGGTTGGGATGACCAAAAGAGAGTACATCACTGTAGCATTCACATTGATATCAAGCGCGGAAAAATTTGGCTTCAGTGGAATGCGACTGAAGATGATATTGCTGAGGATTTAGTAATAGCAGGAGTTCCCAAGGAAGATATAGTTTGGGGATTTCAGCCGCCTTTGATGCGGAAATATACGGGTTATGCAGTGGAATAGAGAGCAAATTAGTGAAAAACCCGGTTTCTACGGGTTACGTGCGGGTGGCCAGAAACCGGGTTTTTACGAAAATTGTTGGTGATAGCGTAGAAACTCAAAAAAACCCGGTTTCTTAGATTATGCGCGGGTGGCTAGAAACCGGGTTTTTACGAAAATTGTTGGTGATAGCGTAGAAACTCAAAAAAACCCGGTTTCTTAGATTATGCGCGGGTGGCTAGAAACCGGGTTTTTGCGAAAATTGTTGGTGATAGCGTAGAAACTCAAAAAAACCCGGTTTCTTAGATTATGCGCGGGTGGCTAGAAACCGGGTTTTTGCGAAAATTGTTGGTGATAGCGTAGAAACTCAAAAAAACCCGGTT
>NZ_JADEWV010000091.1 GCF_015207455.1 Microcoleus sp. LEGE 07076
CCCTTAGACTGCACCAAAACCCCAAAACCCCCCAAACCCATCGGATCGATCGCCCGATGCAAAGCCTCCCTGCGCCGCAACAACGTTACCACATCCAATATACTTGTGGATAGAGCAGCAATACGATCGCCCAAACCCAAAGCCATCAAAAACAAAGCCTGCTGAGTAAACCCTACCACATCCAAACCGCACAATTCACCCTGCTTTTCCAACGCCGTAAAATTAACATGAGCCGTCAAATCCTGCCGCCCCACATTAACATAAGGATTATTGTGATATCGGTGGCGGTAATAACACTGTAGCGTCCCCTCGCTGCGCCTCGGATTGTAATAGCGGTGCGCCGGATGGCCATAATCAATCGTTAGCAAATATCCCCGCTGCAACTTTCGAGCAACTGTACACATCCAATCCAAAGCTGCTAAATTTACCTCACTGCGATATCCATCCCCGTAAACACTCGCCGACAAATCGACTCCCAATAACTCGAAATATTCAGCAATTCTAGGCGTGGAAACTTCGCCAACCACTTCAACAAAATGTATTTCTGGTTGATTTTTTGGTGTTTCTGTGGTAATATATATTTCCCTAATTTGCTCTTCTTCGAGAATAAATTGATGCACGGGGAAAGCATCGACTAATTCATTGGAAAAGAAACAACCGACAATTGAGTTGTCAACTATTTCATTCCAATTACACCATTTAATACACGAAAAATTACCTAAGATTTGCCGTTGTTCCGCTTGCAGTATTGGCGAAATTTCAATAATTATGTATGTTAAAGTTTTAAATAAGTCGGGATGTTGCTGTTGCAGGTATTGCAGCACATTTTCGGCAAAGATTCCCCGCCCAGCGCCCATTTCGACGATCGCAAAGTTTTGAGGTTTGCCTAGAATTTCCCACATTTCCACGAACTGCTCTGTCAAAACCTCGGCAAAGTCAGCACCCCAATGAGAGGAAGTGATAAAATCGCCTTGTTTGCCGATCGACTGCCGATCGGCATTATAATAACCATACTGCGGGTGATATAGTACCAAATCCATATATTCCGCAAAGGTAATGCGCCCCTGTGGAGTCGCTGCAATTCTTTCGCAGATTAAATCGCAGAGTTCCGGGTTACTGTCATTGATATCTGATTGCTGGGATTTCATAGTTTATGGAATCAAAGTTGATGTTAATTTGTTTATGAAATAAAGATTTTTTTAACCGCAGAGGGCGCAGAGGACACAGAGGAAGAGAAAAAACAGAGGTTTTGATTGATCTGCGAAAATTTGGGTTGCTATACATGACTTAATCAGAATTTTTGTATATTAATTCATCACTTTTTGAATGCCTACAAACTTAGGTAATTTTTAATAACCTTCTTTTTTTAAAGAAAGTGCAATAATTTCTTTGATCTTGATCGTAAACTCATCAATAGTTTATCCTTGACTGTAACAGGCTTGTAGCTGTGGAACTTCCCCGACATAATAGCCATCTTCATCTCGTTCGATGATGACGTATAACTCTCGTTTGCTGACATTCATCCTGCAACTTCTTTGTTCTTGAATTTTTCAATATCATTCATTATTAACAGTAAGGGCTTTAGTTCTACTCGTTTAATAACTAAAGCCCTTAATGCTAACAGTGGCTTTACCGATCGACCGAACCCATGATAATATCGATACTACCCAGGATCGCCACCAAGTCCGCAACCTTTACACCGCGCACGATATGGGGCAAAATCTGCAAATTGTTGAAATCCGCAGCCCGAATCTTCCAGCGCCAAGGAAATGTACTATCGTCGCCGATAATATAAATACCCAACTCACCCTTCCCACTCTCAACCCGCACGTAATGTTCGCCCTTGGGAATCTTGAAAGTCGGCGCAACTTTTTTGCCAATAAACTGATAGTCAAAACTGTTCCACTCAGATTTTGGCCCGCTTTCTAAGCGCTTCGCTTCTAAGTTTTCGTAAGGGCCGCCGGGGAGTCCTTTCAAGGCTTGATAGAGAATTTTAACTGACTCGCGCATCTCCCGAATCCGCACCAAATACCGGGCCAAACAATCGCCAGCAGCTTCTGTACAAACATCCCACTCGAAGTCGTCATAACATTCGTAACGATCGACTTTTCGCAAATCCCAATTTACGCCGGAACCGCGCAGCATGGGGCCGGATAGTCCCCAGTTAATCGCTTCGGCGCGAGAGATTGTACCCAGTCCTTCAATCCGGCGGCGGAAGATCGGATTGTTGGTAATTAAACGTTCGTATTCGTCAATTTTTGGCAGGAAGTAATCGCAGAAATCTTGGCACTTATCTACCCAACCGTAGGGTAAATCGGCAGCAACTCCCCCAATGCGGAAGTAGTTGTTGTTCACCATGCGATAACCTGTGGCTGCTTCCCACAAATCGAGAATTGGTTCGCGATCGCGCATAGTATAGAAAAAAGGTGTTTGCGCGCCCACGTCCGCTAAAAACGGCCCTACCCACATCAAGTGGTTAGCAATCCGGTTCAACTCCAGCATAATTACCCGAATATAACTAGCCCGTCTGGGGACAGAAATATTTGCCAATTTTTCCGGTGCATTGACTGTTACCGCTTCGTTAAACATCCCCGCAGCGTAGTCCCAGCGGCTCACGTAGGGGACGTACATCACGTTGGTTCGGTTTTCGGCAATTTTTTCCATGCCGCGGTGCAGATAGCCCAAAACAGGCTCGCAGTCCACTACATCTTCGCCGTCCAGGGTGACAATTAACCTCAGTACCCCGTGCATGGATGGGTGGTGCGGCCCCATGTTGAGCACCATCGGTTCGGTTCTCGTCTCAATTCTTGACATAATAATTGGTAATGGGTCAGTTGGCAGTTGACAGGAAAGCAGTTGGCAGTTGGCAGGAAAGCAGTTGGCAGTTAACAATTACTATTTGTTATTGGTTATTTGTCGATCGATTACCAATAACCAATAATAATTGATGACTGCTGACCGATAGCTGCTGACTGCTGACTATTGTTGATTTTTGTTTCGCTTTATAGATTATGAAGGATATCGAGCTATCTGAGAAGGATACCCCTGGATCTGATGTTAGTGTTGACAGCTATCACGTTCCAGTTTTGGGTCAAGAATTAATTGCGGGTTTGGCCGTGCGTCCGGGGGGCCGCTATTTGGATGCGACGCTTGGGGGCGGCGGACACACGAGTTTGATTTTAGGGGCGGCGGCTGATGTGACTGTGGTGGCGATCGATCGCGACGAACAAGCCATCCGTTTTTGCCGGGCCCGATTTGCCAAGGATCCAGTTGAGTTTTGGCACGGCAATTTTGCCCAATATCACTCTCCTGATGCCGAATTTGATGGTATAATAGCAGACTTGGGCGTAAGCTCTGCTCAGTTCGATACACCGGAACGAGGCTTTAGTTTTCGCCACCGGGCTCAACTAGATATGCGTATGAACCAGCAGCAATCTTTGACGGCCCAAGAGATTATCAATCACTGGGAAGAAGTTAAACTAGCAGATATTATTTACAAATACGGTGAGGAGCGATTGTCGCGGCGCATTGCGAGGCGGATTGTCGCACAACGTCCTTTTGAAACTACTACAGAACTCGCAAGTGCGATCGCCTCTACTTTCGCGCCCAAGCAGCGCAACGGTAGAATCCATCCCGCTACCCGCACTTTCCAAGCTTTGAGGATAGCTGTCAACTCAGAACTAGCGTCTTTAGACAATTTCCTCGATCGATCGCCTCAATGGTTGAAACCCGGTGGGAGAATCGGAATTATTACATTTCACAGTCTTGAAGACCGACCGGTCAAGCACCAACTCAGAGCAACACCCTGTTTGCAGGTACTTACAAAAAAGCCGATCGTGCCACAATCAGAAGAAGTAGCTAGAAATCCCCGCTCTCGTTCTGCTAAGCTCAGACTGGCAGAAAAATTAACTTGATTCGACACTAAGGCGAGTAAAACACGAGTTCCAAACCAAGGCGGGGTCTGATAAGACCACTCCCGGATGCCAGTTCCCAATATCCTTGCGGTATCACTAATATGGCACTGACCTATAAAACCCAAAGCCCTGATGCTGATTCGGCTCCGCTGAATCAGCCAAGGGTACTTGACAAGCTAGTTTTAGACCCGATCAATTCGCCTAGGAGTAAGGGATAGCATGAGTCGGGGAGATGGAAGCAAGCTGAAACTAATGGTAGTCGATGACGAACCCGACAACTTGGATTTGCTGTACCGGACGTTTCGACGCGAATTTCAGGTTTACAAAGCAGATAGCGCCCTCAGCGCCCTGTCCGTTCTAGACGAACAAGGCGAAATGGCGGTAATTATATCTGACCAGCGGATGCCGGAAATGAATGGCACCGAGTTTTTGGGGAAAACAGTCGATCGCTTTCCTGATACGATTCGGATTCTGCTGACTGGATACACAGATGTTGAAGACTTGGTAGAGGCAATTAACGCAGGTCAAGTTTTCAAATACATCACCAAACCGTGGAATCCAGAAGAACTGAAATTAGTTATCAATCAAGCGTCAGAAACTTACAAATACTACAAGCAGCGCAGCGTTGCACTGCGTCGCGCTTTACGCAAAGAATCTCTGTTCAATGAGGTGATGAGCGTGATTCGCGGGTCGCTAGATTACTCTAGTATGGTACAAACTATTGTTCAAACCGTAGGTCAAACTTTTGAGGCCAACTATTGTATGCTGCGGCCGGTAGAGGGCGATCGACTTTTACCGAGTACCTTCCCCTATCAAGCCCAAACTGCCGAAACCAGCAGCTTTTCTTTTGATGAAAATTTGCTGGTGCAAGCCGTAGCCAGCCGCCAAACTCAAGTCAACCCCAACAGTGGGGGCGACGCTAATTCGGTTGAGATTGCTGTCCCGCTGACTTATCAGCAAGACTTGTTGGCGGTACTGGCTCTGTGTCAGATAGGCGGCACTAATCCTTGGTCGGAAGAAGAGATAGAGTTAATAGAAGGTGTAGCAGCTCAAGCTGCTCTGGCTCTGTCTCAAGCTAAGCTCTACCAGCGGACTCTGGATTTGGCCAAGCAGATGCAAAATGAGTTGGAAGTGGCTCGCCAAATCCAAACAAACTTGTTGCGCCAAAGTTGGCCGGATTTTGAAACAGTCAAGGTGCAGGCTTGTTGCTATCCGGCGCGGGAAGTTGGGGGTGACTTTTTTGAAGTCTACGTCCACTCGCAAGGGGATATTTGGATAGCGGTGGGTGATGTTTCCGGTAAGGGTGTTCCGGCTGCTCTATTTATGGCTAGCGCGATTTCGGTGATGCGGCGAGAACTTTCTCAAGAAGTTTCTCCCGAACCCGATCAAGTTATGCAGAACATGAATAGCACTATGTCTGACGACCTGATCGGCAACAACCACTTTATTACAATGGTTGTAGCTCGTTACACTCCGTCAACGGGACACATGGCCTTTGCTAATGCAGGTCACATTTACCCAATAGTTTGGTCGAATTCAGAGGTGAAAGCTCAAGCCGCTAGCGGTGCAGCGCCGGCAGAGCCGAATTTCCTGAAAGCTCGCGGCATTCCCTTGGGGATACTGCCAGTTTGGAAAGGTAAAAGCGGTGCGATCGAATTAAAATCAGGAGATGTATTTCTGCTGACGAGTGACGGGATTACTGAAGCTACCGTGACCACCGAAGCAGTCCCTGGAGGCGAACCAACCCGTTCTATGCTACAACAAGAGGGGCTTTGGCAACTCTTGATTCAGGAACCAGGTTCTTTCAACTTGGACAATTTGTTGGCTTACATCCGAGCAGACAATCCAGTTCAAGAAGACGATCAAACTATCCTCTCTCTGGAGGTTCTCTGAATCTGTCAGCAATTCCCGACAAATAGTCGGGAGCTTTGGATCTCAAAAACTGAAGCTCTCGGTTGACAGTATACAGATTACCGCATCGAAGGCTGGCGATCCCATAGGTGCAAGCTTCGCTAACGGCAAAAGTTACAGAATTATCGCCTCAACGGCTAACTCTCAACTCATGCTTTTTGGTTAATGCTTTCGGCGAAAGTCTATTGCCTCGATCGCCCGGTATTGAGTATCCTTCATGTAGCGACAAATATCAACGCCAAATAAATTCGGCTTGTCATATTTCAACCCTGGTCTGAAGACGCAGGTTTCCAAATTTACAGGATTTTTATATGAATACTGAGCTTCATGTGCCAAGCGACTTGCGGTTTTTAACAATTGTTGAAAATTGGTTGCTGAGCAGTTTGGAAGTTGAGCTAGGAGAGCACGTCGATTGGCCTCGTCAGTCGAATCGTTTGCGCTTGGTGTTAGCAGAAGCCTATTCTAACGTGATCCGCCATGCTCACAAAGATCAACCCAATTTGCCGGTGTTAATTCGCTTGAATTTAAAAAATCGCGATATTGGTTTAGAAATTTGGGATTACGGCAAAGGTTACGAAATGGATACTTACAATCCCCCGAGGCCGGAAGCTAAACAGGAAAGCGGTTATGGCTGGCTGATTATGAGCAGACTTATGGATCGGGTGGACTACAGTTTGCAACTAGACGGTCGCAACTGTCTGAAGTTGGAAGCGAGTTTGGCGGAAAAATCTTAATTAGCCGTTAGTTGTTGCTCATTAGTGATTAGTCATATCATGTCCGTTCGATTACCCTGGCCGGTGGTAGGGGTTCCCCTAACCAAGAATATATGCCAATAATTGATCGTCTCAAAAACCCGCGCGAGCTTTTAATCTCTGTCGATCGGACATGATCTAATTAGTGATTGGCAATACACTTTTTGAATAGAGTGGCTGTCTGTGCCACGGCGCAGTGACAGCCAATTTTTCGTGCATTCTCGTATCGTGCTAGGCTGCAAGCTCGTCATTAGTCAGTAGTCATTAGTCAGACGCACCCACTAAAATCGAGCTCATTCGGAAGCGTTAATCTTTGTTAATCTGCCCTCATCTGCGGTAGAAAAAAGAGAATGTAGTAACGGCAGATGACAATGGATTCACGCAGATGCACAGAAGAGAGATATGAAGAATTCCGATGTTAACAGATTTGATCTAAAAAGCCGATCTCTGCCTCAGTTAGGCAAAAAGAACGATCGCCAGAAGCATTACGTGCGATCGACAGATAGAACCCAAATCAGCAAATTAAATCCGAAACAGCTTATTAAGCATTAAAATTTTTGTGGGGCCGCAAATTTAGCAACTCTTGGGGAGAAGCTAACAGCTTGACGGTGGCAGAAAGGATTTCTCGGTGAGAATTCAGCCGGAACAGCCATCCGACATTGACACCAAATGCGGAAGTTTGCACCCGACCGCTGACCTGAACTTCAACTTGGTCATCTTCTAAGATTTGGCTGATACCTTCCTGCGGTGCGAGCTGCATTCCTCGCGCTTCTTTTTTTAGATAAGCGGCGATCGAGCTTTTACCGATAATTGGCTCTTCAAACGGCGCGTGCAGAACTCCATCCTCAGCAAACAAATTAGCCGTAGCTGCAAAATCGCCCGCGTTTAAAGTTTCAAAATATTGCAGCACTACTGGATTTGTAATGCCTGCAATCTTTATAGAGTGAGTTAAAATAGGCTTAGTTGTGGCAGTCATATAATAAGAAGTGATTGCAGATAGATGAATGAATCTAATGTAATCGCTATCTTTGTTGCAGCAAATCCCTCAAAAGATATAGGTAGGGCTGGGGAGAAATTATCAGAAAAAAATCAGCAACATACAGCAATCTCAAATCTCAAATTGTATAAATCCACAGGCTTAAGTGGTTCCCAGACACAGCCTGGGAACCGAGAGCGACGAGGTAGAGCCTCGCTGGGAAAAAAGCAGGCTCTTCCAACCGATGTGCGTTACCAGGTATAGCCCATTGGTAATATCGTTTCCGGTTAGAAGGGATTTAACCGCTGTTGGCGCTCTTGGCGCAGAGAGAGAATAGACAGATGAATGCAGCACGGTGCTGCCGGATTTGATATAACGAGCAGAACGAGTTGAAAAATCGAAAATCTCAAGTTGTAAAAACCCAGATACTTTTAAAGCATCTGGGTTTGGGCGCAAGTCTGTTTTACAAAGACCAAACAGAGTATTTTATTTGCGGATCAGGTTGAGCAATTCTTTCGGAGATGCCAACAAGTCGATCGCCACAAAGAAAATTTGACCTTGGGGATCGAGCATAAACCGCCACGCGATGTTCATACCCACATTCGAGCCGAACCAAGGAGTTTCGACTTTACCGGTAACTTTTACTTGGCGGTAGCCATCTTCTGCGGGTTCAGACACGCCTTCCTGTGGCATCATTTTCAGTCCGATGCACTCTTCCCGCATATAGTTGAGGATAGCTTCGCGACCGACGATCGGCTTTTGGAAAGGCGGTTGCAGGGCACCTTCTTGGGCAAATAAACCGACGGCTGGGGTGAAGTCGAAAGCATTCATGTAGTCGATGTAGCTGAGCACTGTCTGCTCGGTGATACCCTTAATCTCAGTTTTCACCCGCTCTGCTACTGCAGTGGGAGTGCTGCGGGGGGCAGCTCGTTTGCCGTACTCTTGGCTGAAATCCGGATCGTAGCCCATGTGAACTACGGTGTTGCGAAGTACGGTAATTTGTTGACCCGGATCGAGTTTCTTGATGGTTTCGAGAACTGTGGTGGCTTCGGGAGACATTTGATAGCCAGGGGGGATGGGAGCGACAACGCCCTGCTTCATCAACTGTCCCAACTCGTACCAGAAACCGAGTTTGGTGTTGACGCGCAAGGATGTGTAAATCCGGCCGATTGAGGTGTCGGCGTTGCTGGCGAGGTCAAACATAGTTTTGCTTTGGTCTGCAGGCGACATCTGCTTAATGTCGTTGAGTACGCCTTCGACCAGCGCCATGCTGGCTACTCCGGGAGCTGCTGCGGTGATGGAGATGCCCATTTCGGTGTAGGCATACCAGAGCAGTGCGAGTTGGTCTTCAACGCTGAGTTTGTAGAACGCTTCGGTGGTAGCGGGAACAGCGCTCGCAATCTCGGTGTTGGAAAAAATTGATTGAGCTGATTGAATACTAACTGCCATGTGTATGCTGTGGGATTCGCTGTTGGTTTTACTTGCAGACTTGAATTGACGAACCCATTTCTCCTTTAATTACATTATGTAACGTTTATGACATTTTTTAGATCAAATTTATAAATATAAAGATTGTGAAACTATGATTGATTCTGTCCCCAAAATCCTCTGAAGATTACTAGACTTATTGCAAATTTTGTGCTGGGGTTGCTAATTCAATGAAAATATCAATTAATCGCGATCGCATTCAGCAAAAAGCCCTAGAGTTGGGATTTCACAAAGTCGGAATCGCCTCAGCAGACGCAGATGTCGATCTAGAAAAACAAAGATTGCAGGCTTGGCTGGATAAAGGTTATCAGGCGGATATGGCATGGATGGCTAACCCGAAACGCTCCGATATTCGATCGCTCATGCCAGAGGTGCAGTCATTAATATGTGTTGCCATTAACTACTACACGCCCCACCAGCGCCCCGAGAATCCCCTGTTGGAGGGGGGGGACGGTGCAGCGGTCAAATATGCTAAAATCTCTCGCTACGGTTGGGGACGGGATTATCACAGAATTTTGCACAAAAAACTCAAGGTTTTGGCAAATTGGGTGCGATCGCAAGGCGAGGGAATTGAAGCGCGGTACTATGCTGATACTGGGCCGGTTCAGGATAAAATGTGGGCGCAGCGTGCGGGGATTGGTTGGATTGCTAAAAATGGTAATTTAATTTCGCGGGAATACGGTTCTTGGGTGTTTTTGGGCGAAATCTTGACTAATTTGGAGTTAGCGCCTGATACTCCTCACACCGAACATTGCGGTAGTTGCACTCGCTGCATTGAGGCCTGTCCGACGGGAGCTATTACTGAGCCTTTTGTGGTGAATGCCGATCGGTGTATAGCTTATCATACGATCGAGAATCGAGCCGAAAAACTCCCAGACCAAATTGCATCTAATTTACAAGGTTGGGTAGCAGGTTGCGATATTTGTCAAGATGTTTGTCCTTGGAACCAGCGATTTGCTCAACCAACTGATGTGGCAGAGTTTGAGCCTTATTCTGAAAACATAGCGCCGACACTTGTGGAATTAGCAGAGATTTCCGACGAAGAATGGAACCGCCGATTTACAGCTTCGGCGCTGCGGCGAATTAAACCAGAAATGCTGCGTAGAAATGCCAAAGCAAATCAAATCAATAGTAATTAGTCATTAGTCCTCAGTCAGTGGTCATTAGAGCTAATATATTAGACAAGATTGTACTCATTTCCCAATTGGGATCGAAAATAGCTTAAGCACCTCCTACAGTCCTCTATCCTGTAAGGAAAGGAAATAGAAGGAGGCAGAGCATCGGGATCTGCATTACCAGGCTCTGCCTGGTAACGAGAAATATATTAGACAAGATTGTACTCATTTCCCAATTATCTTGAAAGACCTCTGCGTTTATTTCTGTTGATCCGGCTTACATCTGCGATTTATGTATCAATGAACGATTGATACAATCTTGTCTGTTCTCTTCTAGAATGCAGTAAATCATCCGAATATAAAATATAAAATAGTATGATTCCCCATTCCTTATTTGCTATTGTCGCATGACCAAAGTAATTATTTTTGATTTTGACGGTACTTTAGCAGATACAATTGATATTCTTCTGAGCATCACCAACCGTTTGTCAGCAGAATTCGGCTTTAAGTCTGCGACAAAAGAGGAAGTCGCTCAACTGAGCAATTTAACTTCTTGGCAAATTCTTCGTTATTCGGGCATTTCTATCTTCAAATTACCGCTGCTGATTAGAAAATTGAAAGCAGAGTTACGCAGTGAAATTTCAGAAGTTCAATTATTTACCGGAATTAAAGAAGTTTTGCTGGAGTTGAAAAGTCTGGGGTTTCAACTGGGCATTATCACATCTAATTCCAGAGAAAATGTCTTAGCAGCGCTGGATAATAACAATTTACAAGATACTTTCACGTTTATTTATTCTGGTTCAACTTTCGGGAAACATAAAGTTATTAATAAATGGCTCAGAAAAGAACACATAAATCCTGAAGAAGTCTTTTATGTGGGAGATGAGATTAGAGATATAGAGGCTGCTAGAAAAACTGGAATTAAAATAATTGCTGTAGGTTGGGGTTTTAATTCTCAGGAGGTTTTGGCTTTAAACCATCCCGATTTTTTGATTGAACGTCCCCAGCAATTGATCGAGATTATGAGTAATCTGGGAGGAGTGTAAATTTATGTAAACAAATATTTCAAAAGTTAAAGTAGTAAAAACTTTATGTCCGGGCAGATTGAAAAAAGGGATTGAGGCTGATATAAATATGAAGGATACAAGATTTACTCGATCGCTCAAATAAAGAGGAACAGTATTATGTCAGCATTTGAAACTTTCTTGACATTTAGCTTGGCTTCAACTTGCGCGGTGGCTACTTTGGCAACTTGGCTGCGTTTCACCTATCCGCCTTCTGTTAAACGCAATTAATTGCATGATTTTTTGAAGTTGGTATGAGTAACCGGGTTTCTTAGACTTTGCGTCATTCCCAGAAACCCGGTTTCTCTCGATTTTTTTTGCCACCCAGCAAATATTTTATGAGAAACCGGGTTTCTTAGACTTTGCGTCATTCCCAGAAAGAAAGAATAATTTGTTAGTCTCCTTCGCCCCGTTTTAGTGCTGCTAAAACGGCTTGCTGGCTAACTGCTTGGTAGATTTTGCTAAAATGCTGCTTGATGGCGTCAGATGCGGGAGAAGATTTGCTAGCTGTTTGTTTGCCGTCGGTTGCGAGGGGAATAGGGCCTAAAATATCTAATACTGTTTCGCTGCTGGGCGGCGGTACAATTACTACTAGAGATGATTCTAACTGCTGGTTGTATTCCCAAAAGCGATCGACCTTCGGCAATTTAGCATTCGCAGTGGAGGAATTGTCGCCAGTGTTTAGCTGGAAATTTTCCTCTGCTTGGGTACCCCGTCTCTGGCGGAGTGCAGTCAAAATTTGCTCTTTGGTTCTTCCCCGCAGTTGAAACAGTACGAAGGGGTCTTCGCCGAAGCGATCGCCCAATAAGTAGTATACTGCACTGATATGTTTGCAAGGATTTTTCGGGTCGGGACAGCTACAGCGCGATCGAATATCTGACAAACTTAACGGAAATAGCGTTTTTCCCGCCGCCGCAAATACATCCTCAATATTGTGCGGCATTTCCCCGGCTAATAGTTTAGCCGAAAAAACCGCTCTTTGCGACATATTTTCAATCACATAATCCCAATCTTCATCAGTTAAGGTATCGAGTCCTAAAGAAACTTGATATGGTTTAGGATCTGTTCCTTGAACTATGGCAATTACTTCTTGGTTGGGAAATTTAATGCTGAGAACTTTACCTTCCCGCGCATATTGCCAGCCACGTTCTAAGCGCTTTTTGAAGCGGTACGTATTGATCAAATCGAGCCATTGTTGTGTCCACCATTCTCTGTCAATCATAAGCGGAAGGAAGAAGGAAGAAGGAAGAATGAAGAAGTAAGAATTAAGAATTAAGAAGTAAGAATTAAGAATTAAGAATTAAGAATTAAGAAGTAACAAGAAGGTTTGTAGTGAGGACTTTAGTCCGCATTCAAGAAAAACTGAAGTCCTCACTACGAACCTAAAAATTATTCTTCTTCTGTTTCTATAATAGCATCGCGATCGAGAATTAGTAAATTGCGAAGTTGGTCAGTATCGAGTTCAGTCAGCCAGTTTTCCCCCGCGCTGACTACTTGTTCGGCGAGAGCTTTTTTGCTTTCGATCATATCGTGAATTTTCTCCTCTAGCGTACCCGTGCACACAAATTTGTGTACTTGCACGTTGCGAGTTTGCCCGATGCGAAATACGCGGTCAGTTGCTTGATTTTCTACTGCGGGATTCCACCACCTGTCGTAGTGGAAAACGTGAGTTGCTCTGGTTAAATTGAGGCCAGTACCGCCCGCTTTTAAGGATAATATCATAATCGGTGGGCCTTGGGGGTCGTGTTGGAAGCGATCGATCATTTCTTCCCGCTGCTGTTGCCGAATTCCGCCGTACAAAAACAAAACTTCTCGCCCTAAATGCTTTTCTAGATGCGGTTTCAAGAGTTTTCCCCATTCAGCAAATTGAGTAAAAATCAAAGCCCGATCGCCCTCAGCAACCACCTCTTCCAACATTTCCACCAACCGCTGCAATTTCCCCGATTCTTGGCTGTTAATGCTCAATTCTTTCGGCTTAGCTTCTGCTTTCACAAGAGCCGGATGGTTGCAAAGTTGCTTGAGTTTTACCAGCAAAGCCAGAATCATTCCCCGGCGCTGAATGCCTTCGGCTGACTCTAAATTAGCGATTGACTCTTCGACTATTTTCTGATATAATGCTGCCTGCCCAGCAGCGAGACTGCAAAATACAGTCATCTCCTGTTTTTCCGGCAAATCTTGGATGATTTCTTTGTCAGTTTTCAGGCGGCGGAGGATGAAAGGCCGAACGAGCGATCGCAAAGTATGCAATGATTCTCTATCTCCATATTTCTCGATCGGAATAGCAAAACGGCGCTGAAAGAAATTGCGCGGCCCCAAATAGCCAGGATTCAAAAACTCCAAAATTGACCACAATTCTTGCAGCCTATTTTCCACCGGAGTTCCTGTCAGCGCAATTCTAAAATCTGCCTCGATTTGCCGCACCGCCTGCGACTGCTTCGCCTCGGAATTCTTAATATTTTGGGCTTCATCCAAAACCAATCCCTGCCATTTAGTGCTTTGAATTTCCTTAGCATCGCGAAACACCAGGGCGTAACTGGTAACTATTAAATTTTTGCCCTTAATTGCCGCCGCAAATGCTTTGCCTTTAGCGCGTTTGTCTCCGTGGTGAACTAACACTTTTAGCGTCGGCCCAAATTTCTTGACTTCCCGCTCCCAATTGCCCAATACCGATGTCGGACACACCAATAATGTCGGCGCTTCTAGAGAATTTTGTTCTTGCAAGTGCAGGAGGAAAGCAATTAGCTCAATGGATTTTCCCAAACCCATATCGTCCGCGAGACAAGCACCTAAACCCCAGCGTTCTAAGAATGCCAACCAGCCAACTCCCAACGCTTGATAGGGCCGCAATTCTCCCCGGAAACTAGCCGGAGTGGCGATCGCACTTACGGCCTGATTATCGCTTAAAGTATTCAACAATTCCTGAAGTTGACCCGTAGCTTCAAAATTCACCACAGGCAATTTCTCGATCATCTGAGAATCGCCCGAAGCCAAACGCAAAGCATCCTCCAAAGAAAGAGTCATTTGCTCTTTGCGACTAGCAAAAAAAGTTTGAGCAGCTTTCACATCGGTGGCGCGCAATTCCACCCACTCGCCGTTAATTTCCACCAAAGGCGAATTCAAAGCCACCAATCTGTCAAATTCTGCCTTAGAAATGCGCTGTCCGCCGATCGTCAATTCCCACTTAAAATTTAACAGACTTTGCAAACCCAACCCCCCCTTGGCCGGAGTCACTTTCGGAGTTTCCGCTTGAATGCTCAAACCCAAACGACTCGCCCAACCGTCAGTATGAGTCAAAGTCGGCGGCAAAACCACGCCCAACCCGCTATCTGCAAACCGCCAAGCCACCGACTTAATAAACTCGTAGGCTTGCAGCGGATTTAATTGGCAAGATTGAGGGCGCTGTGCTTGCAAACTCGGTTCAATTAAAGGATAAAGTTTCGATGCTAAACCCAAGCCTCCAAGCAAAGTTTCTTGTGGCAATTCGATTGTCCGCCCCGCATAAGCAAAACGCTCGACAGAGTTGTTCCACACAGTTGTCGCGTCTACCAAAAAATCAGTTTCATCTACTGCTTGCAAACAATAATTTAAACTCCAGTTAACTTTACCCGGAGACGGCGGTATCAGTTGAAAGCAAGTGCGAAATTGATTTTGTTGAGACAGTTGGTTTTGCAGTGGCGCACTCCAAACGCTCAGCTTGTTTGCCAATTTTTCTAAAGCTGCTGATTCTGCTTGCACGAGCCCAGATTCTTGCTGCAAAGCTTGCAGCCATTCGCGGGTTGGAGAAACTGTTTTGATGTCTAAAGTTGAGCTACCAGCCGTTAGCGCAGCCCTCGAAGAGGATCGCACTTCACTATCTATAATACTACTCAAAAAGCCTAACACCAAATCCTGTGCCCCCACAGGCAAATCCACCGCTAAAGCCAATTCCCCAAATTCTTCTTCCCCTCTTCCTTCTTCCCCTCTTCCTTCTTCCCCTCTTCCTTCTTCCTTCTTCCCTCTTCCTTCTTCCCCTCTTCCTTCTTCCTTCTTCCTTCTTCCTTCTTCCTTCTTCCCTCTTCCTTCTTTTTTCTCCTGATATATTCGACAAGCCGTCGGCATTTGCCTAGAAAAAGTAGCTAGACGGAGAATATCAGTAGAACTATCTAACAAAGGTTGCCATTTAGCAATAGCAGAACCGTCGGATTGTGTCTCCAATGCTGGCAAAAATTTGCACCTCGCCAACAAATCCAAACTCCACCTAGCAATATGAGACCAAAAACGCAAATCTGAACCGACAAAAGAGTCTGCTTCTGTGCTATTGAGCGGCAATGATTGCAAGAACACAAAAGCTGCTTGAGGGTTGAGTAAATAACCTTCGACTTGCCAAGGATAAAGATAAATTTCCTCAGTTTTGGCTGGTTCATCCAGTGATGCTGCTGAGTGCTGCGGCATCAGAGTTGCCTTGTCTGCCGAGATTTGGGTGGGAAGTGCGATCGCCCGAACTTGCTTCTGAATCGATAAATTTTCCTTCGCAAATGCTGCGGTTGGACTTTTGGGCGATCGTTTAGTTTTCTGAGTTTTCGCCGGAATTTCTGCGGTTTCGAGTAATTGCCAGTTCAGTTTACCCGACTGCTGCAAGGACTTTACGAAAATCTTCAATTCCGCTTCCGTCATTGCCAAGGGGTGCGGCAGACTTATTCCCGATTCAATGGCATCGATCGCCCCTATTTTCCGCCAATTTTCTCCCCAAATAAATAAGCCATTTTTTTGTAAATCGACGATCCAACTACCGTGTAAAATTGCCATTTTGAATATTAGTTATTTGTTATTATAGGAATTCTGGGCAACAAGGTAATTGGCAACAAGGTGATTGGGAATTGGGAATACCCGATCGCCGGTTAGCGAAGCTTGCAGCTATTGGATCGCCCATTACCGCGATCGGGCGTACCTCATTTAACTGAGAAAAGCTCTAGTTATTTGTTAGTTGGTTTCAACTGACATCTTACACAAGTTGCAATCACCTGTAGGGGCCCTTTCGCCAATAGCCTTAAAGCTTGCAAACAGCTTAAATAAACCCGCCCCCACCCGCGAAAAATCGCCTTATTGACATTGCTGCAATATTTGAGTTTCAACTGACATCTTACACCATTTTCAATAAGCTTTTTATCTACCTGACAAGGGTGCAAGATGTCAGTTCCTGTTTGGCTAATGCTATAAAGGCCCAATTTCCAATTCCCTGTTTTGCCTGTTTGGCAGAATCAAGATCCTACCATCTATTTCAGACGTTTGGCAGGCGATCGACCGGATCGTCAATTTTAGAATCCCAAACACCATCAAAGAGTATAAATGCTTACAAGAGCCTTGTCGCCGATCGACCCACAATACCGAATAATCTCTCTGTCTTTTGGCATTGGACTTTCAAACATCCTGTGGTAATGTTACGATCCCGACAGAGAAAGAATGTGGTAGATAAGGAAGCAATCCTACATGGTAGAGATAGACAAGTCAATATCCTTCGATGGAAGGGATATTAGACTGAAGATTGGTTTACTAGCGCCTCAAGCAGGCGGTGCAGTTTTGATTCAGTCGGGTGACACGGCGGTTTTAGTGACGGCGACTCGATCGCAAGGGAGAGAGGGAATAGATTTCCTGCCTTTGTTGGTGGATTACGAAGAGAGACTCTACGCAGGCGGTAAAATTCCCGGTGGATTTTTGCGGCGGGAAGGGCGTCCCCCAGAAAAAGTGACTTTGACTGGGCGCTTGATCGATCGACCGCTGCGCCCGCTATTCCCAAGCTGGCTGCGAGATGACATCCAAGTTGTAGCAACAACCCTGTCGATGGACGAACAAGTGCCGCCGGACGTTTTAGCGGTAACGGGCGCTTCAGTAGCGATACTGCTGGCGAAAATGCCGTTTTACGGGCCGATGGCGGCAGTGCGAGTCGGCTTAGTAGGGGACGATTTCATCATCAACCCCACCTACAGCGAAATCAAAGAAGGCGAGTTGGATCTCGTGGTAGCCGGTTCTCCAGACGGAGTAATCATGGTGGAAGCCAGCGCTAACCAATTGCCGGAACAAGATATCATCGAGGCGATCGACTTCGGCTACGAAGCAACCTGCGACTTGATTCAAGCCCAGCGCGAAATTATGGCGGAATTGGGCATTGACTTAGTGGTAGAGGAACGCCCATCGCCAGATATGGCCCTGGAAAACTTTATTCGCGATCGCGCCCAAGAACCCATCCGCATCATTTTGTCCAGATTTGAAAAAGACAAAACAGTACGGAATGCGGCTTTAGACGAAGTGAAAGCCAATGAAGTCGAATCAGCCATCGCCGAACTCGCCGAAGACGATCCGATCAAAGTAGCCGCCGGCGCGAACACCAAGACAATTGGCAACGTTTTCAAAGACGTTACCAAAAAAATGATGCGGAAGCAAATCCTCGAAGATGGCGTTCGTGTAGACGGCCGCAAGCTAGACGAGGTGCGACCCGTTTCCTGTCGCGTAGGAGTGCTGCCGTCGCGAGTACACGGCTGTGCGCTGTTCAATCGCGGGTTAACCCAAGTCTTGTCCACAGCAACCCTGGGAACCCCGGGCGATGCCCAAGATTTAGGAGACGACTTGCACCCGCAGCAAGACAAACGCTACTTGCATCACTACAATTTCCCGCCGTTTTCCGTGGGAGAAACTAAACCGATGCGATCGCCCGGACGCCGAGAAATCGGTCACGGAGCCCTCGCAGAACGCGCCCTAGTCCCCGTTTTGCCATCAAAAGAAGATTTCCCCTACGTGATCCGCGTAGTCTCCGAAATCCTTTCTTCCGACGGTTCAACATCAATGGGTTCAGTGTGCGGATCGACACTAGCATTAATGGATGCAGGCGTTCCCCTTTCCCAACCCGTCAGCGGCGCGGCAATGGGATTAATCAAAGAAGGCGATGAAGTCCGAATTTTGACAGACATTCAAGCAATTGAAGACTTCTTAGGCGACATGGACTTCAAAGTAGCCGGTACCGACACCGGAATTACTGCTTTGCAAATGGACATGAAAATCAAAGGTTTGCCCTTAGATGTGATAGCCACCGCCATCCGCCAAGCCAAACCCGCCCGACTGCACATTTTAGAAAGAATGCTAGCAACCATCGACACTCCCCGCAAGGAAATGTCGCCGTTTGCGCCGCGTTTGTTAACCCTGAAAATCGATCCAGAATTTATCGGTTTGGTAATTGGGCCCGGTGGCAAAACAATCAAAGCCATCACCGAAGAAACCGGTGTCAAAATTGACATCGAAGACGACGGAACCGTAACAATTGCCGGTAACGATAACGAAAAAGCTCAGCGGGCTTACAACATTGTCCAAGGCATGACGCGCAAGCTGAATGCGGGAGACGTGTATGTCGGCCGCGTAACTCGAATTATTCCGATCGGCGCTTTTGTGGAAATTCTCCCTGGCAAAGAAGGAATGATTCACATTTCCCAGTTAGCGGATTACCGCGTTGGAAAAGTGGAAGACGAGTTAGCTGTGAACGATGAAGTGATTGTCAAAGTGCGAGAAATTGACAATAAAGGTCGGATTAATTTGACCCGCTTAAATATTCATCCCGACGAAGCGGTAGCCGCCCGCGAAGCGTTGAATAAATAGTTGACAGTTGGTAATTGGTAATTGCTTGTGTAGAGTGATTGCTAATTGCTAATTGGTAACTGGTAATTAGTAATTGCTAATTGCTAATTGAGATTAAATCTGATTGTTTCAGATTGATTTAGGAGTAGGTGCGCGACAGATCCAGATCGAAAAGTGCGATCCTCTTCGAGGGCTGCGCTAACGGCTGTGGGAGTGAAGACAGTCGCGCACTTTACCCTCGGCGGTTGAAACTATCTGCGATCGTTTGGCGGTTGAAACCGCTACTATACAAACGAAGTCCGCCTACGCGGACTGAATAAAATATAAAGTATGCTTAGCTGTAGGGTGCGTCGCCATTAAAAATCCCTCAAAAAAATCGACAATTGATCGACGCACCTTACAAAATGGTCAGTATAAACAACCCTCTGCTTAACTCTTGCCCAAAATTTTATTGTACCAAGATTTTTGAGAAATAGTATAACCTAATACGGTTGACTTAAGAACAATCTGAGTTGAGCGTACGTTGTTGCGATCAAAGCGCTCTTTCCTAATATTTATAAAGAGCGCTTTGATCGCAACAACGTACCTAATTTGTCTCACGGGGAAGTAGGGGGCAAGAATTCCGAAGATCGAGTCCTAATAATCAAATAACAGCAATACAATCAATCTCAACTAACACATCCTTCGGCAAACGCGCCACCTCGACACAAGCGCGCGCCGGTGCAGTTTCCGCATCAAAATATTTCGCATAAACCGCATTCACAGCAGCGAAATCATTCATATCTTTGAGAAACACCGTAGTTTTTACGACATCCAACCAAGTCGCGCCGGCTTCTGTGAGAATGGCTTCGAGATTTGCCATAACTTGTTGGGTTTGTTTTGCCACATCGTCGGTGTAGACGATATCGTTTAGTCTAGTGTCGATCGCAATTTGGCCAGCTACAAACAGCATAGTGCCCGTTGCGGCGATCGCTTGATTGTAAGGGCCCACGGGTGCCGGTGCTTTGTCAGTACGAATAATTTTGCGCGTCATAGATTTTCCTGTTTGAGATTCTTGTTGAGAAATTTGTTTGTTGTAGATTTCTATTTTAGAGGTTTCTGGCTGGTAGATTTCTCCATCGGGCATTATTGTACCAGTTAAGTCTGCACTTTTGATATTCCAGCCATAACAATCACACCAACTAAAGTCTACCCTTTTTAAGTTTGCTTCTATCAGATTAGCTCCGGTCAAATTAGAAGATCGTAGATTGGCTCTTTCTAGATTTGCACCTTGCAGACAAGCATATTTTAGATTTGCACTGTCCAGTTTTGCTTGTTCTAAATTGGCATTAGTCAAATTCATTCTTGACAGATTCACTTTGTGCAGATTAGCTTTCTGGAATTTAGCTTTTTGAACTTTGGCCGATGTCAATATAGCCTCATTCAAATTTGCCAGAGTTAAGTCAGCTTCCACTAAGTATGCCTCAGTCAAATCAGCCTTATTCAAATTCGCTTTACTTAGGTTCGCTTTATGCAAAGAAGCTACAGGTATGTCAGCACTATCTAAACTTGCACTGCTCAGATTTGCCTCGTCTAAATTGACACCAAACAATTTAGCGTTATTAAAGTTTGCTCCTGTCAGAGTTCCCCGCTCTAAGTTAGCATAATTTAAAGTAGCACTACTAAAGTTGGCCCAACTCAAATCTGCACCACTCAGGTCTGCCCAACTCAAATTTGCTGAAGAAGCGCCTACTAAACTGCTCAAATTAGCATTGTTCAGGGATGCTTTAATGAGATTGGCATTATTAAAATTTACCCTAGTTAGAGTTGCCTCACTCAAGTCTGTACCGGAGAGATTAGAACCGTATAGGTCTATTCCACTCAAGTCCGCACCTTTGAGGTTTTCTTCTCTAAGGTCTACTGAATGAAATTTTCGTTCTCCTGCTGCGTATCTTTCTAAAAGTTCTTCAGCATCCATAAATAACCTCGATCGCCATTCCGCTACACCCCACATTCCCAGCTTACCACCAAAACCCTACGAACCCCCAATACCCATCCTAAAATACCTGGTTTAAAGTTGTCTACTCCTGTCCACAACCAGCTCCAAGTTTTTTGAGCCGACAAATCAATGTTTCTAATTCATCCAATTCACCCACTTCAAGATTGGTCTATTCAAAAAAGAAGGCAAGAGTTTTTCTACTTGTTTGAGCCGATTAATTATTGTCGGACACTCCACACTTTTAACATTCTCAATTGCTTGCAAACCGCTATCACTGATATACATTTATACATTTTGAAAAGTTCACGTCTCACCTCTGAGCGAGTAACCTTTGTGAGGTTGTAAATCTTGTTTAACTTTTTTGATGGTAAATTCGCTAGAGGACATTGCTTTTTCACCCTCACAATAAACTATCTATAGCAATCATTGCAGGAGTCGTAATTTTTTTACCCCTCCTACAAGGATTGCTAGATCCGCCAGGGAACTCATTTGCTGGCGGCCTTTCGGTTTAAGCCAGAGATCAGATTAAACTTTAAACTTCTCCACAATCCGTCTCATCGCTTCCTCCACATTCTCCCGACTATTAAACGCCGAAATGCGGAAATAACCCTCGCCCGCCGCACCAAAACCAGAACCCGGTGTTCCCACCACATTGCAAGTTTCCAGCAACTTATCGAAAAACTCCCAACTCGTCAAACCGTGAGGCGTTTTTACCCACACGTAAGGTGCATTTTCGCCGCCAAAAACCTGAATTCCCGCTGCTGTCAATTTTTCGCGAATAATCGCAGCATTTTCCATGTAAAAATTGACTAACGCCTGAATTTGTGCTTTACCTTCTTGAGAATAAACTGCTTCTGCACCGCGCTGGACGATGTAAGAAACGCCGTTAAACTTAGTAGATTGGCGTCGGTTCCACAATTTCCAAATTTCGACATCGGAACCGTCGGCTGCTTTTCCTGTCAAAGTCTTCGGTACAACTGTTAAGGCGCAGCGAGTACCTGTGAAACCAGCATTTTTGGAAAAAGAACGAAATTCGATCGCACAATCGCGCGCACCTTCTATTTCGTAGATAGAATGCGGTAAACTCGGATCGGTAATATACGCTTCGTAAGCCGCATCGAAGAAAATAATCGAATTGTTCGCCTTAGCATAATTTACCCAAGCTTGCAAGTGTTCCTTGGTGGCAGTTGCGCCCGTCGGATTGTTGGGAAAACACAAGTAAATTAAATCGACTTTTTTGTCAGTGGGAATTTGGGCAGTAAAATTGTTTTCTGCGGTAATTGGCAGGTAAACTAAGCCGCCGTATTCGCCATTTTCGTTCGCATCTCCCGTGTGTCCTGCCATCACGTTTGTGTCTACATACACCGGATAAACTGGGTCTGTAACTGCGATCGTATTATTGTTGCCAAAGATATCCAAAATATTACCGCAATCGCACTTAGAACCGTCAGAAATAAAGATTTCCGAAGCATCTATTTCGCATCCCCGTGACTTAAAATCGTGCTCGGCAATTTTCTCCCGCAGCCATTCATAACCTTGTTCCGGGCCGTATCCTTTGAAGGTATCCCGCGAACCCATTTCTGCTACCGCCGCCACCATCGCCTCGCGACAAGCAGCAGGTAGCGGTTCCGTCACGTCGCCAATCCCCAGCCGGATGATGGGCGCATCGGGATTCGTGTCTGCAAAGGCTTTCACCCTGCGCCCAATTTCGGGAAACAGGTAGCCGGCTTTGAGTTTGAGGTAGTTGTCGTTGATAGTTGCCATAGTTCGATCGCTAGTTTGTCGTAAAATAGCTTACTCCTAATTGGCTGTTGACTGTTGACTGTTGGCTGTTGACTGTTGACTGTTGGCTGTTGGCTGTTGGCTGTTGGCTGATTGACAAAAAAATCAACCGACTTGTATAATTAGAATAATGTGCAGCGCAGAAACAATTATGGACGAGATCGAGTACGCCAAACTCTATCAAGAACTGGCGGCAATTCTGAATGAGTTTAATTTAGGTTGGGTAGTTCAACAAGTAGCAGATAATGTAGAGATAGGTAAAGTAATTCAAGAGCGATCGCTCAAAAGAAAGACACCTCTGCTAAAGATAGAAGATTATACCGCAAAAGAACAACTTTTGCTATTAATTGATGCTGTCGAACAAGCGACGGTGAACACTTCCGAAATGGAAGATGAAATTGCTTATTTCTTGAAAGTAGAATCGGAAACCTCTCCCCTCGGCACAAAAATTATCTTTGCCAATTCAGGTACAGAAACAGCCCAAACAATCGAGTTTACGTCCAGCGTGACAGCCCCCCGCCACAAACAGGCGATCGCCCTCAAGCAACTGCTGGAAAAACTTCCCTCAGATCCGAGCAACTACACCGTAAATTCCGAAATTAAAAGCAAACTAAAAAACTCAATAGATCCCGATTTCAACGGAGCGGCAGAACAAGCAAGAATTTTTGACGCTTACCTATTCACCATCCTGCTAAAAGCAGTTGCTAATGAAGGCGGTAATATTTATTACAACAATGTTTTAGACGACGAAACACCAAAATATTTAACCTTTAGAAAAACAGCCGGAACAATCCACGGCATCGCACATCCATACACTCATGCTGTGGTGGAATTTCCTGACAAACCAGCCCTAGAAATTCACCTCGGAGTAAAAGTCCAAGGTAGAGCAGGAGTTCTGCACAACTGCAACGTTTTAATTTTGTACCAAAAAGAAGCGAATATCTGTCGCTTGCTCAACCGCGAACCCCGACACTCGCAAGTAATTTTAGCAGTAAAATCTGAACACAGCACCTCGGAACTTCAACTAGAAATGGCGGGTGCTTTTATTGGATTAGCGTCAGACATTCGCTACGAAGGTGGCAGCTATTTCATTTCTAACAGTTACTCCCAGTCCGTAGCAAAACTGCTAACTACCTCTCGGAAAAAATGGGAACTCAAGATTTTTCCGAGAGCGACAAACGATGTCCACCGCCTGATGTACTCGTTTCAAACGATTTTTAAAGACTTTAAGGCGAGAAACTGATTCATATCAATTCCGGTTGTACCGTCAGGTGATGTTGACGGTTGACTGTTGACGGTTGACTGTTGACGGTTGACTGTTGACTCGAATTTATTATTCCGATGAAGAGAGGATTTGATATCAATTCCGGTTGTACCGTCAGGTGATTGTTGACTGTCAACAGTTAACACTCAAGCATTCAGTTTTTCGACCCGCCCGTCAACAGTCATTCGATTTTAGATTTTAGATTTTAGATTTACCCCACGGATTAATTCGGGGGCTTGAGGATTTTAGATTTTAGATTTTGGATTAATTCCACGGATAAATCTGGTGGCTTGTACCACAGGAGAAATTCGCACGGTCAACAGTCAACAGTCAACAGTCAACAGTCAACAGTCAACAGTCAACAGTTTCTGTTTTTCCTTCTTGTTTCAACATTTGCTACATTAGGCAAGAAAATCATCTATCATGTTGCGAGCACCCAAACCTTACGAATAATGTTTAAGAAAGATAAATCTTCCCTGCTGTTTGCGATCGGAGTCGGCACACTTCTGATCGGTTTAGGCTTTCTCGCGTACTACCTCGTCATTTCCCGCGGGCCCGCCAAAGATTTACCGGCGGGAGCAACGGTTGTCCCCCAAGATGCGATGATGGCTCTATCGATCACTACCGATGAATCGCAGTGGAAAAAACTGCGAGAGTTTGGTACGCCGGAGTCAAAAGCTTCGTTTGAAAGGTTTTTGAGCCAATTGCGCGATCGCCTCCTGAAAAGCAACGGTTACGCCTA
>NZ_JADEWV010000092.1 GCF_015207455.1 Microcoleus sp. LEGE 07076
GAGCAGCAATCGCTGCATCTTCTTCTGCATCTGTTGACATTTCTACAAAACCGAAGCCGCGAGGGCGACTGGTTTCCCGGTCGGTAGGTAGATGTACTCGCTTAACGGTTCCGTATTCGGCGAAGACGGTGGTGATGTCTTCTTGGGTAACTTGGTAGGATAAGTTACCGACGTATATCGACATGAGGAATAACTCCAAAATTTAGACAGTGCAAAGATTTCAGTTTCGGAGAGTTCCCTGCCGATACAGAAGGGCAAGTTTTTAGACAATTCTGTAGCAATGAACAAAGCCTGCAACCGAATCTGATACACTTGGGATTTTAACACAGAATAGTGTCTTTTGAATAGGTTTGGGCAGTGAATTAGGTCGTTACAATTAAACGTGAAGTTTTTAGCGATTTAGAAACCCGGTTCCTTGGTGTGATGCTTTGTCAGGTGGCAGCACAGACAAGACTGTTGTTGGGCCGGCTGACTACCGCACGAAAGATACGTCCACCTTCCCAAAATTGGTACTCAAAGCTAGATTCAGGTTTTCTAGGGCTTTGATTAACCACGCTACGCCTTCTCGGGTACAAAGTTCGTAGTGACCGAACAAAATTGCCAACCGCTTTTCTAGATAGGGCTTGACTTTGCTACAAATTAGCACGATTTTCAGCAGCAAACCTGTGGTTTGGGTGGCTCCGAGGTTGGAGATCAGGTCGATGAAGACAAAGTGGTTGGGCCGCGCTGGACTCTCTACTACTAAAAAGTTCAATAGTTGGCTGCAAGTTCTGAGCATTAAAAATTCGTTGAATTTGCGATCGTCGTTGTGGGGAAAGGTGTTTTGTAGTAGGTTATACAATTTTTCGCTAAATTGACATTTGCCGTAGCGATCGTCGGTGACGGAAGAAATCAGGTATTCGTACAAGTCGTCTTTAAAGGAGCCGTAGGACTGGTTTGTGGTGGTGTTCGCCCTGAAGCGCCCCGCTAGCTGTCTGTAGGTATCGGCTCCTTCTACTTTTCCGACAAATTGCTTGAGGGCAAAGAACAGTTCCGGGTCGCTCAACAAGGTCGGATTTTTTATATGCTGTATATTCCTGCCGAAGGAAAGTGAGGTTTGTCTCCTGGCTATTTGGGCTTTTCTCACTTGGTGAGCGACGTATTGCGAGAGGTCGATTTCAAATTCCTGCTGCTTTTGGGCTTGGATTTTTTTAATGATTGTCTGCTGTTCGTAGGTGCTGTCGTGGCTGAGGAGGCAGTGTTTGTAGAGGTAAGGGTATCGAGGAATTAAGCTTCCAAGGGGTAGGGTGGCGGGGGTTTTGGTGTTGCTGCTGTCTTCATTGCTGTGGCTGATGACTTTGGCTAAGCGTTTGAGGGCTAGGTACTGTTCGCTTTCGGTAAATTGATTTACTAATTGGGGGATGGAGTGAACTGCGCGCGATCGACTGTATCCAATGACTATTTTTGGGGCTTCTTCAAACACAGCGATTAATTCGGGGATGGCTGCTTGCTTGCTGGGGTATGTTTGCCAGCGGTTGATCGGGATGTGGCAGCAGCGGTTGAGGATGTACTTGAATTCTTGTTGGGCGTGTTTTGAGGCTGCTATTTTTTCGAGTGCGTCGGTGATGGTGCGATCGGGATATCCGATGCCGTGGATAAACAAAGTACGAAAGCGGCCGATCAGTTCGGCCGGCTGCTCTACTTGTACTAACTCTAGCCAGTGGTTGTAAAGTAACTGTTCTGCTTCGTGGCTTTCTCTGTTGTAGTCGTTCACTGTTGATTAACCCTCCGAGGATTTGAGACGAGCTTTAAGCGCCATTGGTTTGTTGAATTGGCAGATGAAGCACCACAATTGACTCTACCTAGCTTCTTGCCGGACGGGGCGCGAGGGGTGGAAGCGGTGAGCACAGACAACAGTCGATCGATATTTTTTGCTTAGTTAAACTAAACTATTTACCAACACCACTATTACATGAATTGCTGGCAATCAGCAAGGCCTAAAAGTACCATAAATTTTGTAAAGTATTGGTAAAAATGGGGAACATCTTAGTTTGGTATTTGTAGTGCGAGCTTAATATCTCGCTGGCGGATATATCTACCAGCGAGCGGGGAGGATCGCTGGCGGGTTAAAACAATGCTTTTTGTCAAGGCCAGATGCTTCCTAAAAATGTGGGTTGGTTGGATCTGAGATGTTGCACTATTCTCAATAACAGACCCGATGGACCTGTTCCACAATAAAATTGATCTCTTGTGGAACAGGCCCATCGGGCCTGTTTCTAAACAAGTAATTGATGTTGGTGCAAGATGTGAGTTCGATCGGATTTCTGGTTGGGCGGACGATTTAGTATAATGATTGACTTTGACAATCCTCGCCTGCCACTCTCTGTCATATCATGTTCGATCGATTACCAACTGTAAAAACCTTACTTATTGCGGTCAATCGACCAGACATGATATCATACTGTGTTCGATCGGCGATTGGGGATGGAAATGACTGATGGCTACCAGGGTTGGGAACCCCGGCTTCATCGGTTGGATTCTTTGAGTGAAAGTGGTGTTAATTAAATTTGAGGAGGGGCGAGGTAGGATTAGCTGTGAAAATAATTATTTGAAATGTGAGTGCTGCTAATATGGTCTGTCGCGTAAGTATCGCCCGACTTGCTGAAATTTTAACTGTACCTTTGCCTGTGGTGTCTGAGGGCATTTTGACAGTTGTAGGGACAGCTATTGCTACAGATACGCGCACTCTTGATGGGGGCGAAGTGTTTTTGGCGCTGCGGGGAGACAATTTTGACGGGCATAAATTTGTGGCTAAAGCCCGGGATTTGGGGGCGATTGCGGCGGTGGTCGATCGCGATTGGCAAGAGGAATTGCCTAATTTTCCGCTGTTGCGGGTTGACGATACTTTAAAAGCTTACCAGGCGATCGCCCGTTGGTGGCGCGATCGATTCAGTATACCGATAATTGCTGTTACTGGTTCAGTAGGGAAAACTACTGCTAAAGAATTAATTTCAGCGGTTTTATCAACCAGCGGAAATGTTCTGAAAACTCAATATAACTACAACAATGAAATTGGAGTCCCCAAAACTCTGTTGGAGCTTTCACCGACCCACAATTATGCTGTAATTGAAATGGGAATGCGCGGGCTAGGAGAAATTGCGCTGCTATCACAAATTGCGCGTCCGAGTGTTGCGGTAATTACTAACACTGGAACGGCTCATATCGGGCGATTGGGTTCGGAAGAGGCGATCGCAATCGCTAAATGCGAACTGTTAGCAGAAATGCCTGCTGAAAGTATTGCTATTCTCAACCACGATTCTGACAGATTAATCGCAACTGCGGCCAAAGTTTGGCAGGGAAAAACTTTAAGTTACGGATTGGAAGGCGGTGATTTGTGCGGGGAATTGCTGAATAATGATACAATGCTTGTAGAAGGTGTGGAATTGCCGCTACCCTTGGCTGGAAGGCACAATGCTGTAAATTATTTGGCGGCTTTGGCGGTAGCAAAAGTTTTAGGTATTGATTGGGAAGTTTTAAAGCAAGGTTTGTCGGTGGAGTTACCGGATGGACGGGCGCGTCGCTACGATTTGCCGAATGATATTGTAATTTTAGATGAGACTTACAATGCTGGTTTGGAGTCGATGTTGGCGGCTTTGAAACTGTTGGCGGATACTCCGGGAAAGCGCCGGATTGCGGTGTTGGGAACGATGAAGGAATTGGGCGACAGGGCGATCGAATTTCACCGACAAGTGGGAAGGGCGGCGCGAGATTTGAAGCTTGATGCTTTGTTTGTGTTTGCAGATTTTGAGGAAGCGGCGGCGATGGCGGCGGGTGCGGCTGGTTTGCCTTTTGTGGAGGTAGGAGATATTACGGCCCAAAAGGGGCGGGAAGATTTAGCAAAGCGGTTGGTGGAGTTTGTTGAAAAGGGCGATCGGATTTTATTTAAGGCTTCTCATTCGGTTGAGTTGAATCGAGTTGTTGAGAAAGTTAGAGCTGATTTGGTGGGAGAAGAATAGAACCAACACAGCTAACTGAGAACCGCTATATACTGCTTTCCATCGTACCACAGTTATCATTATCAACATACAAAAACCCGGCTGCTTCAAACAACCGGGTTTGTGAATATTGTTGCTGCATTTTCAACTGCTTAAATTCCGCTCAAGTAGGCCATCACAGGAGCACTTTGCTGCTGCTGCGCGATCGCTAAAAGCCGCTGAATCCGCTCTTCGGTAGAGGGGTGAGTGCGGAAAAGTGATTGCAAACCTTGAGTGGAAAAAGGATTCACAATTAGCAGCGGCGACATCGCCGGATTCCCGTGCATCGGAATTTCACGGCTCATTTTTTCCAATTTTTGCAGGGCGTTTGCTAAACTGATCGGGTTATTGGTAATTTCCACCGCACCACTGTCGGCTGCAAATTCCCTCGTCCGAGAAATCGCCAATTGAATTA
Source organism: Microcoleus sp. LEGE 07076 (assembly GCF_015207455.1). Lineage (GTDB taxonomy): Bacteria > Cyanobacteriota > Cyanobacteriia > Cyanobacteriales > Microcoleaceae > Microcoleus. The sequence continues at coordinate 4,429 of NZ_JADEWV010000092.1, forward strand.
GCGTTGCTGATAGCGGTGCTAAAATGATTAAAAACAGCAAACCAAATGGATTTGGGCCTTGTCTGCTGTCCCGCGTCACCGGGCCGTAAAGTGCTCCAAATGTCAGAATTCGCCCCACAAATGTAATCGCACCGGCGATCGTCCCGGCTACTGCTTGAGTGAGAGTGTCGCGGTTGCGAATGTGCGTTAGTTCGTGGGCTAATACGCCTTCCAATTCTTCCCGGGAAAGCAGATTGATAATGCCTTCGGTAACTGCAATTGTCGCGTGTTCCGGGTCTCTTCCTGTGGCGAATGCGTTGGGAGATTGAGTCGGAACTACAAAGATTTTGGGTACGGGAATTTCGGCTTTTGCGCTCAGCGATGCTACGATATCGTAGATTTCGGGAGCTTCGCTGCGGGCGATCGGGCGGGCGCGGTAAGCCATCAAAGCGGCGGTATCGGAGTAGTACCAAGAGCTAAAACTGCTGAAGGCGGCTAGGGCCAAGCCGATGTACAGTCCTTGCTCGTTACCGATTAAATAATAGCTTCCCAAGACGAGAAGACCGCTGAGAAGCCCTAGTAGAGCTGCTGTCCTGATGTGATTTGTTCCTTGCATGGCGGGTTGAGGGCGATCGCGATTTTTTTTATTTTTGAGCTTGTTTATTAGATTTTCATATTTTCGGGCGATCGCGCCTCTATCTCCCGAAATAACTGCTGCCGCCAATAGTAGTATTTTAGATCATTTCCGGTTACACCGTCAGGTGATGTTGACTGTTGACGGTTGACTGTTGACGGTTGACGGTTGACTCGATTTTATTATTGCGATGAAGACAGGATTTGATATTACCTGCTCAGTCATCAAAAGAAGTGGTCGGGCGGCAGGATATGATATCATTTCCGGTAACACTCATACATGATGTTGACTGTCAACCGTTAGCAGCCAAGCGCGCAGGTTTTTGTCAACAAACCCGGTTTCTTTATATGGGAGTCCTGGATTCAACAAAATAAACGCAGACAATCTTACCTTCATCTGCGTTTACCTGCGTTTATTTGCGGTAGAATTCTCCAACCCTAAGCCGCTTGCACTTGCTTTTCCTCAACAGCAACAGGTTCTTGATATACTGTTTGAGACTCGTTGGCCAAAAATTCTGCTAATTGAGCTTCAATTTCATCGCGGACAATTTGACGGTATTCCAGAAAATGCTCGTTGTGAGCACACACTGTTAAATAATGGTCCCAAACTGCGGGATTGCGTCTGAGAATGCTGAACAAATGATGCCAGAACTTCCAGCGAGTTTGGCGCTTGAATCCTTGCCGCCAAACCACAGTTAGCAGTGCCCGCAAATCGATTAAACTGGGAACTCTAGCGGGTATATTTGCTGTCGGTGCACCTAACATTAAGAAATGGCGATAAGTCCGGTCTAAATATTTTTCAGCATCGTACACTTCGCAGAATGCCTCAACATATTCGCGGGCGATATCTTCGAGAGGGCGCGTCGGAATGAAGTTCATCAAAGTAGTCTGGTTGAGGTTGCCAGATTTGTCACGCAACCGCCCTTCTTTTGCTAGTCGGTGGGACAATGCAGTGTGCGGCAAAGCTTGCAGCATTCCAAAGGTTGTGCTGGGAATGGCGGCTGCTTCGGCAAACTGGACAATCCGCTGACCGGCGCCGGGTTTTTCGCCGTCGAAGCCGATGATGAATCCGGCCATTACTCGCAAGCCTGTTTTCGCGATTAACTCTACTGATTCGATTAGGGAATTTCGGGTATTTTGGAATTTTTTGGTCATTTGCAGGCTTTCTTCGTCGGGAGTTTCAATTCCGAGAAATACTGCGTTGAAATTGCAGGCCACCATCATCTCCATCAATTCTTGGTCTTGGGCTAAATCGATGGATGCTTCTGTGTTGAAAGTAAAGGGGAATTTGTGTTCTATTTGCCAGACTTCTAAGTCTTTTAGCAATAGTTTGACGCTGCGTTTGTTGCCTATGAAGTTGTCGTCTACCATGAACACGCCGCGCCGCCAGCCTAAGTTATAAAGGCAGTCTAATTCTGCTATTAGTTGTTGGGGTTCTTTGGTGCGGGGTTTGCGGCCGTAGAGGACGATGATGTCGCAGAATTCGCACTGGAATGGACAACCTCTGGAAAATTGAATTGACATCGAATCGTAGGCGTCTAATTCCAGCAAGTCGAAGCGGGGAACTGGGGTTGTGGTAACATCTGGTTTTACGCCGTCCGATCGATACATTCCACTTTTTTCGCCGCGCCCTATTGCTTCGACGAACATTGGTAGGGTGATTTCGCCTTCGTCGAGAATCAGGTAATCTATGCCCGCGGCTTGGGGTTCTTCGGGTACAGAAGTCGGGTAAGGGCCGCCACAAGCTACGGATTTACCGCGACGTTTTGCTTCGCGAATGATGTCTAGCAAATCTTCTTTTTGCACGATCATTGCTGAGAGAATGACGAGTTCGGCCCACTCCCATTCTGCTTCGGTAATTTGTCTGATGTTGCGATCGACTAACTTAAATTCCCATTGTTGGGGTAAAATAGCTGCTACTGTTACCAAACCCAGCGGTGGCAGCAGCACTTTACGATCAACTAATTCTAGGATTTTCTCGTAAGACCAAAATGTTTTCGGAAACAGCGGGTAAACTAGGAGAACTCGCATTATATGTTAAACCTCACATCAGTAAACAACTTGCGATCGGGCTGGCGGGGCGTGAGAGTTCGATCGGCTCTCAAGACTTAATGTTAAGGCTAAAATTACGATCTTGCACTCAATTGAATATCTGGCGAGGGGTCACGCCCCCTAACACAAAAATAATGGGCGCAATTTTTAGGTTGCAGTTTCCTGTTAAAGTTAGCAAATGCTGATATCTTATCGTATTTAACCCTTAATTGACGATAATCGCATTGAAAAAGCATCGGATTCAGACAAAAAAGAACTTGAAAAACTTACATTATTCGTAAAATGCGCCTCGGCGCACCCTACACATATCTGGTAAGGTACACATTGGCGTTCCCTCTTTTGACGGACATCGGACTGATGACGTTGTACGGAAAGCTCGGAGGCGACAGCAAAACATGACGTTGGACTAATGACGTTGGACTAATGACTAATGGCCTACTTTACATTTTTGCCGGGAATCCCGCTAGTTCTTAACATATCCGCAACTGTGCCGCAGTAACTCGGCATTCCGATGCTTTCGGGATTCACAAGATTTTGATAGGTAAAATGGCGGTAGCTGATGCAAAATCTGTCCCAAGCTGCAACCTGAATTCGGAACAGCCAAATAAAGAAATCTGCCAACCAAGGCGACAGAGTAATCCGAAAAAATATGTTTTTATGCAAATACTGGCAAGCTTGTTCTACCACTTCGTTAGCTGTAATCGCCGGATTTCCTAGCACAAAATGTCGCGGTTCCTCGGAAGCAGGCGAATGTTCAACTAAATAATTAACTACTTGGGCAATATCTGCACCGTGGATGAAGTGAAAGCTTCCATCTGCCTTGAACCAGCGAATTAAACCTATCCATTTGGCAACAAGTGGCAAACCGGATGACAGGTGAGAAACAGGTTTTTCTGCGTCTCCTCCCAATACTAATGTTGGGTAAAGTGCGGTAATTGGAGGCACATTTGTCAAGGTGGATAATTGCATCATGCAATCGTATTTCGACCGAATATAATCTGTTCCTAGTTCGCCTGCTTCTTTGAGCAAGTTGTTGTCTCTACCGAGTATGCTGGCTGTTGAAAAGTAAATTATTTGCTGGCAGTTTTGGGGCGAAAGTAGTTGAATTAGGTGGAGAGTTTTGGTGACGTTGACATCAAAAACTTCTTGGGTTCCTCCCCAAGCTGTGGCGGCTAAAATTGCTACGTCTATTGTTTGCAGTAGTTCGGAATGGCGATCGATATCTCGCATATCGCCTTGTATGATATGGATTCCGGGGCGGGCTTTCCAGTCAAATTTTAGCTTTTCGGGGTTGCGAACTAAGAGGTAAAGTTCATGGTTTGTCTCTTGAATCAAAGTTTCGGCCATGTAGTGACCGATACAGCCACTTGCACCCGTCACAAAAATTTTTTTGGGGTTCATTTTGCCGGAGGGGAAGAGGGGAGAATTTGAGGATTTTTAGATGGTAGGGGCAGGGCATTGCCCATTAGTGACTTAAGCTTGAAACCCATGATAAATCTCGCTTTTACCTAAGTCTAGATCCCCCTCGCATCCCCCTTAAGAAGGGGGACTTTGAGCGCTCGGGTTCCCCCCTTATTAAGGGGGGCTAGGGGGGATCGAGGCCTAATCGTCAAACAGCAGATCGAGACTACGCTTGACGTTAAGTTGACACTAATAGGCATTGCCGTTTTCCTACAAATATCAGGTGCAATTAACCGGAATTCGATCTGATTCTACAATCGAATTAAATTTAAGCAGCAACTGCGAGCAATTTGTCGGCTTGTTTTGCGGTTTCAAAGAAGAAACGCACGTTGTCTTCGGGAGTTCCCGGTAACACGCCGTGTCCTAAATTGAGGATGTGTCCCCGATCGCCCGCTTTGCGAATTGTATCAAGAATTCGATCGCGAATAAACGCTTGAGAACCAAACAACACACCGGGATCGAGATTTCCCTGAACCTTCATGTTCGGGCCCAAACGCCGGCGCGCGTCGGCCATATCAACCGTCCAATCGACACTGACGATATCAGCGCCGGAGGTTGTCATCCGTTCGAGGATGCCCGCACTGCCGCTGACTAACAGAATTAGCGGGGTGTCGGGATGGGTTTTTTTAACTTGGTCAAATACCTGTTTTTGGTAAGGTAAGGCGAAGGTGTCGTAGTCCTGCGGGGACAGTTGGCCGGCCCAAGAGTCAAACATTTGCACTACTTGCGCGCCGCAGTCGATTTGATAGCGAACGTAAACGGCGATCGCATCGGCGAATTTTGACAGCAACTGATGCAGTAAAGTTGGATCGGAAAATGCCATGTTTTTGATGATGGCATAATATTTTGAACCTTTGCCCTCAACCGCATAGGCCGCCAGCGTCCAGGGCGCGCCGACAAAGCCGAGCACGGTGGATTTGTTGCCGACTTCCGCGCGCAGGGATTGGAGGATTGTTTTGATAAACGGCAAGCTTTCTTCCGGGTTCAGCGGTTGCAAGTTGTCGATTTGCTCTTGAGTCCGGATGGGTGCGTCGATAATCGGGCCTTTGCCTTCGGCGATGTCCATCTCGATGCCCAAACCGGGCATGGGTGTGACAATATCGGAAAACAGAATTACGCCGTCGGGTTGAAACGCGCGCCATGGCTGAAGGGAAACTTCGATCGCCACTTCGGGAATTTCGGAACGTTCGCGAAACGAGGGATATTTTTCTCGCAAATCTCGATAAGCCTTCATGTAGCGGCCGGCTTGGCGCATCATCCACACAGGCGGGCGGTCTAGGGTTTCGCCGCGGGCTGCCCGCAACAGTAAGGGAACTTCATTTAATGCTGACATTTTAACTTTTCTCTACCTTAGATATTTCAATGCCTTTGGTAGCTTAGCACTGTGCGATCGTCCTTTTTGACAAAAAATTCATCCGTCCGCAGTACATATATATGTATGTATAGCCTTTCTGTGCTCTTATATGAGGTACTATCCGGGATCTGCCAAACCGACCAAACCGGGCAAACCGGGCGGTATATGGCATACCTCACGACGCGATCGAACCGCTATACGTGCATTCGGACTGACGGGGGGGAAGAAACCGGGGAAAGATGGACGAAAATACGCGCGTTGCAGCCGGCATATCCGCTAAAAAACCCGGTTTCTTCGCGCACAAATGTGTAAATGCCGTGTATCTTTGACTGCGAAGCACGTTCATAGGAATTGGCCAAACAGGCCAAACAGGCCAAACAGGTAATGAGTAATGGGTAAAGCGAGGATTCACATCCAGGCTCTCACTGGTTAATTTAAATCTCAAAGCAATTACCGATGCTTTTAGGCCCGGGCTCGCAGTCAACAGTCAACAGTCAACAGTCAACAATGCCGGAGCAGTGCAACCAGAATTGAGCTGATTTGTGTTTAGATATCAGGCGCGAAGGGGCCCCTACAAGCTCCTGCTTAATTAACCGGAGATGATATCGAAATCAATCAGCGAAATGCTTGATAATTGCATCCGCAAACTCAGAACACTTAAGTTCTGGTACAGGCGGCTCCATCAACCTTGCCAAATCGTAAGTAACTTCACCATTAGAAATGGCCGCTCCCAAACCCTTCTTAATCAAATCTGCCGCTTCCTGCCATCCCATATATTCTAACATCATCACCCCCGACAAAATCAGCGAACCTGGATTAACTTTATCCAAACCCGCGTGTTTCGGTGCAGTACCGTGAGTTGCCTCAAAAACTGCACATTCATCGCCAATATTCGCGCCGGGGCCCATTCCCAATCCGCCGACAATTGCCGCCGCCGCATCGGATAAATAATCTCCGTTTAAATTCATGGTTGCCAAAATTGAATACTCGGCAGGTCGGGTTTGAATTTGCTGAAAAATACTGTCAGCAATTCTGTCATTAACCATGATTTTTTCTTGCCACTGGCCGCTACCGTGACTGTCCCAAATTGCAAACAGAACGTCGGCAACTTCTTGGCGAATTTTGGCTTGTTTTTCGGGAGTCAAAGCATTGTATCCCGGATCTATTTGGCGGGCATTGTCTTCTAAACTAATATCGGGATTGTGTTCTTTGTTGCCGAGAATCCAAGATTCTCTTTCGGTGACGCACTGGTTGCGAAATTCGGTGGTGGCCAATTCGTAGCCCCAATCTCGGAAAGCTCCTTCGGTGTATTTCATGATGTTGCCTTTGTGCACCAATGTTACTTGCTGCTTGTCTTTTGGCAACCGCAAAGCGTGGGTCATTGCCCGCCGCACTAAACGTTGAGAACCGCTTTTGCTAATCGGTTTAATTCCTATTCCAGAATCGAGACGAATTTGTTTTTTGCCGTGTTCTGGTGTTGCGGGAATTAACTCATTGTTGAGGTATTCAATTAGTTTGATGCCGATTTCGCTGCCTTGTTTCCATTCAATTCCCAGGTAAATATCTTCTGTATTTTCCCGGTAAATAATTACGTCTAGCAGTTCGGGAGTTTTGTGCAGCGATGGGGTTCCATCGTAATATTTGCAGGGGCGCACGCAGGCGTAAAGGTCAAAGATTTGCCGCAAAGCTACGTTTAGCGATCGAATTCCGCCACCGATTGGGGTTGTCAGCGGCCCTTTGATGGCGACGCCGTATTCTTTGATGGCGTCTAGGGAATCTTGGGGCAAATACTGGTAAGTTCCGTAGACATCGCAAGCTTCGTCGCCTACGTAAATCTTGAACCAGTTAATTTGGCGCTGGCCGCTGTAGGCCTGTTCTACAGCAGCATCCATGACTTTTTGGGATGCCGGCCACAAGTCTACGCCGGTGCCGTCGCCACGGATGAAGGGAACGATCGGATCGTTGGGGACGATCGGCAAACCGTCTTTGAATGTAATTTTAGAACCAGTTGTCGGGGCTACAATCTTTTCGTACATATATTAACAGTGCGGATAGCAATGTTCCCTATTTTGCCACGATTATACCAGAAGTCATTAGTCATTAGTCATTAGTCATTAGTCATCAGTGCTGTCGCCTCCGAGCTTTCCGTACTACGTCATCAGGAAGAAGGTTATAACGGCTTCGCGAGCGGGTGAAAAGAAAGAAGAAGCGATCGCTGTCACGAGCTGGCGATCGCAAATTTTCAAGTAAACTTAATAAAGTAGCAAAAATAGCAGAATTTTCTCTGAAGTATTCCCATCTATTTTTCTTGCCTAGTGTTCGGGATATTGTTGAAGCAACTCACAAGGGTGATTGATTGTACTCGCAGATACACCATATTCCATGTAGGTTAGGTGAAGTACGCTCGTAACCTTGTTTCTCTATAGCCCATCAGTAGACAAATCTAAAACTGTAAACAAACCCGGTTTGGGGATTGTACTTGATCAACCTGGAATACAGTGTAAAAGCAGATTGTTTTGAGGATTTGGCAAGCACCAATAAAATTTGGACGTTGTTCTTTCCAGAAATATAAGAATATTTTCTTAGTGCTTTTTCCTTCTGCCTTCTGCCATTTTTCTTGCTTCAGCCTTTATTTTCGATATTTTTCCTTCTGCATATTCTTCTTGACAAGCCACAAAATAAAAGCAATGACAATAGTCACAGCAACTATCTTAGAAACCGGGCCGAGATATTCATCTACAAGGTCGTAATTTGCACCCAGTTTATATCCGGCAAAAGTCAGGAAGCTTACCCACAAAATTGTGCCGCCTGTTGAATAAAGTAAAAATGGGATTAAAGGCATATTGTTGATGCCAGCCGGTAGCGAAATCAGGGTACGAACTCCCGGTACTAGGCGACACAAAAACACGGCTTTGTTGCCGTGTCTGTTAAACCATCTATTTGATTTGTCAATATCAGCGCCCGATACAGTTATCCACTTGCCGTATTTGTCGGCTAAATTTCTCAAGCGTTCTTCGCTCAATAATTTACCCGCATAGTACCAGGGAAGTGCTCCCAGAACGGTCCCGATCGTCCCTGCTGCGATCGCCGGCGCCAACTGCATATCGCCCTTGGATGCGGTGAATCCTGCCAGGGGCATAATCAATTCTGAGGGGATGGGGGGGAAAAGGTTTTCCAAAAACATCAAAAGGCCTATTCCCAGATAGCCCATCGACTGCATTGTGTTAGTTATCCATTCAACCATTTTGATTTAATAATTTGGTAAGAAGAAGTTATTAGTCTGTTGACTGTTGACTACTAAGAGGGCGGGCAGTCTTGGCACCGCCCCTACTGACTGTTGACTGTTGTCATTGCTCGTTCCCAGGTAGAAACCGGGAACGAGCATACTATGATTAAGTTCCCGAAGTCCAAGAGTTGGTGTACTCAATTTGCTCGGCTGTCAATGTATCAATGTGAATGCCCATTGCTTCCAATTTGAGACGGGCAATTTCTTTGTCCACTTCCACAGGAATTGAATGAATACCAGGCTCTAGTTTGCCTTTGTTTTTGACTAGATATTCAGTGGCTAAAGCTTGGTTAGCGAAGCTCATATCCATGACGGCGCTGGGGTGTCCTTCGGCTGCTGCCAAGTTGATCAAACGGCCTTCGCCCAACACAATAATCGACTTGCCATTGTTGAGGCGGTATTCTTGGGTGAAAGAGCGGACTGTTTTCACGCCGGTGCTTTTTGCGCCGAGGGATTTGAGGTCGATTTCAATGTCAAAGTGACCGGAATTGCAAACCATTGCGCCGTCTTTCATGGTGTCGAAATGTTCGGCACGAATGACGTGTTTGTTGCCCGTAACGGTGATGAAGATATCTCCGACTTTTGCGGCTTCGTCCATTGGCATGACGCGGAAACCGTCCATCACTGCTTCGATCGCCCGAATCGGATCGATTTCGGTGACAATTACGTTAGCGCCCATGCCGCGGGCCCGCAGTGCCGTCCCTTTGCCGCACCAGCCGTAACCGGCAACTACAATATTTTTACCGGCTAACAAGATGTTGGTAGCGCGGATAATGCCGTCTAGGGTAGATTGACCGGTGCCGTAGCGGTTGTCAAAGAAGTGCTTGGTGTCAGCGTCGTTGACGTTCATCGCGGGGAAAGTCAGCACGCCATCTTTCAACATAGCGCGCAGGCGCACGATGCCGGTGGTGGTTTCTTCGGTGGTGCCGATCAAGTCGGAAATTTGGTTGGGGCGGTGCTGGATCAGGGCTGCTACCACGTCGCTGCCGTCGTCGATGATGATATTGGGGCGGTGGTCGAGGGCTATGTTAACGTGGCGTTCGTAGGTAGCTGCGTCTTCTCCTTTGAGGGCGAAGACGGAAATGCCGTAGTCTTCAACTAAGCAAGCGGCTACGTCATCTTGGGTGCTCAAGGGGTTGCTGGCGATCAGTACGGCGTCGCCACCGCCGAGTTTGATGGCGATCGCCAAATGAGCGGTTTCTGTGGTTACGTGGCAGCAAGCAGCCAAGCGAATCCCAGCAAAAGGCTTTTCTTTAGCAAAGCGTTCTTGAATTTGCCGCAAAACGGGCATTTCCCGACCAGCCCACTCGATGCGTTGCTTGCCCAACGGGGCGAGGGACAAGTCCTTGACTTCGTGTTTAATCTTGACGGATGTAGCTACCATGTATGTTATTTCTGAGAAAGCATCAAACTTTGTTAGTTTTAGCAGATCAACCTATCGGCGGGCAAGTGGTGCGATTTTATTCGATCGTGACTGGCACTGCTAATCTGAAATTTTGATTGTGTTCGATCGACCAATTTGCGATCGCAGCATCCGGGCTTCACCCGCACAGCAGAGTCAGTTTATTTTAGATTAAATAATTGAATAATCAGAGATTTACTCTACAGATGGATCTGGGCAGAAGTGTTGAACGCTTATTTATCGGATTCTGAAAATAGACATATGAATCCTATAAACTGCTGATTTCAGCAATTGAAAATAATTTTCTTGAATCAGTGAATATAGCTATTTTTTCACACATAAAAGCTGGCAAGTATCGTAACTAATCTAACAGTTGATTCCCAATATAATCGCGAACTTCAACCAACTAAAGCAACAAATAACAAATTAAACAAGCAAAAATTTGGCTCTTAATCACCTTGGTATTTTAGTAATTAAACGAGCCAAATTTAAATGCATTTCTAATAAATTCCACAGCAATTCAATCTGGCATCGTCTTCGATAAATTTCTCCAATTTATTCATTAGTGTATGCTAATTCTCCTGATTAGGCAAATTAGTCACGTACCTACCTACTTATGTGGAGTTATCAAGACAAATGGAACAAGCACAGCAAAAAGCCGATCGCCTATCAGAAAAACTGCGAGAAATGGGGATAAATCCTGAGCAAATTTGAAACTGAATTATCTCTACAACGGTTTAATTTAAAAGGAGTTACCCACTCCGACAAAGAAACCGGGTTTTTTCCGAATCTGCCACAGCAAAGTATTCTCGTAAAAACCCGGTTTCTGGGCTCCATGCAAACCCTTTTAAACTCAAGCCGGAGCTTTATCTAAAGGTTCCACTTGGGCGAGGTATTTGTGCAGTTTGTCGCCTTCAACTACTTCAGTTTCCAACAGTTGCTGCGTAATTGTTTCCAACAATTCCCGATTGGCTTTGAGAATATCCAAAGCGTGCTGGTGTGCAGTTTCGACAATTTCTTTGACTTCTTGGTCGATCGCCTCAGCAGTTTGGGCACTCACCGCGCGGCGGGCATTTCCCATACCGTCATTGAGGAACATTGCTTGTTGACCGCGATCGTAAGCCAGAGGCCCCAAAACCTTGCTCATCCCGTAAGTTGTCACCATTCTCTCGGCTAAATCTGTGGCCTTTTGCAAGTCGTTGGAAGCGCCGGTAGTGATGCTGCCGAAGACGACTTCTTCAGCCGATCGCCCTCCCAACAGTGTAGCAATCTGACCGCGCAATTCCGACTCATCCAACAAGAAACGATCTTCAGTCGGTACCTGCAACGTGTAACCCAGTGCAGCCATACCGCGGGGGACGATCGAAATTTTTGACACTTCGCCGCCGCCAGTCATCACAGCGCCAACCATCGCGTGCCCGACTTCGTGGTAAGCGACAATCTTTTTCTCTTTTTCATTGAGCACCCGGCTCTTCTTTTCCAAGCCAGCTACAACGCGCTCAAAGGCCTCAAAAAAGTCTTCCTGTGCCACAGTTAGGCGCTTGTTGCGGGCAGCTAGCAAGGCAGCTTCATTGACCAAATTTGCCAAATCTGCGCCCGAAAAACCGGGGGTGCGAGCGGCGATCGCCTTCAAGTCGATATCCGGGCCCAACTTCACCGTTTGAGAGTGAATGTTCAAAATTGCTTCGCGGCCAGATAAATCCGGGCGATCGACCAAAACTTGGCGATCGAAACGGCCCGGGCGCAACAAAGCAGCATCCAAACTTTCCGGGCGGTTAGTTGCAGCCAGCACAATTACCGTAGTATTGCCAGCAGCAAAACCATCCATTTCAGTTAATAATTGATTGAGAGTTTGTTCCCGTTCGTCATTCCCGCCGTACATACCGTTACTGCTGCGAGATTTGCCGATCGCATCCAACTCATCTATGAAAATAATACAAGGTGCTTGCTTTTTAGCCTGCTCGAATAAATCTCTAACCCTTGCAGAACCAACACCAACAAACAGTTCCACAAACTCCGAACCAGAGATGCTAAAAAACGGCACGCCCGCTTCACCAGCCACAGCTTTTGCCAACAGCGTTTTGCCAGTTCCCGGAGGCCCGACTAACAGCACCCCCTTCGGAATTCGCGCCCCAATTGCCGTAAAGCGATCGGGAGTTTTCAGGAACTCAACAACCTCTACCAATTCAGTTTTAGCTTCCTCTACTCCAGCCACATCAGCAAAAGTAATTTTCGCCGATTCACCTTCGACATAGACCTTAGCTTTACTTTTGCCGATCGACAGCGCACCCTGCGGTCCACCACCGCCCCGGTTCATGAAAAATTGAAAAATCGCCACAAAAATCAGCGGCGGAATCACCCAGCTCAAAACACTGCCGATCCAGCCATTTTTAGAAGGAGGAGTTGCCGCAAATTCAACACCTTTCTCTTGTAAAAGTTTAGGCAGATCCAAGTCAAAAATCGGCGTAGTTGACAGCACTTGACCGGGTTTATCGCTTTCGCCTTTGAGTTGGTAGCGAATTTCATTCTGACCTACCGAAGCTCGAACTACATCTTGTTCTTGGACTTGATGCACGAACAAGCTGTAAGGAACTCGCGGAATTTGCTCCCCGAACAAATTGGGCAAAAAGATGTTTGCCAGTAGAAACAAACTTGAGAGCAATAACAAAATATTGCTAATTTGCCTAAAACGAGGTAGTTGGGGCTGGTCTTTAATAGCCATTGAAAACTATCATCCTTGAATTTTAGTTAGTTTAATTCATTTATTTTGTCATTAAATAAGTACGCAGTGTCCTGGCGGATTTCCTCACTCGATCGGTCGGTTAACCGGGCAGCAGTGATTTAGGATTAAAAACGAACCGCGAAGGCGCGAAGACACAAAGGAAGAGAAGAAGAGAATAGAGTTATAGTTGTTAGTGCTTAGTTGGTTGATAGTGATTTTGTGGTTATTACTAATGAGAATTTAATCGGGAAAAACATCGTAGCTATCCCGTAGGAAATCGAGATCGATCCGTGATGAATCGCTCGCGTTCATCCTTCAAGAAGGAGATGTTAAGATCCACGATTCCAAGTCGAAGGGCTGAACTGCTTGAATGCGTTGGAAGTCTCGATCTGCTGTCACAAGAGTAAGTTGATGCTGGATTGCAACGACGGCAATCCACAGGTCATTTTCGCCGATTCCCAATTGCCTCATGTTGGTTCTACGGCGTTGGGCTTTGTCTTTTGGGGCGTAGCGATCGAAAACTGTGGCTTTGAGGTTGCCGTAAATTGCGGCAGTGGTTTCGTCGATCAGGTAGATGTATAGTCCAAGCAGAAAACGTTGAACTAGGGCAAGATTCGCCTGTCGCTGCTGCGAACGCGCCGCCATATCAATCAGTTCACCTTTGACAATGGTACAGGTGGCGATCGACTCATCCCCAAGGTTTGCAAGAATATCTAGTATTTGAGTGTTGCCTACGAGAGCATAGCTACAGTGGTTGGTGTCGAGGAGAAACATTATTCAAAAGGATTGGGGCTGTAGTTAAATTCGGCTTCGCCGCGTGAGTTTTCGGCGATTTCTAGACATTCTTGGAAGTCGTCGCCTGACCAAGTGCCGATCGTCTTGAGGTGAGCGAGGAGGGATTTAGCAGATGTGATAGAAGGTTTGGTGGAGAGAAAATTCACGAAGGTGAGCGCTTCAGCAAGCCTTGTGCTGGGCAAAGCTTCGATGGCTTGGAGGAGTTGTTCTTTAATGGTCATTATGGTTTGGGGTTCTTGTTTAGGGAGGCTCGTTCTTTTATTTTAGGCGATCGCCGATCGGAAAAAATAAAGATCGATCGCTCTGCGATCGATCCTCCTCTATAGGATTACTGGCGATCGCGTTTACGCGGTTTTGTCGGTTTTATTCGGCTCATCTTGCGGCAACGCTGTCAGAATAATTTTAAATAACAGCGCGATCAGAAATGGTAACCAGCCTGATGTTGGAGCGCACAAAGTCCCAACGCCAACCAGTGCAAATCCAATTACTTCGATCCATTTCTTAGGCATCATAATCTCCTTATTTCGTTTTTTTTCCATAGCGAGATCGCTATTTAGGTGTGCATTTGTGGCAACGCTAAATAACCGTACAAAAACCAAAAAACCGGGACGAATTGGCGTCCCGGCGTGGATTTAGTTATTTTATTTTTGATTTGTTTATAATTTTAAAGTTTCTCTTTGGCCTTGTCAAGCGTTTCGAGCATTTGATCTTAGAAATCCCCGATCTCCTCCCGGAATCCCTCGATCGCATACTTCAGAAACTTAACGCGCCCCAGAGCAATGCGAGTATTGCCTATCGCCCCAAATAGATTTACTTTTCGCTAACCGCCCGAGACATTCCTCGCAAACTCTTCGCGTCCCGACATCAAATTAGCTGGAATGCCGTTAGGGAAATTTTGGGCGATTAAAGCTTGCAACTTTTGAACTCGGTTTTCAGGATTCGGGTGAGAGCTCAAAAATTCCGGCGCTGCTTCACCTTTCCTAGCAGCACCGAGAATTTTCATCACCTCAACAATACCTCTAGGATCGTAACCGGCTTCCGTCATAAACCGAAAACCGAGCCGATCGCTCTCAAGTTCATCCGATCTACCGTAGCGCAAACTAACAACTTGATTGACAGCTTGAGCAATTAATGCAGCCTGCTGGCCACCACCGCGCTCGTCGCTAGCGGCCACCCCAACCGCCGTTACCAAAGCTCTTCCCAACTGCTGTTTTGCCAAGTGTTCCGCAGCGTGGCGCCCGACAACGTGACCGGCTTCATGTCCCAGTACAGCAGCCAACTGAGCCTCGGAATTCAGCCGCCGCAGGAGTCCGGCGGTAATGAAAACTTGTCCTCCGGGGAGAGCAAAAGCATTGACAGTTTGGGGGTCGCGCAGCAGGTGGAATTGAAACGGATAACCCGCTTTTTTCGCCTCCGAACCGTTGACAACTTTTTCTCCGACTCGATCGACATACTGCTGAATTGTTTGGCCGGGATAAAGTCCCCCGTATTGAGCCGCCATTTTGTCTCGCGCCTGCAATCCCAAAACTACCTCTTGGCGCGGAGAAAGCTGCACCCGCTGTTTCTCTCCAGTTACGGGATTTTCTACACTGCTGGTAAAATAACTGATGGCTCCAAAAAATGCCATTAACAGCCCGATCGCCGCGCGGAATAAAAATTTGTTCACAGGCCTTTACCTAAAAAGTTTAGCCAGTACGATGCCATACTGACAGCTCCATATACATCTGTCTGAAGTATTAATAATGCAAAGTTATTTGAATTTTTTGGGGATGATTTGCGAAGCAGGCTTTTTTAAACTAACCGTTTTTGGGAATAAGAACAGGCGAGACGCAGGGCGGTTTCATGTTCCCAAAAACGAGGTTTTTGTAGGGGTAGTGTCCGCGTGCCTACCCCCGCCACCAATTATCGAACGGGCGTTTCAGGCATCGAAGGGCCGGCACGGGGCACGGCCCCTACAAAGAATGAAACAGCCCTGAGACACCTGTTCCACAAAGTTTGTGCAGGGTGTTCGCTGAGGAGGAAATTTATACAGTAGCGTGCACCCTACTTCAGAAATGCTTTAAGATTATCTCCCAATTCCCAATGACCAATTCCCAATGACCAATGACCAATGACCAATTCCCAATTCCCAATGACCAATTCCCAATTCCCAATTCCCAATTCCCAATTCCCAATGACCAATTCCCAATGACCAATTCCCAATTCCCAATTCCCAATGACCAATTCTCTTCTTTTTTCACAATATGTTCCAAGCTACCCGCCGCCGCCTCGCTATTTGGTACACTGCCGTTACTGCTGTATTGTTGCTGGTATTTGCTACGGGTTTCTTTTTCTATGTTCGCAATACTTTAATCGATCGCATCGACGACACTCTCAATCATGTTGTGGAAGTAGTAGAGCGAACTCTTGTTATTGAACCATTAACTTCTCCTGCTACTAAAGCTAAAACCAAGTCGCAAGTGAATATTCAAGCCAGTTTTCGAGACAGCAGCGATGCCGTAGAAGATGACCACATTGATTTAGAATGGTTCAGTCCTACGGGGGAATTGCTGTGGTCTACTTTGTCGGAACCGCTAAATATTCCGATTAACGCTAACCGCAGCGGCGAAACCGTTTGGGTAATTAACAATAAGTCGCAGTCGGATCAAAACTATTCCCTCAGACAAGTTACGCAGCGAGTGGAAATCGGCCGCCAAGTTTTGGGGTACTTGCGAGTCAGCCATCCTTGGTTTGAAGTGACAAAACCGATCCGACAATTAATTTTCGATTTGATTTTGGGTGCGGGTTTAACTCTAATTGGCGTGGCGGCTGTTGGCTGGCTGCTGTCGGGATTAGCAATCGAACCGGTGCGGGAATCTTACAGCCGTCTCAAACAGTTTACCGCCGACGCTTCCCACGAACTGAGAAATCCGATCGCCACTATTCAAACTAACGTGCAAGTAGCTTTGGCAGAACCAGATATTGAACCGCAACAGCACCAACAGCTACAGGTTATCGAACGCCTGACGCGCCGTTTGGGCCGGTTGGTTGACGATTTGCTATTTTTAGCCAGACAAGACAGCGGTATCGTGCAGCAGCAGTGGGTTGATGTTCCCCTCGATGCTTTGTTGATCGAAGTAATTGAAGAACAACAGACTACCGCCACAGCTAAAAATCTGTCTCTTTCCCTCGAAATAGTCGATTCGCCCGATACTGAAGATAAATTTACAGTCTCAGGCGACTGGGATCAACTAGCCCGACTGTTTACCAATCTCGTCAGCAACGCCGTGCAGTACACGCCATCAGGCGGAGAAATTCAAGTAGAATTGAAGGTTGCAGCTAAAAAAAAAAGAAACTCGTCAGCGATCAATTCTGCACTGCAAATTAAAGTAACAGACACCGGCACCGGTATTTCCCCCGAAGCGCTACCGCATTTGTTCGATCGATTCTACCGCGCCGATCCCGCCCGCACCCACCGCAGCAGCGCCGGTTCGGGTTTGGGATTAGCCATCGCCAAAGCCATTGTCGAAAACCACGGAGGCCAAATCCGGATAGACAGCCAAGTCGATCGGGGAACCGCTGTCACCGTCACCCTCCCCGCCCACAAATCAGCAGAAATCAGCCTCTAAAAATCCTCTCTTCCAATCTTCCCATCTTCCCCTTCTCTGCGCCCTCTGCGCCCTCTGCGGTTAAAAAAATCTACCCCTCAAACCTTGATTCTTCCTAACTCACACTCAAACACAACTATTAAAATTCAATTCCGGCATAGATTACCATGCTATTTGTTAGAAAATCTCGATCGAACTTGTGAGGAGTTATTTATGTTTCGCCCCAATCTACCGTTCAAAAAAATCAGCTTGCTAGCAGCCACCTGCGGCGGTTTACTCGTCAGTCTCGCGACAATTTCCCAAGCAGGCGGTCCCCCGCCCCAAACAGGAAAACCCGTTTCCCAACCCACTCCCGCGACTGAAAAGCCCGTCAGCGAACCGATGCCCGCCGAGAGTCCCAGCCCCAACGCAATGCCTGCCGCGCCCGCAGACGCGCCTCCCCGCTTCCCGATGCCCGCTGCCCGAGTTACGCCTGCCGAAGGCATGGTAGTAATTAAACTGGTAAATACCACCAATGCTCCGATCAATTATCAAGTCCTAGGCGTGACCCAACCGCGCACTCTGGGCGAACAATCGGAAATTTTGCTCCAAAACCTCAAAGTACCGATCACCCTCACCTACCAGCGCCCAGACGGCGGATTGCTGCTGGTTCGGCCCCAAGCAACCGCGATGCCGGGAATGTTGCAAGTCAGTTTTGGGGCGACAACCGACTTGGGCACCGATACTAAATCGTTAGAAATTCAGGAGGATGGAAGGGTATTTTTAAATTAGTCATTAGTCATTAGTCATTGGTCATTGGTCATTGGTCATTGGTCATTAGTCATTAGTCATTAGTCATTAGTCATTAGTTTAGGACTTACGCAAGCGCTGTCAGAAACCGGGTTTTTTACGATCGTCTTTCGTGGCAGCCCGCAAATTAGGTAAAAAACCCGGTTTCTTGGGTTTCAATGCGTCCAGGACTGTAGTTATTGGATGGCAATTACCAATTACCAATGACCCCTGCTCAAATGCCCGCTGACTGCTGACTAATGACTGCTGACTAATGACTACTGATTAAAAGGCAAGCCCTGATTAATTAAATCAATTTCCTCCTGTTCCCTTTCATTGATTTGACCGATATAAGACTTAAGAATTTGGGCCAGACGATTGTTGTAAAATCTGTGCAAACTGTAGTTAGGCATCGCTGGAAAACCGCGCCGTTTTTTGTGCCGCCCGCCCGCACCAGGATCGAAGGTTTGGATGCCTTGATTGATCGCCCATTCGATCGGTGTATAGTAACAAGCATCGAAGTGCAAGCAGTCAATTTCCTGCAAACTGCCCCAATAACGCCCGTACAGCCGATCGCCCTTATACAAACAAAACGACATACCCACCGGCACTGTGTCATTTTCCTTGTCGTAAGCAGCTACAAACAAAACTCGATCGCGATAATTGTGGTGCAACTGTTCAAAAAATCGCTTAGTCAGATACTTGCTGCCCCACCAACCAAATTTATCGCAAGTATTCTCATAAAAAGCATACATTTGAGCAAACATCGGTTGGGGAATTTCATCGCCCGTCAGCGTTTTTACCAACAAACCAGCTTGATCAACAGCCTTGCGTTCGCGTTTGATATTGCGGCGCTGGTTGGCATTAAACGCGCCTAAATACCCGTCAAAATTTTGATATCCTTGATTTTGCCAAATATAGCTGTGGTGCAGCCAAGTGCTGAAACCGCGGTTTTCCATGCGCTGTCGCCATTCTGGATCGACATACAGGAAATTGCAGCCAGAGATATTGTGGCGATCGCAAAAATGGTCAATCGCGCTTACCATGACATCAGTTAACTGATCTTCATCTTCGCCTTCAGCAATCAAAAACCGATAGCCTTCAGCAGGAGTAAACGGTGTCATTCCCATCAATTTGGGATAATATTGAACACCCAAACGTTGGGCTAAATCCGCCCACTGATTATCGAACACAAACTCGCCGTAGCTGTGGCTTTTGACATAAAGCGGCGCGGCAGCAATCAACTGTTTGTCTCGCCACACAGTCAAGTGATGCGGCAGCCAACCAGTTTTACCTGACGCGCTACCGGAGATTTCGAGATTGTTGAGCCAATCCCATTCCAGAAACGGAGTTTTTAGTGGCATCGCCAAGGCATCCCACGAGGCTTGGGGGATTTCCGCTATTTTGCTAATCCAGGCTACAGAATATTGAGTTTTTGGCTGTTCCAGCATAGGAAATTTGTGCGTAGAGCGATCGAACTTTATTTAAGTTAATACAATTATTCGATCGCCGGGAATCGCGAGTAGTCAGAAACCGGGTTTTTGGCAACATCTTCAATCGCAGCCACCAGATTCAGCAAAAAACCCGGTTTCTTGGGCCTTGATGTTATACCTGCGACGATCGATCGACCTTATAATGCAAAAATACCTCTTGTCCCACCTGTTTCACCGCCAAAAGTTGCAATTTTGGAGCCAAATCCGCCAAAAAACCCTTACCCTCAACAGGAGTCGGTGCATCCGCGCCGCCCAAAATTAACGGGCACACCGTCAACCAAAATTCGTCTACCAAGCCCGCAGCCAGCACAGAAGCTACCAGTTTCCCCCCGCCCAAAATCGCCAACTGTTTGATACCCAAGCTTGCTAGCTGTTGAAACGCATCAATCCAATCAATCTCTCCACCTGCGGCGGTTTTAGCATACACCGTGCGATCGAACATCGAACATCGAACATCGAAGGAAGAAGGAAGAAGGAAGAAGGAAGAAGGAAGCAGGAAGAAGGAAGAAGGAAGAAGGAAGCAGGA
>NZ_JADEWV010000005.1 GCF_015207455.1 Microcoleus sp. LEGE 07076
TTAAAATTCTTTGCTTTAGTAATTATTGTGATTATGTGGGTGCTGTCAATTATGGCACTGTTGCTAGCACTAAAAGTCATGCAATCTGGCAAGTTGCCGGAAGTGGGAATGCTGAGTTGGACTGCTGTGATGCTGTTTGCTTTTCCGGCTATTCGCAATGCTCAGCCGGGGGTGCCGCCAGTGGGAACTGCCAGCGATTTCCTTTCGTTTTTTTGGACTGAAATTATTGTGGTGGTGGCGTTGGTGATTATCGGTAGCTGTTGGTTGAAGCGGTATCATCCGCCAATTGAATGATAACGGGAATTGTTAGCTGTTAACTGTTAACGGTTAGCTGTTAGCTGTTAACGGTTAACAGTCAACAGTTAACCGCTAACTACTGACTACTGACTAATGACTAATGACTAATTTCAATTTTTGACTTCTAAATTCTCAATATCCTTCGCCGGCACTCCCAAACCTCGTAAAATAGTAAAAGCAATTATTCGATACCCAGACGGATTCGGGTGTACGCCATCTGCGGCTAACAAATTCAGAGTTTTTCCGGCGTGTTTTTGATAGGTGCCGATTACTTCCCGAAAAGGGGCATTTATATCGATAAACAAGCAATGATTTTGCAGGGCAATTTCTCGCATCGCGGCCACATATTCTCGCAATCGACGATTTTCTGGACCGTCGAGAATCTCGCGAATTGGAGTAGGAGAAAGCAGCACGACTCGAATTCCGGCGGCTTTGGATGCTAGTACCATTTGGGTTATTTTATCTATATATTCGGCGAGAGATACTCCTGCTGCTAAGTTCCCTTGCGGATTAAATTGCAGGTTTTTGAAGTCGAAGAAGGCGTGCCAAACGTCGTTGACTCCGGCGTTAATGGTGACTAAATCTGGATGTTTGTCGATCGCATCTTTCTGAAAACGCGCTTGCATATCAGTTGCTTTGTTGCCGGAGATGCCGGCGTTGATGACTTCGATTTGGCGATCGGGATAAAGGGCATTCAGGTAGCGTTGCAGCAGCCAAACGTAACCTCCGGGGTATTTCCCGGCTTCGGTGATGCTGTCGCCCACTGTCACAATTTTGCGCTTGCCGGCGAGCAGGTTCTGGATTTCTGGCGGCGGCGTTGCTTGGGATACGGGTTCTGTAAACACGGGAATTAAAGAGTGAGGAATGTTGAAGATTATAACAGCAGCAATTACGGCGAGGGCTAGTCTGATTAAGACTTGCTGTTTCGGGGTTTTGGGACGGGGCGATCGCCCTTTTGGCCCATGAGTTCCGATCTAGTTCCCCTCCTTCCCAAAGTATCGATCGGTCGTCGCGCTGCTGCTTTCTGCATCGATGCGATCGCAGTTTGGCTGCCCAGTTTGCTTCTGGGCAATAATCCGATCGTCCAAACCATCTTTTTTGTTCTGCTGTGGATGATCCTGCGCGTACCCACCGTCAGGAAAAACCAAGGTCAAAGTCTCGGGCGCTGGGCGTTGGACATGAAAATTGCCGATAGCAGATACCAACGGGTTCCCGGAGTGCAAGAACTCTGCAAGCGCGAGGGATTGCTGGGCATTTGCGCCGCCCTAGCCTTCGCAGGGGTTGGGGGACTGACATCTACCAACGCCGCCGTCTTGCTGTTGATGCTGCCGCTGGCGATCGACTGCTGCATGGCCTTCGTTGACACCGCCCGGTTTCCTCAAGCTTTCCACGATCGACTCGGTAAGACGATCGTCATCGGAACCAAGCGCGGCTACTCCCTCGACATCAAAGTTAGAAGATTGCTTGACCAAGTGCAGACCAATGTGAGAAGATAACAAATTGTGTTTAAATTAGTCGAAATTTATTTAGAATTATGGCTAAAGGCGTCCGGATCATAATTACTCTAGAGTGTACTGAGTGCCGAACAAACGCGAGCAAACGCTCGAAAGGCGTGTCTCGGTACACCACCACCAAGAACCGTCGCAACACGACGGCGCGGCTCGAACTCAAAAAGTTCTGCCCCCACTGCAACAAGCACACTGCCCACAAAGAGATCAAGTAGTCATTAGTCATTAGTCATTTGTTATTTGTTATTTGTTATTTGTTATTTGTGATGAGCTACCAATAACCAATAACCAATAACCAGTAACCAATGCCCTGTTTGGCCAATGCCCTGTTTGGCCAATGCCCAACTACCAATTACCAAAGAACCATGACTTACTTTCGCCGGCGCGTTTCGCCAATCAAACCAGGAGACCCGATCGACTATAAAGATGTCGATTTGCTCAAAAAATACGTCACAGAACGCGGTAAAATCTTGCCCCGCCGGATTACCGGTTTGACGGCAAAACAACAGCGCGACCTGACTCGCAGCATCAAAAGAGCAAGAATTGTAGCTTTGATGCCCTTCGTAAACCAAGAAGGCTAACTGGATTTTGGATTTTAGATTTTAGATTTTGGACAAAAATAGGACTTACGCGAAAACAACGTCTTTTTGTGGCAAGCGATGGTAGCTAATAACTCGCAATATTTGGTATTGAGTCGCTGGTGCGTAAGTCTTAATCAAAGTCTAAAAAGTTAAAAATTAAAGCACAAAAAGCACAACTTTTTAGATGTAAGTTTTAACAATAGATGTCAAAAATGTAAACATCCAAAATCTAAAATCCCCCGATCGCAAGCAGAAAAATAGCGGTAAAAGTTTCCAATATAAAAATTAAACAACTGGCAAGTGGAGAAGGGAACATTAGTAGAATTTAGAGTGCACGGCGACCGCCGTCTGGCAGTTGCCGATCGCCCCGACGGCAAGAAAAACTGGGTAGTGGTAGACGAAAACGGTCAACCGCACAGCATACCGCCCAAACAAATTAGCTACGAAACAGCCGGAGAAACTTACAAACCCTCCGACATTTCCAAATTTCTTAAAGAAGTAG
Organism: Microcoleus sp. LEGE 07076; assembly: GCF_015207455.1. Lineage (GTDB taxonomy): Bacteria > Cyanobacteriota > Cyanobacteriia > Cyanobacteriales > Microcoleaceae > Microcoleus. The sequence continues at coordinate 2,889 of NZ_JADEWV010000005.1, forward strand.
AAGCTTACTCAGATCCGTCAAGCCTAGAAGTAGCTTGGGAACTTCTAGTGGATGACGGAGAAAATACAGATCCAGAAGCCCTAGCGATGCTGCTATTTTCCGATCGCACTCCGGCGCAATGTTATGCAGCTTATTGTTTGCTGTCAACAGACAAACTGTATTTCAAGCAAAAGGGCGATCGCTACGAACCGCGATCGGCCGCCCAAGTAGCAGAAATCAAACACCAGCAAGAAGTAGAACAGCACCGACACCAAGAATCTCAAGGATTTTGGGATCGAGTCAAACAGCGGCTGGCTGGGGAAAAGGTAGATTGGGCAACTAGCGATCGAACTCGCCTCGACGCCCTAGAACGCTTTTCCCTCCTCGGAGAAGAAGCAACGCACCGCACCCCGGCATTAGAAACTTTAGCCAGCTTAGAACGTTCCGAAAACCCCGAAGCAGCATTTCAACTCCTAGTCGATCTCGGCCTGTGGAGTACCCACGAAAACCTGTTTTTGCGGCGCAGCCAAATTCCCCTACAATTCTCCGCAAAGGTATTAGAAGTGGCCCAAAGCTGTCTAGAAAATCCCCCAACCGACTCGGACACAAATCGTCTAGATTTAACTCACCTCAAGGTTTACACGATCGACGACGAAAGCACCACCGAAATCGACGACGGCCTCAGCTTAGAATTTCTCGAAAACGGCCAACAGCGACTGTGGATACACATCGCCGATCCCACCCGCTTGCTTTCCCCGGGAGACGAACTCGACCTCGAAGCCAGAAAGCGCACGACTACAGTTTATCTGCCCACGGGCATGATCCCGATGTTTCCCCCAGCATTGGCAACCGGGCCGATGAGTTTAATTCAAGGTAAAGAGTGCAGCGCCCTCAGCTTTAGTGTCACCCTAGACGAAACCGGCGCAGCTTGCGATTACAGCATTCAGATCAGCAAGATCGAACCAACCTACCGCTTAACCTACGATGATGTAGACGAAATGCTGGAGTTGGGAATCGAAGCAGAACCGGAAATCGAGGCGATCGCCTCTGCTGCAAAACTGCGACAAAAATGGCGCGAAGCCCAAGGCGCAATCAACATTTTCATGCCCGAATCCGTCATCAAAGTCAGCGGCGACGACATCAACATCCACGTCATCGACAACTCCACAGCCCGGATGCTTGTAGCCGAAATGATGATTTTAGCCGGCGAACTAGCCGCCCGCTACGGTCAAACTCACAGCGTACCAATTCCCTACCGCTATCAGCCCCAGCCCGAACTCCCCCCAGAGGAAGAACTGCTGGCCGTACCCGCAGGCCCCGCCCGCGCTTGCGCCGTGCGCCGCTGTATGCCCCGCAGCGAAATGGGTCTGACTCCCGGACGGCACGCAGGCTTGGGTTTGGAACTGTACACTCAAGTTACCTCTCCTATCCGCCGCTATACCGACTTGCTGACTCACTTCCAAATCAAAGCGCACCTGCGGGGCGAACCGCTACCTTTTTGTGCCCAAGAAATACAGGATATTGTGATGTGTCTCGGTACCGCAGTCAGAGAAGCCTCTACCGTCGAACGCCAAACTAACCGCTATTGGGGATTGGAATATTTGCGGCGCAACCCGGATGCAGTTTGGGAAGCTTTGATGCTGCGCTGGTTGAGGGAAGACAGCAATCTCGGATTGATTTTGTTGGAAGAGTTGGGTTTAGAATTGGCGATGCGATTTGGTCGATCGGTCGAAATTGGCGATCGGCTAGAAGTCAAAGTCACACACTGCGATCCGCGATCGGACGTGATTAACTTCCAAGAAATGATTTTTGAAGCGGCACAATAGGATTTGAGAATTGAGAATTGAGATTTTGGATTGCCAAAATCTTAGCCAGAGGAGTTATGCGCTGGTGGCGATCGAGCAATAAGCTTAAGTTAGCAATCTCATTGAAGTGGGTTTTGTTTCTCTAGGGGCGGTTGCAAGCGCCGTCTTATATCATGTCGAGTCGATTACCATCACAGAAACCGTTGGTTCGCGCCTGCGGACTTGAGTCGGCTCTCCTGCTCCGGACTAAAGTCCGCACGCGCGAACAAATCTGATTGCGGTCAATCGATCGCACAGGACCTTAACTCAAATCTCAAATTTAAAATCACAAAATGGCCAACTCAATTCACCAAGTTCAGCCGCCCCTAGAATTCATACCCCCAGCCTACAACCCCCTAGTCGTCCGGGGCACTCAGCAAATACTCCCCTGCTGGCTGCGATTTCGGACGAATATCAGCCACATTCAAGCCGAAAACGTCGAAACCCTCGCCGAACTATTTCACCAATTTCAAAATCAAAAGGTTCGCTTCCTGCTGGCCTTCCGCCACCCCAACTCAGACGATCCCTACTGTTTGGGACAGCTAATTTGGAAACTCGTTCCGCAAGCTGCGCGACAAAAAGGCATTCCCCTGCAATTCCCCGTACATTCCCACTTTATTTACGATCGCGGCATTCCCCTCTGGGCCGGTGCGGGAGTCGGTTGGCTGTATTCTCGACTCGGTGGAACTCCGATCGTTCGCGGCAAGATCGATCGCGCCGGATTGCGATCGGCCCGCGATTTATTTACCAACAGCCAATTCCCGATCGCCGCCGCCCCAGAAGGTGCCACCAACGGTCACAATGAAATAGTTAGCCCCCTGGAACCAGGAATCGCTCAAATGGGCTTTTGGTGCGTTGAAGATTTGCTCAAAGCCGGACGAACAGAAAAAGTTTTAATTGTGCCGATCGGCATTCAATACAGCTATGTCAACCCACCTTGGCAATCCCTAGAAAAACTTTTAACTCAATTAGAAATAGATTGCGGACTGACCGCCTTAGAACGCACCGATATCGCCAATTTAGACGCAGAAAATTCTGCTGAAACCGACCAAAATCAAAAATTTCAATATCTGCGGCTGATTCGACTGGGCAGCCATTTACTGTCAGTAATGGAAGAGTTTTACACCCGTTTTTATCATGTAAGCTTACAATCAAAAATATTAGATTCAACAGTATTATCGCAGCCTGAAACAACAGGAAACTATCCAGACAATCAAGCGATGATAGCTCGACTAACCGCACTGTTAGACGCGGCTTTGCAAGTAGCAGAACAATACTTTAACTTAAAGCCCAAAGGTAGTTTGATAGACCGCTGCCGCCGTCTGGAACAAGCAGGCTGGGACTATATTTATCGAGAAGATATCAAAGATATTGCAACACTTTGTCCCTTAGAAAGAGGATTGGCCGATCGCCTCGCAGAAGAAGCAAGTCTGCGGATGTGGCACATGAGACTTGTCGAAAGTTTCGTCTCCGTCACCGGCAGGTACGTCCAAGAAAAGCTGACTGCAGAACGTTTGGCAGAAACAACTTTACTGCTGTGGGACGTACTGACTCGCATCAAAAGGGGAAATCCTTTCGGGCGACCTTCTTTGGGCAAACAGCAGGTGCAAATGACCGTGGGCGAACCGATATCAGTGGGCGATCGCTGGCAGGCCTATCAAAAGGGCCGCAGGTTAGCAGTTGCCGAACTCACTCAAGATTTGCAATCAGCTTTAGAAGCAATGATTAATTAGTTATTTGTTATTTGTTATTTGTTATTTGTTATTTGTTATTTGTTATTTGTTATTTGTTGTTTGTTATTTGTTATTTGTTGTTTGTTGTTTGTTGTTTGTTGTTTGTTATTTGTTATTTGTTATTTGTTATTTGTATTGGTGGCAACTGGCAACTGACAACTGGCAACTGACAACTGACAACTGATATAGTGGACGGTTGCATCGGAATCATAAAATCGAGTCAACAGTCAACAGTCAACAGTTAACCGTCATCAGTCATTAATTAACTAAAGTCTGTAACTGCCAATAAGTTGTTATAGACCTGAGAAAGAGGTATAATGAACCACTAAAAATCAACGAGCCATAATAAAACTACAAAAATCACCGATGAATAACCAACCGATTGATTTGTTTACTAACTCAATCAAGGTCAAACTACTGAATCATTTAGCACAGGAATTACTCACCCCGCTCACTTCTGTCATCGGCATGGCGAGCGTGTTGAACCAAGAAATTTACGGCCCATTGACGAGCAAGCAAAAAGAATATATCGACGTGATCCAAGACAGCAGCCAGTCTTTGCGATCGCTAGTTGAAGAAATTTTGGAACTCGCAGAACTCGATGAATCCGCTTTCACCTTGAAGCGAGTCGCAGTCGATATAGAAGGTTTATGTCAGCAAGTTGTCACAACCCTGTCGCCGGCGGCAACTAGGCGAGAGCAAGAAATTAATTTGTCGATCGGGCCCGGGCCGCGCATCTGGTTGGCCGATAAGGATAAAGTTCAGCAAATGCTGCACCACTTAATTTTTAGCATTATTCAATCCGCTGGGGCAGGCAGCGTGATTCGAGTCCACGTTTCTCGGAAAGAAAATGGTATCAACATCGGAGTTTGGGTTTTTCATCCTTGGTTGGGAGAAACTTTGCCCCATGCTACACTCTACTCCGACTACTTGTTGAAGGTGGGAGCCGATAGCGGTTCGCGATCGAACTCCGAAACCTGTCCCCCACAAGTCGAACCGCAACTCGCGCCACAGACACAGGGTGTTCGGCGATTAACGCTGGCGTTTTCTGAGTTGGCGACTTTGGTGGCCGAGAATGCTGCCGATACCGCACCGGTGCTAGCTGGTTACGGGGCCAGAGAACGGTTGGGGCTGCTGCTTTGCTGCCAGTTGGTGGAAATTCAAGGCGGCCAACTCTCGATTCAAGGCACCCCGGAATCTGGATATCGCTACGTGCTCTGGCTCCCCTGCACCAATGCTACGGATTTGTTGGAAGGATGAAGTCAGTTTGTAGTTGTTAGTTGGCAGTTGTTAGTTGTTAGTTGTTAGTTGTTAGTTGTTAGTTGGCAACAGTCAACAGTCAACAGTTAACAGTTAACAGTTAACAATTCCCTAATGACTAATGACTAATGACTAATTACAAATCTAAAATAAAAATGAATTCAGTTTGGCAACAGTTAACTCTGGCAAATTTGCCGCTCTCTCAGTGGCAAAGTGGCAGTTATTTATTGAATTTGGCGATCGGCAATGCGCGGAATTGGCGGCAGAGTAGCTGGCTCATGCAGTGGGCAGAACCCCTGGGTTTTGTCTTGCTGACCTTGACGTTCAGTATGGGCCCGTTTGTGAACAATGCCTTGGTGGGGGTGTTGATGGCGGCTGGTGCTGCATTTTGGGTGCTGCTGACTGTTTCTGACGATCGCGCGATCGCCCTCACACCCATTCACTTGCTGGTACTTTTGTACTGGGGCATTGCTACCGTCGCCACCGCCATGTCGCCGGTGAAAGTCGCCGCTTTTATCGGTTGGAGCAAACTCACCCTGTATTTGCTATTTTTTGCGCTAATGGCGCGGATCTTGCGAGATTCCCGGTGGCGATCCTGGTTAATTGCAGTATATTTAAATGTCGCTCTAGTGGTCAGTTTCTACGGCGTGCGGCAGTGGATCGATAAAGTGCCGCCATTAGCTACTTGGAACGATCCGACATCAACTCAAGCTGATGTCACGCGAGTTTACAGCTTTTTGGGCAACCCAAACTTGCTCGGTTCCTATTTGCTGCCAGCAATTGCCTTGAGCGCCGCCGCACTTTTTGTGTGGAAAGGATGGGGAACAAAACTTTTAGCCCTGACAATGCTGGTGGTGAATTGCGCGTGCTTGCGCTACACCGACAGCCGGGGTGCTTGGATCGGTTTTGTGGCTCTGCTTGTTGTGTTTTTAGTGCTGCTTTGGTACTGGTACAACCCTTCGATGCCTCGGTTCTGGCGCACTTGGGCGCTGCCGTTAGGGTTGGGAGGTTTGGCTGGTGCCTTAATTTTAGGAGTGCTTTTGGTGGCACCATTGCGCGATCGAGTTTCGAGTATGTTTGTCGGCCGCGGCGACAGCAGCAACAATTTTCGGATTAATGTTTGGACGGCGGTGATTGACATGATTCGCGATCGGCCAATTCTCGGAATTGGCCCCGGCAACACTGCCTTTAATAAAGTTTATCCGCTTTATATGAAGCCGAAATTCACTGCTTTGAGCGCTTATTCCGTGCTGCTCGAAATTGCCGTCGAAACTGGCTTTATCGGTTTAATGTGTTTCCTGTGGCTGCTGACAGTCACCGTCAATCAAGGTTTGTTGCAGATCAAAAAATTGCGCGACGCGCAATTTAATATCTCTAATTTAGAGCAAGAATCTCCCAATCTAAAATCGAATCAGGGGTTTTGGCTGATTGGGGCGATCGCCACTTTAACCGGCATGATGGCCCACGGTTTTGTCGATACCGTTTGGTACAGACCAGAAGTTAATATGCTCTGGTGGTTAATGGTGGCGATTATTGCTAGTTTTTACAGCAACCGGCAGCAGGAAGATTCAGCTTTGACCGAAAGCGAGTAGACACAAATGCTGGCAGAGAGCATCTGATACCAAATCCGGCCAATACTAATTTCATAAAATAGTGCTACAAATATGAGTTCTGCTTTACAAAGTCCTATACATAAAACAGACACATTAACTGTAGCACTATTTTATGAAATTGGTATAGATATCGGTTCTCAAGCGTGGTGAGGATAGCCCTATGCCCTATGCCCTATGCCGGATAGTACCTCATATGAGATCACAGAAAGGCTATATATCAATCACCCGATAGCCAAGAGAGCCGATAAACGCAGCCACGATCGACAGTAAGGTGCGCCCCGCGCACCTACATAAAACTACTACATACTACATACCTGCAAATGTAAAGTGCTCGTGTCACACCTACAAAATTCCTTGAAAATAACTATTATTCTTCGCTCTGCGAAGGCATGACGAATCTCGGACACGGATAATTTCCACCATCTCTATCTCTGCAACGGCGCCACGTTGACTGATTCGAGTTGAACGGCGTTTCGACTGATTCACTAACTGTAAATTTAACAGTCGCAGGAGTAGGCTGTGCTCTTGAGGCTTGACTTAGCTCCAGTACCGTAATGATTGCCAGTATGGTTGATGACAGCAAAACTGTGCGTTTCATTTATTTGTTTTTTCCTCTTTTAATCGTTGACGTGCCATTCCTATCCATATATCCTCATCGAATTCTTGGGAATCCGCATACTTTAGACAAATTTTCCACTGCGGTAGCGCTTCCTTCGTTTTTTTCATCCCTTCCAGAACTTGCGCTTTCAGACAATAAGTTGCAGGTCTTTCACTATCAAGCTTAATCGCTGCATCCAGATGTTGCAATGCCTCTGAATATCGACCCTGTTTCAGCCGAGCCCATCCCAAGTTTTTTAGTAAAGAATATTTAACTCGATCGTCCTCAGCTAATTTCAAACCTTGCCACAGCAAGTGAACCGCAGCAGCATAGTTTTTCTTATCAAGAATATATAATCTCGCCAGATTGCTGTAAGCAGCAGGCAGACCGAGTTTGGCAGCTTGCAGATATTTTCCTCGGGCACATTCTAAATCTTGCACCTCCTCGCAAAGCCATCCCAAATTGTAAAGAGCTGTGCGGCTTTTGGGATCCACCGCGAGCGCCAACTCATAAGCTTGTTGAGTATCAGCCAATCGATTGGCTTTGTAATTTTCCAAGCCTTTATTGTTAAATATTGATGCGAGTTCCGGCAACCCAAATTGCCAGCCAGCAAAACCTACTGTTAGGATGAGCAGGAAGCTCGCCCACTTCGACTGGCGATACTTTTTTTCTGGCTCTTTCATGACCTGAAAAATGTTAGCTAATGGTGTCGTTTTTGGCATTTTTTTACTCTTAGTTAATTCATACTTTGTTTGCCATATTCAATTGCCACCTTCATGGACATCATCATCTTACGAATTGACTCAGGCTTAAACCCATTTCTCATAAGAACAGACAACTCCACAGCCGAATGCTTGCGTAATGCTGCGACTACCTAGATGTATTCGAGCATAGGTTGATTCTTCAGGGGACTCCAGAAGCTATCCGGATATTTTCAGAACAAAGTCACAACCAAGCCCGAAGCCCTAAGCCTGAAAGGAAAAAGAGCCTTGACCGCTACGGATGTTGTGAGTAATAATACTTAGTTGTGGGGCGATCGACAATAGACTTATTGCATAAATCTTCCATAGATGGCAAAACCGCAGATGTATTTCAATAACATAAACAGAATAAATAGCAATTCAAGTCTAATGATTAATCACTAATCGCTAGACTTGAGTTGAATTCAAATCAAACGCAGATAACATTGAATTATCTGCGTCCATCAGTGTTTATCTGCCTGAAATCTGCGGTTAACAGAGCGAATATTTATGAAACTCAAGTCTACTAATTACTAACAGACATAAATAATAACTGATGTGGATCAAAGTCGAAAAGCCTGTTTTTGACAGGCTTTGAGAAGATTCGTCCAATCATTAAAATTGCTTGATCGCCCGTTCCATATCCCGCTTGTCTTCCCGTTTCTTCAAATCTTCGCGCTTGTCGTAAAGTTTTTTGCCTTTACCCAAACCGATATCAAGTTTCACCCAGCCGCCTTTCAAATACATTTTTAACGGCACTAAAGTCAAACCTTTTTCTTCCACTTTGCCGATTAGTTTACGGATTTCTTGCTTGTGCATCAACAATTTGCGGGTGCGGCGCGGCTCGTGATTAAAATAGTTGCTAGCACTTCTCCAAGGCGAAATATGAACGTTGATCAGCCACAGTTCGCCATTCCTAACTAAGCCATATCCGTCTCGCAAATTCGCTTTTCCTTCCCGAATAGATTTAACTTCCGTTCCCTTCAACTCGATGCCCACCTGATATGTCTCTATAATTTCATAGAGATGGCGCGCTTGTCGGTTATCGCTAACAATTTTGTATCCCGGGCTTTTTTCGCTCATTTTTACCTCCGCTAAAATCATTATAACGCTAGCTTCTCTGTAGATAAAATAAAAGCTTCACAAAACTTAAATTACAGGTCTCGGCATTACCCATGTTGCTGAGCTAAGATGTCACCAACGTGAATGTCAAGCGGTATCATGCAGCGCACCAATATTCCAGATTCTAGAATTCCCGAATCTGTTACTCCTTATCCTGCGGTTAATTTGGTTTGGCTAGCTCCTTCTTTACTGTCGCTGACTTGGTTTTTTGCCAATATCTCTGCCGTTAAGTGGCTGTTATCCTCGTTTGTTGAGATATCGACACTGTACAAGATAGTAATTGGTGTTCTGATTGTAGCATTAGTAGTGCGATCGCTCAGAAATGGATCTCGCCCGCCCGCATTTTCGCCAAAATTCGTTTTGAGGCGCTATCCGCTGCTGTTAATGTTGGGTGCGAATGTTTGCTCGATCGTCCTTGGGTGCATAATTGATATCAAACAAATTACAATCCTACTATTTGTCCTCGCAACCTACGGGCTATGCGGCTTGTTGGTAGAGCCAAACTTTTGGCGAAAAAACTTGCCAATCGCCGGACTCCTAGCTTGTATCTTACCATTCAGCACTCAGCTTAATAACGGATTGGGTTTGCCGACGCGAGCGATGACAGCTCAAGTAGTAGAAAAATTGCTTTCGGCTTTCCAAATCGGGGCAATTTCTTCCTACGATATCATCGTCTTAGAAAACGGCATCGCTCAGGTAGACGTACCTTGCAGCGGCATTAAAACCCTCTTAGTAGGGACGCTATTTTTACTAACTGCTACCTGGTTAGAAAGCCGTCAATTAAGTTTTAAATGGTTAGCAGTATGCGCCGTCAACTTCATAATGTTAGTTTCTGCTAACGCTTTGCGAGTTGCCGTATTAGTGCTAGTTGCCCAAGTTTTTCAGCAGCCAATTTATGCCGAAATTCTGCACGTTCCCCTGGGAATAGTCGGTTTAGTTGGCGCTTGTTTCTTGAGTTGGTTGATGCTCCAAAAAATACCAAAAATTTCGGAACCCAAGCAAATTAATTTTGACTCCCAATCGGATACAGAAATACTCAAAAATCAACCTGTACTAAAACTCGGATTAATTGCCGCAGTAGTTGTTTTGGGAGCAATTTCCCAATTGTATCATGTAGACAGCGAAAAAGTAGCGATCGCCCCACTCAAATTTCCCGAACAAATCGTATCCGAAGCAATCCCCCTGAATCCCAGCGAACAAAAATTCTTCGGCAATTACCCAGACACCAAAACAGAAAAACATAGATTTATCTCCGGTAACTTGCGCGGTTCCATGCTCGCAGTAGCCAGCACATCCTGGCAGACTTACCACGCACCAGAACTTTGTTTTATAGCCAGCGGCATCCCCGTCAATCGAATAGAAAGAAAACAGCTAACTCCTGCTATCGCAGCCCGCTGGCTATCTGTAAAAGACAACCAACTATCTGCAACCTACTGGCTGCAATCCTCCCAGCAAACAACCGATAACTTCTTAGCGCGCATCCGCAGCGACATCACCCAAAAAAATCACACTTGGGTGTTAGTTTCCATTCTTTTTGACAATTCCGTAAACCCCGAAAGTTACGAAATCCAAAATTTTGCTAAAAACGTACACGACACCGTTAATTATAGCTTAAAAACAGCAAGCAATGAAAAAATTAAAGCAGGCACTTAACATCATTTTTCAGTCAATTTTTTGGCTGTGGAACCTGACATTTTTGTCAATAGTTTATCTAGGAATTTTGCCCTATCTGGCAATCCCGTTAATCCAAGCCACAGTAGACGGAATTATCCCCCTGGAATTTGCCTTAACCCTAACAGCACTGATAGCAGTACCTACAGTATTTACAATCATCGGATTCAAGCGTTTTCGCAAGCAACCCTTGCAGCTAATGCGCCTGTTTTACGGCGTAGAAGCGCCCTTATTTTTGCTCTGCTTAATAAGGCTGTTTTTGCTGCGCGAACTGACTCCACCTAGCTCTCAAATTATTGGGACAATAATCTTCTGTATCGCAGGCTTTTTAGTAGAACTACTGTACGGATATTTGGGGAAAAAAGAAAATATTCGAGATAGTTCAATATCTCAAGTTACGCAGGCGCAAACAGAAAATGGTTTGTTTGACGACAATACTTCCGTACAGTCAAAAACTGTAGATAATTCCTATCAAGATGCTTCGACAAAACAGCATCCCGTGACTGGATTGATCAGAAAAAAACAAAGTGCCTGGATACAGTTAGGAGTTCACAGTTTAATGCTGCTAGTTGGCACTTGGGCAGCAACTTTACTGATGTTTTACGCTGTACCTGTCGCAATTGTTAGTATAGCTGGATTTTTTAGTTTTACTTGGGTGACACCGCTGATTGAATCTTTCAAGTACAGTTCATTTGAAATAATTTGGTGGCTGCCATTATCTGTAATTTTATTTGGTTTTACCTCCAGCTTATTCGTGGTAATGCCTTCGCTTTACGGCTTTTTATACATCCAATCAGGACGCAAAATATTAAATAGTTTTGCTTCGCAATACGGAAAAAAGCAAGCAATCGCGGGCAGCTTGGGAGTGATAGCAGCTTGGCTGGCTATTTTCGCAGCTTTGCAGCAGCAACCTCAAATTCAAGCACTGAAACTGCTGGAGACTCCCGCAGCTAATGAGACGGCGCGCCAAACTTTATTAGCGAAGTCTGATAAAATTCGATCGGGCTTAGTTAACGCTTATTTGTCTCCTTACCGCTACATCAGCACTGTGGGAGAAAATAACCACATTTTCGCGATGTACAAATCTACTTTGAATTTGCCTGACGGAGCAGCTCAAAGCGTGCAAGACGGCTATAATTTTTTAATGTCGCCGTTTTTGTATCAAGGCTTGAGTTCTGATGTTAATAAAGCTGAAAAACTCTACGGCGAATTCTTCGATACGGAACTCCAAAAAGGTGACAAAGAAGCAGTAAAGCACGCGGTACAGTCAACCTCAAACCGCGAAGAAGCTAAAGCAGGTTTGCTGAATGTCAATCAGGAAAAAGTATGGTTGGATTCCCAAGAAGTTACAGTCAAAGAAAACGGCGATTGGGCTGACGTTCAACTCTACGAAGTTTACAAAAATCAAACGCCGAACTTGCAAGAAGTATTCTACTACTTTTCGCTGCCGGAAAGCGCCGCAGTTACAGGAATTTGGCTGGGAGATACTGGGGATTTGCAAAAGCGTTTTGCTTTTACTGTGTCGCCTAGAGGTGCGGCACAACAAGTTTACAACCAGCAGGTAGTAGAAAGGGTAGATCCGGCTTTGCTCGAACAAATTGGCCCGAAACAATACCGCTTGCGAGCTTTTCCAATTCCGGCTAAACGAGAGTTTGGGACTACTAATGGGCCAACGGAAATGCACCTGTGGCTGACTTACAAAGTGATGCGACAAGCACAGGGTTGGGCGATGCCGAGTTTAGCGGAAAAACGAAACATTTATTGGGATGGAAATACTCGCCGCACTATTGCGGGAAAACAGGTGAATTACAATGGGAAAGAGGCAAAAGAAACTTGGCTTCCAGCGTTTGTACCCGCAGTTGCACAGCCCAAAATAATACGGCATCTAGCTAAGTTCCAGGGAGGAAATAGTATTTTGGCTCAGCCCCTGATTGATATAAATTACTTTTTGCCACAAGTAAAAAGATTGGCCTTGGTGCTGGATACTTCTCGGAGCATGGCGGCGGAAACTAAAGAACTCAAGGAGACTTTTGACTGGTTAAAAAAGAATAGTTTAGCCACAAACAATGTGGATTTATATGTGTCGAGTGCGGCGGGTGTGCCGCCGAAGTTGGTGGAAAATTTACGCAGTTTAGATGTGGAAAAGTTGACGTTTTACGGTACAATCCAACTTAAGGATATTCTGCAACAGTTTGCACAGTTGCGCGCCGATCGCACTTATGATACTGTATTCTTGGTGAGCGATCGCCACAGTTACGAGTTATCGGACGATCGCAAAACCAGCGTTTCGCTAGCTGCACCTTTATGGACTGTGCATTTAGGAGGTTTGCCCCCTGGCTATGACGACGCTACTTTAAAGGTGATTCAAGATAGCGGCGGCGGAGTTTCTACTGATATCAAAGAGGCGATGCAGCGAGTGGCGACGAAGGCAGCGTCGGGGAAATCTGTAGTTAGTGTTGTTGATGGTTATGCTTGGAGTTATACCAAAACTCCGAAGGCGGCGACAGCAGTTCCAAAAATAACTAATGATGAAAATGAAGGTTTTAAACCGATAGCGGCGCGGCAGTTGATAACCGCACTTAGCAAGCAGAAAAGTTCCAATCAATTGACTCAATTGGATGCGATGCACTCGCTGGCTAAAAATTTTAAAATCGTCACGCCTTATTCTTCAATGATTGTGTTGATTAATGACGCGCAAAGGGCGCAGCTAAAGGCGGCGGAAGGTAAAAACGATCGATTTGAACGCGAGGTAGAATCGGGTAAGGAGGAGTTGACGAAACCGAGCAATCCTTTGAATGTTTCGGGGGTTCCCGAACCGGAAGAATGGCTGCTTTTGGGGTTTGGTGCGATCGGGCTTTTGGCGATTTTCCTCCGCCAGCGGCGATCGAAAACGGTAGTTTGAAAGATGGTTCGGCGGTTGAAACCTGTTGACCTCAAATTCGTATGTGGCGAAGCGCCCGTCATACGAATTCGAGGTCAAACTACAAAAACAAAGTCTGCCTCCGCAGACTAACAGAGTGAGGCGTATTTAAGCCGGACTTGATATCATATCAAATCCGGTAGCATCGGAATGATTCAGATATATATTCTTTCCCTCTGTGTACTCTGTGTACTCTGCGGTTAAATCATTCCGATGCAAGCGGAAACGATATCACATATTAATTTACAGTCGTCTTGAGACGACTTTAGCTATGAGACAGGGGTTTCAACCCCTGTCGGACTTAAGGAATAACGAATAACTAATCAATTTCCACAAAAACCCGATCGCCCTCAATCTTTACCGGATAAGATTCCAGGGCATCGCTGGGTGCATTCAAACATTTACCCGTGTCTAATTTGTACTGATATTTATGAAAAGGACAGGTAATGATACCGTTATTTACCTTACCCATGTCGATCGGATATTCTAAATGCGTGCAAGCATTGCGGTAACAAGTGACATTCATGCCTTGACGGTTCAAAATCACTGAAGTTTCGTCAACCTTTACCTTCAACACACCCGATTCGGGAACTTGATTGAGCGCTGTTACCTCTACCCACATATAATTTTTTGGTTAAATAAATTATGACAGACTAATTGGCGATCGGCCCAAGGGCATATTGAACAACGAGCGCTCCTCGTCTAATTCTAGCGCCAACACCTCTAAAAGTCTGAATTGAATTGTACAAGCTGTTGGCGGTAATTCACGCCGCCAAGAATGTTATATCAACCCCTACAGCCGCAGGTAACGCATGAGAATGCTCATAACTTAACCGGGCTTTTGGGTTCGTTGCAGCGGGAGCGACGGCTATGTCACTGTTTATTATTCTGATTCTTAACCTTCCCCCTACGGATGAATCTGACTCAATATCACCCGCAATCTGTCGTAATCATCCTTAAGCAAAACACTCAAACTCCTGCCCGCTTCCACCAACCAAGTTCGATCGCGCATTCGCAACTGATAAATCTCCCGAATCGTCGCAGCCGTCAGCGCATCCACAGGCGCATTCGTCACTCCCAGCAGCGTCCTCAAAAAATCCAACTGCACCGTAAAATCAATCACCTCATCCGGTTCGCAGCGGTAAACCGCCTGGTGAATTTGTGGCGGGCGCGGCGGCAAATACTGATAAATTGTACCCCTCGACGGGCCGTGGCCGTTCAACCTTTCCGGGGGCGCCTCAAACCCGACAATCGCCACTCGAAACTCGGTTTTGAGCATCGCAAAAATCTGCGGTTGTTCTTCCCGCAACTCCTCCAGCGACAAACCCAAAGCCCGAGCTCTGTGTACCGAGTCGATCGGGCTAGTCGTCGCGTAATAAACCACGCCGTAGATTTGATTTTTCGACTCTTCATCCTCGGCCTTCACCCAACTCCCAAAAGGCGGCATCACCGGAAAACTCAAGTCATCCGGTTCCAAACATTGAGCCATAAACTCCGAAGTTGCCGTCTCGATTACCTCAGCAATGCGATCGGGATGGCGCTCTTTTGTAGCAAATTGAGGTAAAGGTAAACGCATAGTTTTAGTTATTTGTTATTTGTTATTTGTTATTTGTTATTTGTTGTTTGTTATTTGTTATTTGTTATTTGTTATTTGTTGTTTGTTATTTGTTGTTTGTTATTTGTTATTTGTTGTTTGTTATTTGTTGTTTGTTATTTGTTATTTGTTGTTCTGCATTTAAATTATATGTCAATAAAAAATAAAACTCTTGTGGGGTGGGCATCCTGCCCGCCCTGAATATGCAATTCAAATGTGCGACAGCTTAGTCATTAGTCATTTGTTAGTTCCAATGCCCTGCGCGGGCCAATTCCCAATTCTCTTCAGACCAATAACTAATGACTAATGACCAATGACTACTTCGCCCGACCGGCCGTAGCATCCACAAGTTCCAACTGCGACAGCCGGAACGCGATCAGCTTGTCCCAATTGCCCCCTTCAAAAAGTACCGCGACTTTCCCGTCGGTAACTCGCTGAACAAGTCCTTGAAAGCCGTAGTAAATCTCGCCCTTATCTTTAACTCGAACTGCCGAACCTGGAAAAATCATAATTGTTTGAATGTGATGTTTGCTCGTCTTTATAGCTTACCGTTTTTTCGCGATACCTGATTCTAAAACAGGCAAGATGCCTGTTCCACAAACACTCACAGCCAAGATGCCTGTTCCACAAACACTCACAGGTTTCTTGTGGGGTGTCGGGCCCGCCCATCAAAAGCCGATCGACTCGACAATCCAAGATGTGAGTTAAGCTAAGGCTGCTACAGAAACCTTACCGGCAATCCGGCCGGCGATCGCCCGCAACTCCCTCGCCGAAGCAGAACCCGGTTGTCCCACGACAATTGGCACGCCCGAATCGCCACCTTCGCGCAACGGAATTTCCAGCGGAATGCGGCCTAACAGTGGCACTCCCAACTCAGCAGCCGTTCTTTCCCCGCCGCCGGAACCGAAAATATCATATTGCTTGTCGGGCATATCCGGCGGTACAAAATAGCTCATATTTTCCACAATTCCCAACACCGACACTCCCAACTGCTGGAACATCTTCAACCCCTTGCGGGAGTCCAACAAAGCCACCGTCTGCGGCGTAGTCACAATTACCACACCAGCCATCGGCACCGCTTGCGCCATCGTCAACTGCGCGTCTCCAGTACCCGGAGGCATATCGACAATCAGATAATCTAAATCGCCCCAATTCGCCTGATAAAGGAACTGCCGGATGATTCCGTTCAACATCGGGCCGCGCCAAATTACAGGCTGGTCTTTCTCAATCAAAAACGCCATCGACACTAATTTGACGCCGTAATTAAAGGCCGGTTCCAGGATTTCCCCGCTTTTTCCGTCCTTAACCATCACTTTCGCATCTCCCAAACCCAACATATTCGGGTCGTTGGGCCCATATATATCCGCATCCAGCAAACCCACCTTAGCGCCGGTTTGCGCCAGCGCTACGGCCACATTTACCGCTACCGTGCTTTTGCCGACGCCGCCTTTGCCGCTGGAAATTGCGATAATATTTTTAACGCCTTCAATGCCTTGGCGATCGACCACTCCCTTCTGCTGGGGAGTCTCGGCTGTCACATCCACAGTCACTTTTTCCACTCCTGGCAACTGTTTGACCGCTTTTTGGCAATCTTCGACAATAAACTCTCGCAGCGGGCAAGCAGGCGTTGTCAGCACTAAAGTAAAACTGACGACACCGCCGTCAATTTTAATGTTACGAATCATGTTCAATTCCACCAAACTTTTTTGCAGTTCGGGGTCTTGGACAGGTCGCAGGATTTCTAAGACTGAACTAATATCGAGTGTATTTGGCATTGTTTTCTCCACCATAGCTCTGCAATTGGGTTTGCGAATTTTCGCTCGCAGGTTAAAGTATATTTTTGTTGCTATTTTTTAATGTATCTTCATTGCGATCATTTGCAGACCTGCGGTGGCATAATGACATGACGACTGGATTTGGGAATCATCGCCCATCTAAGACTCAAATCTGACAGCAGAAATTCTTATGACAGTTTCTACCACACTTAAAACCAACTCTTCCACGTTTTTGCCGCCCGCTGACTCTAGAGCTAGAGTCAGCCAATTTATGAAATCCCTACAAGACGAAATTTGTCAAGCCCTCGAACAGCTCGACGGCGAAGGCAAATTTAAGGAGGACTCTTGGGAACGCTCCGAAGGCGGGGGCGGACGTTCTCGCGTTATGCGCGAAGGTAATGTGTTTGAACAAGGCGGAGTGAATTTTTCCCAAGTTTGGGGCGAAAGTTTGCCAGCTTTGATTCTTGCCAAGCACCCAGAAGCAGCCGGTCACGATTTTTACGCCACCGGAACTTCGATGGTGCTGCACCCCCGCAATCCCTACTTGCCTACGGTTCACCTGAATTACCGCTATTTCGAGGCAGGGCCGATTTGGTGGTTTGGCGGCGGTGTCGATTTGACTCCTTATTACCCGTTGGCTGAGGATGCAGCTCATTTTCACAAAACTCTGAAAGCAGCTTGCGACAAACACCACTCGGACTATTACCAGACATTTAAACTCTGGTGCGATGAATATTTTTACCTGCCTCACCGCCAAGAAACTCGGGGCGTCGGCGGCCTGTTTTTTGATTACCAAAACGGTCAAGGCCCGCTTTACCGCGACCAAAATGTCAAAGGAAAAGCTGCTGAATACAGCAAGAATGCCGGAAACCCCGATCGCCGAAGCTGGGAGTCGCTGTTCGCCTTCGTACAGGACTGCGGGCGGGCATTTTTGCCGGCTTACACCCCAATTGTTGAAAAGCACCGATCGAAAGAATACGGCGATCGCCAGCGCGATTTCCAACTTTACCGCCGCGGCCGTTACGTTGAATTTAACTTAGTGTACGATCGAGGCACAACCTTTGGTTTACAAACCAACGGACGCACCGAATCGATTCTCATGTCCCTGCCACCTCTGGTACGCTGGGAATACTGCTACGAGCCAGAACCCAACTCTCCAGAAGCCGAACTCTACTCGAAGTTCTTAAAACCGCAAGATTGGGCGAATTGGATGCCTCAGCAGTCACCGACCTGAGTTAAACTACTGAGAAAGTAACCACCGCGATAAATAGTAATAAATTTGAGGGAAGGGTCAGTGATTCATATTGATCAAAAAACCCACACGCTATCTGACGGTACAACAGTTATCGTCTTAGCACCGACAGGACGCTTGGACATCACGACAGCTTGGCAATTCCGCCTCAAGTTGCAAGAATGTATTTCCAAACTCAGTCGCCATGTCGTAGTGAATCTTGGTCAGGTAAACTTTATCGATAGCTCTGGCCTGACCTCGTTGGTAGCAGGTATGCGCGATGCGGATAAAGTCAAGGGAAGCTTCCGCATTTGCAATGTTCATCCAGAAGCCAAACTGGTGTTTGAAGTCACCATGATGGATTCTGTGTTTGAAATCTTTGAAACGGAAGAAGAAGCTCTAGAGGGGGTGCCGCGCGCCAGTTGAGCGTTCCTGCTGGCATCGGTTTCGGTTTAAACAAACATTCACGTGCCGGAGCGGGTTGAAGAGCGGGCGGTAAAAATTACCCGTTCTTCTTGGGTTCCTCCCTCGTTCGGACGAAAGTTTGAATTGCAGGGCGGTTGATACCGCCGTCTTATCCGCTCGACCGCGTATTGGCCAATACCTCAGCAGCAAAATCCTGACGCTTGACAAATCTAAAAGGGCCCATTAAAGCTCCCCAGATAGCCTTGCCTGTCGTGGGGCTTATTCCTTTGTCGTAGCTGAGAAATTCCTCGTCAGCAGCTTCAAATCCCAAGTCTACTTGGTAATTTTGCCCGCCGTAGGCAAAGCTGCAGCGAGTGCCCTGGGGCAGAGATGCCCGAAAACGATAGCGGTTTGAGCCGAAATTTTGCACCGCAACGGAGAGGGTGCAGCCCGGGAGGAGTTCGATTTGCTCCCTGGTTACTTTTGCCAGCAAGTCCCGGTTGCTACCTGCTCCTTTGACGGCTGCAATATCCTTGAACATATAATACTGAGCTTCTATAAGTCCCGGCGCTGTCTTTACGTGCCTCAGTTGCACGATGCGAGGGCGGTAGGGCTTGTCTAACTCCAGAATGTTGGCTTGTTCGGCAAACAGGGCAATGCTGGGCTCGGAAAATAGAGCCGACGGCAGGGGTCTTTGCCACAAACGAAGGTGGACGTACCAAGCCGGGTTGAAGAGCGCTTGTTCCCGGTTGTCAAAGTCGCCCGCCATGTAATGGGCTAAAGCTATTAATTCAGAAGAAATTGTCATGTTCGTTTGATTGTTGATGGTTTTAGCTTCCTAGGGTTCACACCAGACCGCTCCCCGGGCGCCCCCTTAAAAAAAGAGGGAACAAGAATTTGCTCTCTCGTCCCCTTTTTTAAGCCGGATGCGAGGGAATTTCCCCAGAATAAACAGTTTTAACTGAAATTTAGTGGATTTTGGCTTGACACTAAAAACTTATTGTGGTAAGAGTTGCGAGATTGGGCTGGGAAACTCAGAAGATTAGATTAGTCAGCGATCCCACAAGAGCTATGATTGTAAAGATACTTGGGTTTTGCCCTGGTAGTGCGACAGATTATTTGTTGCTGCCGATCGCGCGTAAAATCTTCTCAATAAAATTTTGCCTCGCTGTATGGGCGGCACAACTAAAAAACTGGCAATATTTGTCAGCCCGATCGCCAATCGACTCCCCCGACTTTACTCACGCCGCGCGCGGGCTGCGGCAAAATTATTTATCTATAAGACTCAGGTGAACAATAACCGTACTGTTTCAGATACTAAGCGAAGTTTCTATACGATTCACACTCGACCGATCAACTCAATTTACCGTCGAGTGGTGGAAGAGTTGATGGTAGAAATGCACTTGCTTTCGGCGAATGCCGATTTTCAATACGACCCGATTTATGCTTTGGGCGTGGTGACAGCTTTCGATCGATTCATGCTCGGGTACGCCCCTGAAGCAGACAGACTTTCGATTTTTAACGCTTTGTGCAAGTCCCTAGAAGAAGACCCTGAGCGCTACAAACAAGACGCTCACCGCTTGGAAAGCTTGGCTGCTCGACTTTCCCCGACAGAGTTGCTCTCGTGGATCGATCGCTCCACCAGCTTTGAAGATACAGGAGATTTGCAAGCGTCCCTAGGGGCGATCGCCAGCAACGCTCAATTTAAGTACAGCCGCTTGTTCGCGATCGGCTTGTTCTCGCTGTTAGAAAAATCTGACCCCGACATGGTAAAAGACCAAGAAACGCGAAACGACGCGATCGCCAAAATCTGTGTGGCATTGCACCTGCCTGAAGAAAAAGTTAGCAAAGATTTAGATTTGTACCGCAGCAATTTGGAAAAAATGGTCCAAGCGCGAATAGTGCTTCAAGATGTGATCGAAGCGGAACGCAAAAAACGGTCGAAGCGAGAGATAAAAGTTACCGCCAGCCCCTCGGCAGACGCTTCTGAGAGTAACAATTAATCGCTTGAAGGACGAAGGCTATAAGGCTTTGTTCAGGGTTAAAAAACCAGAAAAAAGATTTTTTAGTTTTTAATAACAAATAAAACTCTTAAATATAAGTTTTTTGTTCTTGAATTCTGACAGATGCCTTCTGCCTTGCGACCTCCTGTCCCCTCGGTTAACCACGATCGAACCGTTTTTACAGGTAATTGACCGGACATAATATCAAAGTTGAATCTTGGTGGCTCAACAACTAGAAATCCCGCTTTCCGATCGAGAGAGCGGGATCGACTTAACCACCTAAGAAAGCCGTTGGGGCGGTACTACGGCTGCGGCTCAAAATTAGTGGCGTTAGCTTGCAGCCAAGTGCTTAGCTGCGAAAGAACTTCGTTTCCAGAAGACTTGCCCAAAGCTGTGGGGTTTGGGGTGTCTGGCCTGTCCAAGTTACGGGCGATGGCTGCGTTGACTTCTTTGGAAATCAAATCGTGAAGTTGCTCTTTAGCCCTAGCCCTTTGAAAATGAGCTCCCTCTTCCGTCGTAGCGTACAGGGGCGGCAGCCTATTTAAAGCATAAGCAGCAATATCTCCCACATCCAGACTCAAGTCGCTCGTCGCCTCAATATCGGCCACCCTAGCGATCGCATCGCTCAGCACCAACTCTTCCATCACGTTGATGAACTGTTTGCGCGGCAGAACCACAACTTCTCCGGTCAACAACGACCCCATGAGACGATCGAGAGCCATGTACTCTTCGATCGACAATTCCGAAGCCGTATTGCAGATCCGTCCAACCTCAGCCTCCATAGACGGCGTTAAATAGCCGTCTTGCAAAGCCTGCTCAACAATTTTTTCAATACTCATATATGCTTCCCGCTCAACGGCATCATCAATACAGTTTTGTTTTTTAAAGACGCGATTGCTGGCGTCTAGAGATTCGAGTTTTGAGGATTGAGTTGAGAATTTTGATATAAATCCTAACTCAATACTGATAACCCAGAACAGTTATTTGTGTACCCCAGCCACAAACTTACCCCATAATTGACTGTTAAATTCGTCAAAACCAGTAAAAATTCTTATTCAACACCCTGAAGCCTCCAAGGTACCGGATCGATCGCCTGCCCGTGCACGTAAAGCCCCCAGTGCAGGTGAGGGCCCGTCGAAGCCCCAGTTGACCCCAAAGCACCAATTACTTGACCTGCTTGCACCAAATCGCCTTCCTTGACATCAATCCGGCTCAAGTGCATCAAAATACTTGCTACCCCTTGACCGTGGTCGATCCCAACCACATTTCCGTGGATTTTAAACCCTTGAGATTCGCGTCCCACCAGAGATACCCGACCAGCAGCAGGTGCAACTACAGGCGAACCGTAAGCACCGGCGTAATCGACGCCACGGTGGTAGTAGTCTTTAGCAAATACCCCATTATAATACCGGCGCACCCCGTAAATAGTAGTAATTTCGCCCGAGTTGGGGCGCAACAATTTGCCGTTCCAAAATTTTTGGGTTGTCACCAGTGCTTTAAAGGCGTCTACGCGATCGAATTCAGCATCAGTACCTTCGGAGTCTTTACCCGGAGGTAGCCAGATAGATTGAGTCGGAAAATTGCGATCGCGCACTTCCACGTTCAACTTCTGCACTTGTCCGTCACCCGAGACTTGAACAACGCGGGCACCGGGTTTCTCCACTGGTGTCGTCGGTAGCAGGGCCCGAAAGCGACTATTGCCGATCGGAAAAGCAGGGTAATTTTTCTGCTGTACAGAAACCGTTGGAGTTTCCCCCCTGTTACCGTCAACCTGAATCATTACTGACAGCGTATCTCCAAGTTGCGGATTTTGGGGGGTGACAACTACCTGCAAAGCTTGCACTGGCAGGGCAAAACTCAGAAACCCCGCAACAGTGACCCCGCTGAAAGTAGCGATTAGCTGATTTTCTTTCAACTGCCGCCACCGCAATATTACACCCGCCACTATTTCCATACCTTCCCCGCAGTTACCTCGATTCACAGTCGTTGTCATCACCGATATCCTTAGTTTTTGTCTACCTAATGTTACACAAAGTAGCTAAATCTAGGGTGCTAAGCTCAGGCGCATCTAAATTTGACCACATCACATCAAGTTTCCTGTGGGGTGTCGTGCCCGCCCCAAAATACAATGCAAGATGCGTAGCAGCTTATCACTACAAAAAAGTACGATCGCCCTCTCCGGAAAAGTACAAAATAATTTGTCAAAACAGAGAAAATTCCCCAGCCTTCCTCAAACCCATGAATCACACCTCTGACAGCAACTCCCCGTTAGACAATTTCATGCAATCCTTGGGCATCGACCCCCATCAACCAAACAACATCGAACATTCTCACAACAACTTACACCTCAACGACCACAACCTCAACCACCCAGCAACATCAGACATCTCCCACAGCGATTGGACTGATAATTCCCACAATTTCAGCCAGCAACATCCCCAAAGCGACTGGACTCACAGCCACGATATTCACAACGTGGATAATCAGTGGCAAAATCCCGAAAACGGATTTGTAACAGAAACTTCAGCAACTCACAGCGATTGGACTAATAATTCCCACAATATCAACCAGCAACATCACCAAACAAACTGGACTCACAGCGACGACACTTACCACCAAAATACTCACCAGCCAAATTCCGAAACCGGATTTACATCAGCCACAAATCATCACGACAACCACATAAATGCAGCACCGCACGTCCTTAACTCATCCCATTCTAGTTCTGGAGACTGCCCATTTATTCACATAGACCGCACCGGCGGCGTACACCTGCACAAACTCGACGGAACCACACAAATAGTAGGTCATGTCAACGGGCGAGACTTTTACAACTCAGCCTATGACCATATTGGATATCTCGGTAAAGACGGACACATTTATCGTTGGGCTGATGACACTTCCGTAGGACGAGTAGAATCAGGACACATTTATCGAGAAAATGGCAAAGAAGTCGGTAGAGCCGATACCGATTTAGAAGGTGCAGCCCATATGTTATTTGCCGTTCGCGGCGGCACTTACTAATCTTTGTCTTCAAGTAGTTTGCGGTAGTTACAAAATATTTCAACAATTGGAATCGGAACAATATCTTTTATAGAAAAAACTTAACTCCCTTCTAACTAGCTAACTGGTAACTGGTTAACTGGTTCCCAGGCTCTGCCTGGGAACTCATATCTAGAGGCTCTGCCTCCCGAATCTCCAGAAACCGGGTTTTTCGCAAAATCTATGGAGAAAACCATAAATCTCAAAAAAACCCGGTTTCTTCAACCCCACCCGAATCTCCAGAAACCGGGTTTTTCGCAAAATCTATGGAGAAAACCATAAATCTCAAAAAAACCCGGTTTCTTTCACCACGCAAATAACTCCCAATTCACCTACCCAAAGGAACACAAAAATGACCAAAGCACTACCAGAAAAAAAAGGATTGCTAGCCCAAATTGGCGATTTCGCTAAAGCTGTATTCATGCCCACAATTTATAACGCAGACCGTATTTCCGAAACCCAAGCCAGAAACACAGACATAACGATACAAACCAACAAAGAAATCGAAGCAAGCCGACAAAAACTCCGCATACAAGAACTTAAATTACAAGAATTTCAAAGACAAGCCAACCTCACTTTTCAACCCGAAGAAGGCAACTTAAACCGCTCCTTACAATCAGAAATAGCAAGACTCAACCGCGAATCCCAAACCCAAGAAGGACTCCTCAACCGTCAAATACAAGAACAACTTGCCAAACTCAACCGCGACTTTCAAGCCAACGAAGGCAAACTAAATCGCGCACACCAAATCCAACTATAAATATTTAGATCCGAACTCCAAAAATGGTGCATCGAACAGCAAAAAGAACTGCAATTGCAACTAAAAATGTTCGCTGCTCAACTAGCCCGCGAACTCCGAATTTATGACCGACAAAGTAGCATCGAAGCTATTCAAGAACAGAAAAGACAAAACAACTCTCCCATCTGGTTAATTGCCCAAGATATTGTCAACTCCAATCCCGCTCAAAATCCCATACCCCTGCGAGTTTTTCTCTCACCTCCCAGCCTGCAATTCGACCGTTCCGGCGATAGTAATGATAGCGCCAAAGGCTTTCCAGATATGGAAAAAAATTCTGGGAATTTACCTGCAACAATTCTTTGAAAAATATTCAACTCAAGGAAGACCAATCGAATTTTTATCTGGTGCTTGGACGAGCAAATTCTTTCACAGCCAAGCAGCCACAAAAACCATGTTTAACGGCTTGAAAACCGAGCCAACATTAATTTTAGAATCCGTTGCTGAAGGCGATATTTTCAACCTCAACTTTGGTTATTGGGGTTTGAATTGGGCAACTTATCGCTACAAATCCCCCATTCCCATGCTACCTTGGCGCGAGGTACTTTTTGATTTTGCTAAAGAGCGGGCATGGCAGTGGCAAGCTCAGCGACAATCCGACAATTCTCAGGGTAATAGCGCTGAAAAATTTGATAAAGTTTTAGGTAATGAGGCTGTTAATAGTTTCTTGCACAACCTCGAAATTATTGACAATGAACGGATGTGCGAAGCAATGGGAATTGACCCCACCGACAGCCCGCGTCCCTACAGCATCCACAAAAAAGATCATGAAAAATTTCAGCAATTTATTGGTATTTGTCACTGTTTAATTGCCGGATTGCTGGCGGATGAATACTTTTTTCTGCACGTCTCCTCAGACGTGCGGCAGCGGCCTCCATTGCCTCAGTTACTACCTGATTTGTTGCAAGATATGCCCTCGGAGTAACAGGCACAATTAGTAGAAATAGCGATTAATTTCTACGCCATGTTGTACGATATTATTGGCGAATCAGAATCGGCATGGATTCCTGAACTGAAGTTAGATTTAGCTGAAGGTTTGCTGTATTTGCCGGATAAGCGTTGGGCGGCGACACAAATTTTTGAGTCGGTGAAAGCTTGGCTGAAATTGCGCGGTTTATTGGTACCAGAAGGAAACAAGGAAATTTTGGATGCCCTCGATGCGGCTTTGACCATCGATGATTTGGAATATGTGAAAAAACTCAATGAATGTTTGGTGGCTGTTGGCAAAACTCGCCAATTTAGCGTCATTAAATCTTGTTACAAACGAGCGATTGGGCGCTGCAAACAGGAAAACTCTGCAGCGGCAATTGTGGATTTTAATCAAGTCCTCCAACTTAACGCTAATTTTGCTAAGGCTAATTTCAATCGGGGATTAGCTTAGGCTAAATTGGAGCAGTATCGAGCTGCAATTGAAGATTACACTCAATATTTGCGGCTCGACCCCAACAATCCTGATGGTTGGAACAATCGAGGCAATGCTTATTATAAGTTGGGAGAATACGAGTCGGCAATTGCTGATTACAATCAAGCCTTAAATCTCAATCCGAATTTGCAGGGTGTCGCACACAACCGCGATGTGGCTCAAGGTGTTTGGGATGAGAAAAAACGGCTGCGGCGAGAAGAAGAAGAAAAACAGCAGCGTCGGGCGGAAGCAGAACGTCAGTGGAAATTAGTAGAAGAACAAAAACGTCGCGCCGAGGAAGAAGCTAAGGGGAAAGAATTTCAGTTCGAGATTGTTACTGTTAACAATCGAGGCCAAGAAGTTAGCCGCCAACCGGGCAAATCTTATCAGAAAGTTGCTGATTTGGGCAATGGGGTAAATTTGGAAATGGTTTATATCCCTGGTGGTAGCTTCCAGATGGGTTCATCGGAAAATAGTTCGGAACAACCAGTGCATCAAGTGACTGTTCAACCTTTTTATCTGGGAAAATATCCGATTACCCAAGAACAGTACCAAGCGGTGATGGGAAATAACCCATCTAATCTCAAAGGTGCGAAACGTCCTGTAGAACAAGTAAGTTGGGATGAGGCTGTGGAATTCTGCCAGAAACTTTCTGAAAAAACAGGCAAAATTTATCGTTTACCTGCGGAAGCCGAATGGGAATATGCTTGTCGCGCGGGAACGACAACACCTTTCTATTTTGGTGACACGATTACGCCAGATTTAGTTAATTATGACGGCAATAATCCCTACGGTTCTGCGCCGAACGGACTTTATCGCGGACAAACAACGGATGTCGGGAGTTTTCCGCAGAATGCGTTTGGTTTATACGATATGCACGGGAATGTTTGGGAATGGTGCAGCGATAAATGGCATGGTAATTATAGTGACGCGCCGACTGACGGAAGTTCTTGGGAAACTGGCGGAGATAATAACCGGGTGCAGCGTGGCGGTTCCGGTCGCGGCGATGCGGTCGATTGCCGCAGTGCCTATCGTAGCAGGCTTTCGGCGGGCAATCGTAACAGGAACATCAGTTTTCGCGTTGCTCTGGTTGCCGCGTAGTCTCCGGTTTTTGGTTCTGTGCTGTAGTCTCCCGCAAGGACTCTTCGCTATCAGAACTAGCAGATGGGAATTTGTTAGGCGTGTAAGAAGAGTCCAGACCTGTTCCCGTGATGAAAGCAATTTTATCCGAATATAAAACCGAATCGGGGAGCTTGGTAGGAATTCCGAACAGTTTCCCGATTTACAAGTTTTTTGATTTACAATTATTAAAATACTCGGCGGTTGAAACCGCGTCTACACGAACAAAACCCGCCTGCGCGGGTTGAGATTTTAATGAATGAATTGCCGATTATTCAAAAAACATATGACGTGATTAAATGGTATGTTCCCATTTTAAACAGACTGCCAAGAGATTACAATTTTACGCTAGGCAATAGAATAATTGAGGGAATGTACGATTTTATTGAAGGTTTAATTATCGCCCGTTATGCCTCGGAGAAACTATCCCTGCTGACAACTTTAAATGCTAAACTAGATATCTTGCGCCATCAAACCAGATTGCTAGTAGATTTTAATTTCATGTCAACAGAACGTTACGAATATGTAGGAAAATTATTCAATGAAATCGGCGCGGAACTTGGTGGCTGGATTAAACAGCAGCGACCAAAGAAATAATATGAAAAATAATGGCATAAATCTTAGATCCCCCTAAATCCCCCTTAAAAAGGGGGACTTTGAGAAGAACCCCTAAATCCCTCTTAAAAAAATGCCACAAATCTTAGATCCCCCTAAATCCCCCTTAAAAAGGGGGACTTTGAGAAGAGTCCCTAAATCTCGTTTTTAAGGGGGACTTTGAGAAGATTCTTGTCCCCCCCTTATTAAGGGGGGCTAGGGGGGATCTAGCATTTGCAGCAAACATTAAAGCAATTGATATAAAGCCATGAAATGTCATGGTAATCTTTGGCAAAAAATTGTATATTTTGGCAACTTGCTGTCAGCCGCCAAGCTAGCACAACAAGGCAAAAGATTTCGCCCCAATGTCCTTGCTTTCAATTATAATCTAGAACGAGAACTGTTTAAACTGAAAGAAGAACTAGAATCAAAAACTTATCGACCAGGCCCTTATAAAACTTTTGAAATTGTCGAACCGAAACGGCGGATGATATCGGCCGCACCTTATCGAGATAGAGTGGTTCACCATGCTTTGTGCAATATCGTAGTTCCCATTTTCGATCGCACTTTCATTCACAATTCCTATGCAAATCGCATTGGTTTTGGAACTCACCGCGCTTTAAGGAAATTCACGGATTTTGCCCGTTCTAGTCGCTACATTCTCCAGTGCGATATCAAAAAATATTTCCCCAGCATTGACCATCAAATTTTAAAGCTGCTGGTGCGGCGTAAAATTAAATGTGCCGATACATTGTGGTTGATTGATACAATTATTGACAATAGCAACCCGCAGCAATCTGTGGTAGAATATTTCCCAGGAGATGATTTACTATCGCCACTGTCGAGACGTAGGGGTTTACCAATCGGCAATTGGTCGAGTCAGTTTTTTGCGAGTGTTTATCTCAATGGTTTTGACCATTTTGTTCTCGAACAGCTAAAAATTTCTAAATATGTCCGTTATGTGGATGATTTTGCCTTGTTTAGCGATGACGGTTTGCTATTGCAAGATGCTAGATTGGCAGTAGAGGAATCTTTGGTTAAGTTACGGGTGAAAATTTATCCGATTAAAAGTCAGTTATTCGAGACAAAACAGGGAGCAACTTTTGTGGGGTTTCGGGTGTTTCCCGAAAATATCCGTGTGAGACAAGAAAGTTTGCGTAGGGGCCGTCGTCGGTTGAGGCGCTTGCAAAGAGAGTACGCGAATGGTGAAATAGAGTTAGTACAATTGTCTCGATCGCTTCAAAGTTGGGTGGCGCATTTGGAACATGGGGACACTTGGAATTTAAGACAAACAATGTCGATTTGTGGGTTGAAAAATTATAGCTTTTCTAGGTTGGGTGAGGGTATAGGATAATGACTAAAGAAACCGGGTTTTTCCTCGATATCAAAGGTTTGAAGCAAATATTTGGAAAAAAAACCGGTTTCTGAATTCTCGCACGAGGACTAATTCCCAATTCCCAATTCCCAATTCCCAATTCCCAATTCCCAATTCCCAATTCCCAATTCCCAATTCCCAATTCCCAATTCCCAATTCCCAATTCCCAATTAAAATCGCTCGCCAATCCCAAAGTGAATTTGATTGTCGCCGCTGTCGTTGATACCGTAATCGATCCGGATCGGCCCGAGGGGAGATTGAATCCGCACGCCGAGGCCGTAACCGTAACCGCTACCGGGCTTTCTGCGTACACCGGCCGGATCGCCGGGGACATCTTTGCCCGTACCCAAGTCGGTGCCGGCATCCAAAAATAGCGCTCCGCCGATAAACGAAATAATTGGGAAACGGTACTCAACGCTGGCTTCTAGGAAACTGCGGCCGGCCCCCATGTCGCCTTCGTCGTATCCCCGGACAGAGTTTGCGCCGCCCAAGGCAAAAGCTTCGTAGGGAGGCAAATCTCCGAATACGGTGCCGCCTTTAAAACTAAATGCCAGGGTTTGAGGGCCGGGGGAAAAGTTGGTGTACTTGACTGGCAGGTAAAAGTTGTAGCTGGCGCGCAGGCGGTTGAACAGGATGCTGCCAGAACCTACAGGAATCGATTGTTCCATGCCAAATCTGAGCAGGGAACCGCTAGTTGGTCGCAGGGGATCGTTGCGCCGATCGCGCACAGCACCTGCTTGGATCGTTGTCAAGTCGTCGGTGCCGGAATTGCTAAAACTTAGCTGATTGCCGAGTTCGTCCTCGGATTCGCGCCTGCCTTTGCGATCGGTAATTGACACTCGCTGGTACTGCAAGCCTAGGGAAGCAATCCATTCAGAATCGGCAAAAGGATTGCGCGACAGGGGACGGGTGAAATTGATCCCGGCACCGGTGCGGACGATGCGGGGTCGATCGTTGTTGGGCAATCTGACTTCCCGTTCTCCCCCGTCAAAAATCACGCTGATCGATCGTCTTCTAAAAGCATTAATCGTATAAGAAGTCCGGTAAGGATCGCCAGCAATCCAAGGATCGGTAAAACTCAGATCAAACAGCGTTTGGCGTTCCCCGATTTGTATTTCAGCCCCCAATTTTTGGTTCCTACCGAACAAGTTTTGCTGCTGGTAACTCACCGTACCGAACAAACCCGTAGCGGAACTCAAACCCGCACCAGCCGCCAGAGAACCAGTATTTTTCTCAATGACGTTGACAATTACCCTTGCCTTGCGGGGGTCAGTCGTTCCCGGTTCCAAAGCAAGCCGCACGTCTTCAAAAATCCCCAAACCAAACACCCGCCTCAAATCCCTTTCCGCCTTAGTGCGGTTAAAGATATCTCCGGGCTTGAGTTCTACTTCGCGAGTGACGACAAAGCGGCGGGTGTTGCCTCGAATCGGCTGACCCGTGGGGTCTGTTGACTCTCCCTCCTTGTTCAGAAAGCGGACATCAACGGATTCGATCTGACCTTCTGCCACTTGCAAGGTGACAGTGCCGTCCTCTGCTACTTGCGGCGCATCAGTGATTTGGCCCAAAACGTAGCCGTTTTCCTGATACCACGCATTAATTTTTTTGACTCCCTCCTCAAAGCGGCGGAGGTTGAGAATTTTGCCGTACTGGTCGCCGAAGCTTTGGTCAACTACGGTTTGGGGCAGCACTTGCTGGCCGGTGATTGTCACTTTCTGCAGCACTGGATTGGGCTGCACGATAAAAGTCACTCGCACGCCTAACGGGGTGTCTTCCGGTACTGCCCGCACGTTTCTGAAAAAGCCCGTGGCAAAAATGGCGTTGATGTCTTGTTGCAGTTGGCTGCGGTTGGTGGTGCGTCCCGGTTGGGTGCTGATGACTCGGTAAATCTCGCTTTCTAGGTCTCCTGTCGCCCCGCTGACGGTAACTTCGGCAACTAGCACTTGCGGTTC
Organism: Microcoleus sp. LEGE 07076; assembly: GCF_015207455.1. Classification (GTDB taxonomy): domain Bacteria; phylum Cyanobacteriota; class Cyanobacteriia; order Cyanobacteriales; family Microcoleaceae; genus Microcoleus. The sequence goes on from NZ_JADEWV010000005.1 coordinate 33,654, forward strand.
GGCCGCCCCGGCGGGTGCTGGGGTTTGTCTGGGCTGCGGTGCTGCCGGGCCGGGGGGCAATGTGGGAACTGTGTTTGCCGGCGCTCTGGTGGGGGCCGGTCTGGGAATTTGGGCGTTTTGCCCGATCGCCCCGGATGCGTCTGAGGTCGGTCTCGGAGAAACTTGCAGGTTTTGGTCGATCGCCCCTGATTCCTGTGGTTTCCCCAGCTCTGCTGCGATCGGGGCGGGCGTTGTTGCCACTTCCGAAGGGGGGAGCTGGCTGTCTGGTTGTACCTCTTGCAGGGCGTTTTGACTGCTAGATGCGGGGGATGGGTTGGATGCTAGCTCGGGTTTGAGTTGAAGCTGGGGCGAAACCGGAGAGGGCGAGTCTGTGACTCGGTTTGGCGGTTCGCGGTCGTCTTCTCCTCTGGCAGGGGCCGCCACTATTTTTAGGGCTTCCGCTTTGCTGCTTTTAGCTCGAAAGCGGTTTTGAGGAGGATTTTGGGTTAATTCTGGAACGGGGCGATCGGGTAATTCGATCGACCCGGCCGCGGTTCCCTTGGCCAAAGTATCCTCTGCTGATTCAGAGTAGGATGTTTGACCGCTGGCCGAATTTGATAATCCGAATGTTGCTGAGACAGTAAAAACTGCCACCAATACAGCAGATAAGCGCATTTTTGTTCACTTTTTTGGAATCCACACACCACATTAGTCATCAGTCATTAGTCATCAGTCATCAGTTATTGAGTCGGTTGAATTTGTCGCTTACTGCTAACTGTTGACTCCTGAATGTTCAATGTCCGTGACAAACTGTGCAATTGTAGCGCATTGTTAAGTGCTCTAGACCTTCTGAGCTAGAACCCGCTGCAGAACTTGCTGGTAAGCAGTTTCTACCGATCCCAAGTCGCGGCGGAATCGGTCTTTGTCCATAACGCGCGCGTCCGGGTCGGTTTCTGTGTTGTCCCACAGGCGGCAAGTATCAGGACTGATTTCGTCGGCGAGAATCAGATTTTGATGTTGGTCGATGCCGAATTCTAATTTGAAGTCTACCAGGGTGATGCCGCACTGAGTAAAGAATTCTTTAAGTATTTCGTTAATTTCGCGGGCGGCGATTTCTAGTTGGTCTACTTGTTCCGGGGTGGCTAGCTGCATTAACAGCAGTCGGTCGCGGGTCAGCAGCGGGTCTCCCAAATCATCGTTTTTGTAATAAAATTCAACTAAAGCCGGATTGACAATTGTACCGATCGCGATTCCGGTTTGTTTGCACAAACTGCCGGCGGCGATGTTTCTGACTACAACTTCTAATGGCAAGATTCGGACGCGGCAGACTCGCATTTCGTTGGGCGCTGGCGTGTCTATAAAGTGGGTTGCTATGCCTTTAGCTTCTAGCATCCGAAACAGGTGGGCTGATACCGCATTGTTGATTTCGCCTTTGCCGGCAATGCTGCCGCGTTTTTGAGCATTAAAGGCTGTCGCGTCGTCTTTGAAGTGGGTCAGCAAAATTTCGCTGTCTTCGGTGGAATAGAGGATTTTGGCTTTGCCTTCGTAGAGTTTGCGTCCGGATGACATGGCGATTAATAATGTAGATGAGTTTCACATTTTACAGTAGCTGTCTGAGGCAATTATTGGCGAGTTTTTCGTTCTCGGCAGCCCCGCTCGCCCCCCTGACAGGCGAGTACCCCTGCGGGTAGATAGTGCGATCGGTCTTGCCATAAATGATTGTTAACAAAGCACAATATAGATGAGACCTCCACTTGTTCGCTATTCCCAGGGCCCAAAAACCCGTAACGCCCCGCCTGCTGCTGTCGCGGAACTCTCCCAATTTTAGAACAAAGTTCAAGCTGCAAGTAAATCTCAAATCCCAAACCTTCAATGCCCCGATCGACTAAACCTCCAGGGGGTCAGTGGCAGTCAAAAAACATCTATAAAAAGGCTGATTTATGGAAGACAAAAAAATTCATATTCTCTTGGTAGAAGATGACGAGGTAGATGTAATGAACGTCCGGCGAGCTTTCAAAAAAAGTAACATCCTCAATCCCCTATACATCGCTGCAAACGGATTAGAAGCTCTGGCAATATTGCGCCAAGAAAAAATAGAGTCTGCAATGCCTCAAGCGCGCCGCTTGATTTTGCTGGACTTGAATATGCCGAGAATGAACGGCATTGAGTTTTTACGAGAATTGCGGCAGGATGAAAAATTGAGGTCGATTCCGGTGATTGTTCTCACAACTTCTAATGAAGATAGAGATAAAGTAGAAGCTTATAATTTGAATGTAGCTGGCTATATTCTGAAACCAGTCACTTTTTCTAATTTTGTGGAAGTTATGGCTACCCTCAACAAATACTGGATGCTGAGCGAAATACCCTAAGTCATGAAAAAATTGACAAGCTGATAAAAAAGCTTTGAAAAAATCTTTTTTAGTGGTGTATTTGTTCGCTCGGTTGTGAGAATCTCATCAGAGTAAAAACACTTCTTTTGACTGCTTCTTTCTTCCTCTTTCCTCCTGTCTCCTGTCTCCTGTCTCCTATTTCGAGCAGGGCTGCTTTCCGACAGAGATGATGCCGATCGCTTTTTGTAGGTCGCTTTTTCGGATTAATTCCCAATTCGGTTATTATGGACAAACTTATTAAAATTTTGATAGTCGATGACGATGAAGTCGATCGGATGACGGTAAAACGCTCCCTCAAGTCCGCTGGCGTTTGGGTAGAAGTTACCGAAGCAGAAGATTGCGCCGATGCCCTGGCCCAACTCTCGATCGGCAAAAATTATAGCACTGCGACCGAGAAACTCTCCACACAAGATAATTTTCAACCTTTAAGCCAGGTTGAGGAAACAGAAAATTTGCTGGTATCAAATCAGATATTTGACTGCAAATTTGACTGCGTATTCCTCGACTACGGCTTGCCGGACGGAGACGGACTGAGTTTGGTGAAAAAGATCCGAAAAACAGGGTTAAAAATCCCCTTAATTGTACTCACAGGTCAAGGGGACGAACAAATTGCGGTGGAATTGATGAAGGCTGGAGCTTCTGATTATATCGCTAAAGGCAAGATGTCTTCCGAAAGTTTGTCGCGCAGTTTGTTCAATGCCCTTCGCGTTTACCGCGCCGAATCTCAGGCCTTTCATACGAGTCAAAAACTCAAGGAAAGCGAGGAACGGTACAGGTTAGTTTTGGAGGGAGTGAATGACGGAATTTGGGATTGGGATTTAAGTAAAAATGAGGTTTATTGGAACGATCGCCTTTTGGAAATTATCGGTTTGTCGCGAGCTCGATTTGGCAGCACTATGGATGCTCTCTACAGCCGCCTGCACCCAGAGGACAAGGACGGCATCATTCGGGCGATCGCTGCTCACTTAGAGCAAGAAATTGACTACAATGTAGAATTCCGGCTGCTGCACTCATCCGGTGCTTACCGCTACTGCACTTCTCAAGGAAAAGCTCAGCGAAATTCCCAAGGAAAAGCACTGCGGATGGCCGGCATAATTAGCGACATTACCGAGCGTAAACAAGCGGAAGATGCTCTAGAAATAGAAATGCAGCAACTCAAACAAATTATTACCCGCGTGCCGGTAGCAATGGCGATGTTCGATACCCAAATGCGCTATTTAGCTAACTCTCACAAATGGCTGACTCAATTTAATTTGGAGTGGCAAACCCTGACAAATATCAGTCATTACGAAGTGTTTCCAGATACGCCGGATCGCTGGAAAGTAATGTATGAAGAAGTGCTCAAAGGCGACATAGTTTCTATCAGCGAAGATGCTTGGGAACGAGCAGACGGATCGGTGTTGTATTTGCGCTGGGCAGCTCACCCTTGGTACAATCCCGACGGGGAAGTAGCGGGAATGGTGATGGTAGCGGACAAGATTAATGAGTTGGTGGAAGCGCGAGAAACTGCCCTAGAAGCGAGCCGGGAAAAGTCGCAATTTTTGGCGAACATGAGTCACGAAATTCGCACTCCGATGAACGGGGTTTTGGGCATGGCTCAATTGCTGCTGCGCGCTCCTCTGGAACCGAAACCGCGGGAGTGCGCTCAAACTATTTACCGCAGCGCCGAACACTTGCTGAGCGTGATTAATGATATCCTCGATTCCTCTAAGATTGAAGCTGGAGAAATGCGACTGGAAAAGGCTGATTTTGATTTAGATAGCTGCCTCGAATCCGTAATAGAAATGGTAGCGCCTTTGGCAGAGGAAAAAGATATTGAATTGAATATTTTAGTTGAAAGTGCCGTGCCGATAAAGTTGGTAGGGGACTCAGGCAGGTTGAAGCAAATTTTGCTGAATTTGACGGGAAATGCCATAAAATTTACCGATCGCGGTCAAGTGTTCGTTCACGTGAGTGTGAAGCGGGGCGATCGAGTTGCAGACGGCACAGAAGCGGCAAGTTTGCTATTTTCGGTGCGCGATACAGGCATTGGAATTTCGCCAGAAGGGCAGACAAAGCTATTTCAATCTTTTTCTCAGGTAGACGCTTCTCCTACTAGACCTTACGGCGGCACGGGTTTGGGTTTGGCGATTTGCAAGCAGTTAGTGGAGATGATGGGCGGCTCGATCGGGGTTCGCAGTTTTCTCGGCAAAGGTTCGACTTTTTGGTTTGCTGTACCTTTGGAAAAACAGTTGCAAGTTGAGCCTCAATTTCCCGAACTTGTGGGCAAGAAGCTGTTAGTCTGCTCTGCAAACGCTTTGAGGAGGGCGGCGGTGCGATCGCTCGCTCAAAGGTGGGGTGCTCGCTGCGACGAGGCAGAAACTGCTGCTGCTGCTTTGACTTGGTTGCAAAATGCTCGGGGCGGGATTTCTCAGGATTCGGCCTGGGGGCAAAAATCCTGCGATGCGCTGCTTGTGGATTTGCAAATGCCGGATTTGGATGCCGAGGAATTTGGTTTGAAAGTGCGATCGCTCTCAACAGTTGGCTCCTTAATCGCCATGACTGCTTTGCGGGAACAGCCGAAAGCTGAAGCGCTTTGCAGTTTGGGTTTTAGCGGCTATTTGATCGAGCCGGTGCTGCCGAACCGCCTGCTTGAAGCTTTGCTTAACCCGATTCAGGAAAGGGGAGAGTTTGACAGCTTGGAGGCTGCTAATACTTGCAATTTCCCAGCAGTTAATACTAAATATGTTACTACCAATTCGCCGTCACCGCTGAGAATTTTGCTGGCGGAAGACCACCCAATCAATCAACAAGTTATAGTCGAACAGTTGGCAGCTTTAGGCTATCATGCTGACTGCGCCGCCAACGGTCAAGAAGCGCTGAATTTGCTGGCCCAAAACAGCTATGATTTAGTGCTGATGGACTGTCAAATGCCTGTACTTGACGGTTACGAAACTGCGCGAAAGTTGAGGGAACAAGAAACGGGCGATCGGCATACTTTTGTGCTTGCTTTAACAGCTCACGCGATGCCGGGAGAACGAGAAAAGTGTCTGGCGGCGGGGATGGACGATTATCTCAGCAAACCTGTAGATTTAGATGATTTGGCGGCGGCGCTGCAAAAGTATGAAACCCAAAACGCTCATTTTAAAAATAAGTATGGAGTTCAAAGTATTAATTTGGCAGAACCGGAAACAGCAATAACATATTATACACAAACCTCCCAAAAAGTAGAGGTGGCCGCTGTGCCGGCACCAAGGGCGATCGCGCTTCAAACCTGGGAACACGGAGACTGTGACGGACTGTTCGACAAAAACAGATTAGAGCAACTCGGACGGGTTAATATTAAATTGCCCGATCGACTTTTGCAAGCATTTGTAGGAAACGCGCAAGCCGATGTGGCAGCAGCCAAAATAGCCGTAGAAGCTAAAGATTGGTCAACTGTGGAATATCAAGCACACCGTCTCAAAGGAACTGCTGCAAATGTAGGAGTTGCTCAGATGTCGGATTTAGCAGCACAATTAGAGAATCATGCGCGAAGCTTTCAATATCAACCCCCAGCGGCCCAATTGTCAACTATTGAGGTGGTTCAAAAAATATTAGTGAGTTTGTCCAGTCATTTAGCCCGGGTTCAAGAATTTGTAGAAACTCGAATGTTTGGTTAATATGTTAGTCGCTCGTCGGCGATTAAAATCGCGCCTACAAAAACGAAGTCCACTCCTAGTGGACTAATACAGTTTCCGGTTGCATCCGAATAATAAAATCGAGTCAACAGTCAACAGTCAACAATCACCTGACGGTACAACCGGAATTGATCTAACAAATAAATTCTTTCTTTCTTCACTCTGTGTCCTCTGCGTTCTCTGCGGTAAAAAAAAATAAAATAATTTAGCTATGACCTACGATATCAGTAAAAACCATATTTTAGATACCAAACCATTAGAAAATGATGGAGAACTGCTAACACCTTTGATGGCTTTTAGTAAACAAATTTTATTGCACGAACAAGAGACCGAGCCTCTGGATGCGTATTACCAATCTCTGCCTGAGAACGGGGGAGTGGCGGTAAATTGTATTGTGGAAAAAGTGGCTCGCTGCTGTCGGGAAAGCAAAATTGGGAAAAAATTACCGACAGCTTTTTACATTCACGTTTCTGCCTTGTCAGCGCTAAACCCTGTCCTCGCAATTTACGAAAACTGTGCCAGACACAATCTCGAAAACATTGATGAAGCAACTTTAGTTAAGTTTTCCCTCAATCAACCTAAAATATCTTATCTTTTTTACCCCGATTTCGATACAGACGCTCACCCTGCTTTACAAACTAGCATTCAAATTAATCTAGAAACAGGCGAAGTTAAATATTTCGATTACAGCAACAGCGAAAATCCACCAGTTTTACACCGCAAAGAAACTTTTGTGACACCGGATTATCCCAATTACGAGAAGTTTGCTCGACTGACTCGCTGCGAGGAAGGATGGGGACTGCTTGACAATACTAGCGTTATCGGGACTCGCGAGGGTTGGCTTAAATATTTGGGATATTGCGGTGTTGAAATCCACGATCATGCTGTTGTCGAGTGTTTGAAACAGGAGAATAGCGAGTTATCAATTCCCAAGATTGAGCGGCACAAAGCTGCAATGGTACGCAATTCTTTATCTAAACCTTTGCGTCTGGTTTTGGAGTCGGATTTGTTTGTGGATGGGATGACTTTTTTTGATTACGGTTGTGGCTATGGCGGGGATGTTAAACATATTTCCCTAGAGGGTTATGTTGCTGCGGGTTGGGACCCGTACTATCAGCCGGATACTCCGCGAATTCAGGCAGATATTGTGAATATTGGTTATGTAATTAATGTGATTGAATCTTTGGGAGAAAGGCGAGAAGCTTTGCTGAATGCTTGGGAATTAACTAAGAATTTACTGGTGGTGGCGGCTCAGGTTTTGATTGATGATGGTGATAAAGGTCAAATTGCTTATGGGGATGGGGTGATTACTTCTCGGAATACTTTTCAGAAGTATTACGAACAGGAAGAGTTGAAGGTTTATATCGATCAAGTTTTGAATGTTGATGCGATTCCTGTGGCTTTGGGAATCTATTTTGTGTTTCGGGATGCGGCGGAGGGTGAGGGTTTTCGGGCTTCTCGGTTTCGATCGCGCTTAGCGACTCCCAGAGTGCGATCGCAAGTCAAGCGTTTTGAGGATTACGAGGAAATGCTGGCTCCTTTAATGGCTTTTGTGAGCGATCGGGGCCGCCTTCCTGTTAAAGGCGAATTAGCTGAAGAATCGCCAATCAAGGCGGAATTTCACAGTTTTAACCGCGCTTGGAGGGTGATTTTGCAAGCAACGGATGCGGATGATTGGGAGAAAATCGCCGACAAGCGCCGCCAGGATTTGCTAGTATATCTCGCTCTCAACCGTTTGGGCGATTCCCTACAGGATAGCGACGCGGTGCGTCCTTCGATGCGACGGCTTCCGGCTCAAATCCGCAACGACATCAAAGGTTTGTTTGACAGTTATCAAAAAGCTTGCACTTTGGCAGATTTAATGCTGTACAGTTTGGGCAAAGCTGATCTTGTGGCGGATTGCTGCGAGGATAGCGCGATCGGCTACAAACAGCCCGGTTCTCTTTCTGTTCACTTCTCGGTTTTAGAAGAACTTGACCCTTTGCTGCGACTCTACGAAGGCTGCGCTAACCGCACAATTGGCCGGCTTGATGGCGCGACAATTATCAAGTTTTACGCTCGCAAACCTCAAATTTCCTATTTATTTTATCCCGATTTTGACATTAACCCGCATCCAGCCCTCCACACGGCTATGCACATACATTTGCGCGATCTTTCTGTCAGCTATGAAGACTATTCTGATTTGTCCAATCCACCAATTTTAGTTAAAAAAGAAGCTTTTGTTAGTCCTAATTATCCCCATTACGAAAAGTTTGCCAAACTCAGTCGCCAAGAGGAAAAGTTGGGGATTTTTGATAAGTCGGGTGGATTCAAGCAGTGGGAATGGGTGCAGTGTTTGGAGGAAAATTGTGTCAGAATTAAGGGCCATCGCTTGTTTTGGCGATCGGATGCTGACCCGGAAAAGTTGAAAATGTTGAAAACAAATGCGTCGGAACGCCAGCATAAAAAAATTGAGGTTAATGCGGGAAAGAGTGAAGGAACCGCAGAGGGCGCAGAGAACACAGAGGATGGGAAAGAAGAGGGAGGGGAAGTTATATCTTTAAGATAGGACGGTGTTCTAAGGTCATTGGTAGGACGAGAACAGGTGACAAGTGTTTTCTTCCTGGTAGTATGTACAGATGTGCATACTATAATTGAGATGGCTTACCAATGGAATCCAGAGAAAGCAGCAGCCAATCTTCGCAAACATGGTATCGACTTTGCTGATGCAGTATCGGTTTTCTCAGATGATCTGGCAATTACAATTCAAGATGAGCGTTTTGATGAAGAACGATTCGTTACGATTGGCATGGATGGCTTTGCCAGAGTTTTGGTTGTTGTTTACACATTGCGGGGTGATGAAATTCGACTTATTTCGGCCCGCAAAGCGACTAGGCAAGAGCGACAGCAGTACGAGGAGGAATAGTCATGGAAACAGAGTATGATTTTAGTCAGGGTAAGCGAGGGGCGATCGATCCAACATTACCTGATAAAACTCGGATCGCAATCTGGTTAGATGATGAGGTTTTAGCGTGGTTTCGCGAGCAAGTTCATTTAGCAGATGGAGGGAATTACCAAACCTTGATTAATGAAGCGCTGCGTCAACATATCCAGCAGAGTTCTGAGCCTTTGGAAGAAACTTTGCGAAGAGTTGTACGAGAAGAACTTCAGCGGATTGAAAAGTGAAGTGCTTACAGATAGCTAATACGACACGGTATCTCCAGGGCGAAAGTCACTGTCTTATGAACGCAGACGCTATGAACAATACCTCAAAAACCGACTGGGCTAGAATCGACGCAATGAGCGATGAAGACATCAATACTTCCGATATTCCACCACTATCGGAGGAGTTCTTTTCTAGAGCGCAATTACGAATGCCTCAGTCGGCTATTACTCTGCCAGTTCAAGTAGATCCTGAAACATTTGCTTGGTTTCAGGCACAAGGAGAAACTGCACAACAGCAAATGTCTGTAGCACTTAGGATTTATGCAGATGCACACAAAACCTATCCTGCATTCGTAGCAAAGCCAGCATAACGCTCGGCAGTACGATGAGGAAAGTTATGGAAACAGAGTATGATTTTAGTCAGGGTAAGCGAGGGCGATCGATCTAAAATTACCTGCGAAAACTTTGTTGATAAGCGTTTACAATTCAGGCTGTAGCATTCCTAGCGGTTGATATGCAAGAATACTTGAAAGTGAGTGAAGTTATTGATTGCCAGCATCCCGAAATTAGGGGATGTGCTAAACAAATCGCATCGGGACATCAGACACCAAGGGCGATCGCCAAAGCGTGTTTTGAGTGGGTTAGAGATGAAATTCGTCACAGTTATGACTATCAAATGAGTCCTGTTACCTGTCGAGCTTCAGATGTTCTTCAGCACAAAACAGGTTATTGCTATGCGAAAAGTCACTTGTTAGCAGCGTTACTAAGAGCAAATGATATTCCGGCAGGTCTTTGTTACCAGCGGTTGAGTATTGATGATAAAGGTGCGCCTTACTCATTGCACGGTTTCAATGCCATTCATTTACCTGAAGTTGGTTGGTATCGGGTTGATGCCAGAGGTAACAAAGAAGGAGTCAACGCTCAATTCACTCCACCTCAAGAACAGTTAGCGTTTAAGATTCAGTTTCCTGAAGAGGCAGATTTTCCAGCCATATTCTCAGAGCCGCTTCCAGTCGTTATAGAAGTATTGCAAGGACAGAATACATGGGACGATATGCTTCGCAATCTCCCAGACATTTCGTTGGAGTCCGCGAATAGTTATGGTCTGCTATGATACACATCGAATCCTGCTTTGGCAGGCGCCGCGTTTTGAATTGTTCGCGGTGAAGAGAATGTCATTCGGATTATTTCAGCACGTAAAGCAACTCGTCAGGAGAGGGCACAGTATGAAAGTTGAAGCATTAAAGCAGCGATTAAACCGCAACCGTCCAATGACTAGCGTAACAATCCGTATGCCCGAAGATGTTGTGGAAGATTTAAAAAAAGTTGCACCATTGTTGGGTTTTTCGGGTTATCAGCCATTAATTCGTGCTTATATTGGTCAAGGTTTGCGCGTTGATTTAGAACGATTTGAAAGCGATACAGTGACAGCCTTGGTAGCAAGTTTGAAGCGTCGAGGTGTCAGCGATGCAGTGATTGATGAGGCATTAAACGAAGTCATTCATGCTGAGTCCTGTTAATTTTGTCTGGCCAGCACTACAACAAGGCGATACCTGCACGTTGGGTCAAAAACCCGGTTTATACCTCAACATCTCAAGGGAGAAACCGGGTTTTTTTGGTAAGTCTCCTTAAGCAAACTTAATCTTCAAATAATCATCCTCCATCTTCGCCCCGGAAGGTTGCAGCGCGGCTAAAGCTTGCGGCAACACCATATTGCGGCGGTGATTCCCAATCCGAACATTCAATTCATCTCCCGTTTTGCTCAACTGAATCTGATCCTTAGCAATTCCCGGCAAATACAGTTCTAGAACATATTGATTGTTTTCCTGAACAATCCTAATTGTATTTTCTTTGTAATATATTTGACTGGGGTCTTCGTCTTTGTAAAGCGTTTCTTTCAAGCGTTCCAATGCTGGCAAGCCGCACATTTCTTCAGAATAAAGCGGAATTTCTTTTACGGGCAGCGGTCTAAAATTATCGTGAATTTCCTGCTTGTACTGCTGCTGGCTTTCTTTCCAGCGCTTGAAAAATGGATCGGTTACTTCTTCGGGAATAATTCGATTGGCGACAATTAAATCTGTGGCAACATTGTACAAGCTCAAATAGGCGTGAGCGCGCAGAGATTCTTTGATTACCATTTTTTCGGGATTGGTAACTAACCTTACTGAAGTTACGGTATTGTCAGTTAAAATCTTTTCCAAAGCTTCGATTTGTTCGTAAAATTCGTAAGGTGCATCCATCACCTCTTTGTTCGGCAAAGAAAAGCCGGCAATTGGTCTAAAAATCGGTTCAACTAAAGGTCTGAGGGCGGCTGATATGCCTTGCAATGGCTTGTAAAATTTTCTCATGTACCAGCCGCCAACTTCTGGCAAACTCAAGAGCCGCAATGCTGTACCCGTGGGAGCAGAATCGATAATTAAAACATCATATATTCCCTCGTCGTAATGCCGTTTCATCCGCACCAAACCGAATATTTCGTCCATTCCTGGCAAAATGGCTAGTTCTTCAGCTTGTACGCCCTCAAGTCCCTGGGCTCTCAAAACTTCACTAATGTAGCGCTTAACTGCTCCCCAATTGCCTTCTAATTCCCTGAGAGCGTCTAATTCTGCTCCCCACAAATTGGGTTTCACCAGTCGCGAATCGTGCCCGAGTTCCATGTCGAAGCTGTCGGCTAGGGAGTGGGCGGGATCTGTGCTCAGCACTAGGGTTTTGTATCCCAATTCGGCACATCGCAGCCCCGTCGCGGCGGCTACGGAGGTTTTGCCGACACCGCCTTTTCCGGTCATTAATATTAAGCGCATTGATTGTTTAGCTCGCCTGAAAGTTCTTTACCTTGATATTGTAACGGATTGTAACAAAGATTAATTTAATGTGGGCATTAATTTGGTCGATCGCCCGCCGGACACAGCAAATTGTCGTGGATGCACGAAATCGGTGCGATGTCAACATCAATAAGTGTGGCAAGGAGTTAGGTTGAGTAGGGGTCGATCGCACAAAAGGGATCTCGTACTTTGTCACAGAAACCGGGTTTCTATCAATATCTAGTTGGAGACAACAATCTCGAAGCAGAAACCCGTTTTGTTTTGATTGTTGACTCAAAAGGGATCTCGCACTTAACAGGTTATACCAATCGTTGCAGGAGTTGCTAACAGCAATAGGGTCGAATATAAAAATACCATAAACATCATAATGTAAGATTTTAGATGGTTAAAAAGATAACGATTGCGTTGGCACAACTGCTGCCTCTATAAGATATGATAGTTTTTTGGGGCTGTTGTACTTAACTGAAAATATATGAAAATTGTCTTTTTTGGCACTCCTGACTTTGCTGTTCCTACTTTGTCCAGTTTGCTGAGTCACCCAGAGTTTGAGGTGGTGGGTGTGGTGACTCAGCCGGACAAGCGCCGGGGAAGAGGCAATAAATTGATGCCTTCACCTATAAAAGATGTGGCGGTAAATCACAGTCTCCCGGTTTTCGGGCCGCGCCGCATTAAGAAGGATGCGGAAACTATTGCTAAGCTGCGGGAAGCGGAGGCGGATGTTTTTGTTGTGGTGGCTTACGGCCAGATTCTTTCTCAAGAAATTCTGGATATTCCTAGTTTGGCTTGCGTTAATGTTCACGGCTCAATTTTGCCGAAGTATCGCGGTGCGGCACCGATTCAGCGCTGTCTTTTTGATGGGGAAAAGACAACGGGTATTACTACTATGCTGATGGATGCTGGGATGGATACTGGGGCGATGTTGTTGAAGAGTTTTGCTGGTATTTCGCTGTTGGATAATGCTGATTCTTTGGGCGATCGGCTGGCGGAAATTGGGGCGAATTTGTTGGTAGAAACTTTGATAAAATTGAGGGATGGGAAGGTTGAAGCTGTTGTTCAAGATGATGCTGAGGCGAGTTACGCGCCGATGATTAAAACGGCGGATTTTGTGCTGGATTGGTCGCAAAGTGCGATCGCCCTTCATAATCAAGTTAGGGGCTTTTTCCCGGATTGTGTGACGACTTTTCGCGGTAATTCCCTCAAAGTGATCGCAACTGTACCCGTGGGGCCGGAATATTGGCTGCAATTACCGCCGGAGTTGAGGGTTTTGGAACGCGATTGGCCTGTTTTGGATCAGTTGTCGGGCGCAAATGGGGAGGTTGTCAGGGTTGTGAAGGGCTTGGGGGCGATCGTCCAAACTGGTGATGGTTTGCTATTATTGCGGGAGGTGCAGTTGGCGGGGAAAAAGGTGCAGTCTGGAGTGGATTTTGCGAATGGAACTCGGTTGGCGGCGGGTGAGGTTTTTGGGATGGTTGAAGTTAAATAAATGAGTGGTAGGGAAAAACCGGGTTTCTGCGAATTATTTGGGTTGAGTAGGAAAAATATAGGAAGAAACCCGGTTTTTGAGATTGTGTGGTAAGGAGAATTTACATACTGGATATTACCTAAAATTCGACCAAAACTTCCCCCAAAACTTCCTCTTTCCCGCCCAACAAATCTTGCGCGGCTTCTAGCATACTGTCAGTAATATCTTTCAAATCTTCGCGACTTGCTAAATAAGTTTTCAAAGCTTCTAAGGGTTCTATACTATTATTAGCATTCAATTCGGGCAACCTCGGCCTTGCTAGCTGACTGACTAATTCCGGCTGAATTGTGTAGCTGTGGGCTGCGCCGAGAAGTGCGTGTAATTCGGCGTTATCAATTAAGTCTAATTGTTCCGATCGCAATTGGTAAACTAATCTCACCACAGCATCTTGGATTTGCTTCTTCCCAATGGCTTTAACCAATTCAGCTTGCGGGTTTTCGGATTCAGACACCTTTACCTTAATCGTCAGAAACACTCGCACGGGTAACGCGCAAAATTCCCACTCAGCTTTCCCTCGTTCTAAATTAATTAACACAAAACCTTTGTCTTCTTTCTCTTCGCTAAAATCAACTCGTTCGATGCTTCCGGGATAAATTACGGGCGGATTGTTGGATAAATTCAGATTTTGGTGTTTGTGAACGTGGCCGAGGGCTACGTAGTCGAAACAAGGGCGGGTTAGCATGGAAACGGGTATGTTAAAACCTTTACCAACTGCTAAAAAACGTTCCGCGCCCAGACTTGCTTTATCTGCCATTAAGTGTGCTAAAAGTACGGTGGGGATTTCGGGGTTGAGGCGGCGAATTTCTCCTTCTAGGGCGATCGTCAATTTTTCGGTTAATAATTGGTTAACATCGCCCATAGAAAGGCTTTCAGTCTCCGATCGCGTCATTAAGGTCGATCGCGTCAACCAAGGCAGTGTAACCACCTGTACTGCGCCGTTGCGGGTGTGTATGAGGTGAGTTTCCAGGCGATCGCCCACAATAAACTTAGGTATACCCAAAGTCCGGTAAATCCCCAAACTCGCGCCGCCCTGTCCCTGGGAATGTTGGTCGTGATTTCCTACTAGCAAAACCGTCGGAATTTGCGCGTCAACCAAGCGGCTGAATTGACGCGCAAAAGCCTCTTTTACAAACGGTGGTGGCGTTGAATCGGGGAAAGCGTCGCCCCCGAATATGACTAAATCTACGGGTTCAGAAATCGCTCTGTCCATACATTTGCTCAGCGTGTTTGCGAAGTCTTCCAAGCGCGTGTTTAAACCTGTTTCTGGGTTGACGCGCCCGTGGGAAAAGCCGCTTCCCATGTGAATGTCTGAAAGGTGAAGAATTTTAATCATTGTTTTCTTTGTGAGTTGTAATTGAGGTTTGTAGTGAGGACTTCAGTCCTTGTTTCTTTTCTTTGTGAGTTGTAATTGAGGTTTGTAGTGAGGACTTCAGTCCTTGTTTACCAAGTATTTTATGTATTTCTAGGTTCTAATTCGACGCTGTGTCGATTGGGATTGATGCGTTTATCGATCGCAAAAATTGCCTTTTCTTCCTCCAACCCGATTTCATGAAACTCTTTAAACAAACATTCTAACTCAATTTTTGCAATAACAGTTTCCAGCCACTTATCAAAGGAATCGCATTCAATGCTTCTCAAAGGTTCGTTTTTGCATTCAAAACTGATAATTTGTCCGGGAGTGCCGTCAAAACAGCCTTTGGTATCCACAACCCGCAGCCACAAATCATCTACTTTCATAAACGGAATCCATGCTTTGTTCCAATATTCTCCGGGCTGCCATTCTTGAAAATAAACTTGACTCTGGGTGTCCCAAAATTTTTTCTCCTTCACAATAGATGCCAAAGATAAAATACTCCTGCCGTGTTCAAAAGGCAACAGCCACTTATTTTCTGAACTCTCGTAAGCCGAACCA
Organism: Microcoleus sp. LEGE 07076; assembly: GCF_015207455.1. Lineage (GTDB taxonomy): Bacteria > Cyanobacteriota > Cyanobacteriia > Cyanobacteriales > Microcoleaceae > Microcoleus. The sequence continues at coordinate 49,082 of NZ_JADEWV010000005.1, forward strand.
TTATACCAGCGATAAAAATCATAAAAAGTTTCGGGAAGGGATTGTTGGTAACGATTTTTAAATAAGTCAATCTCCGTTTCAATTGCACCCGAATTGAGCAAATTTTGCGCGTCGGGACAGTAGCGTTTTAAGCTTTGGGCGAAGGTACGAACCAGAGGATTGCGTGGCTGAAAAAGTTGTTTCATAGATCATAATATCATGCCGGGGACTTTTTGATAATTTTGGGCGATCGGGCAGCGAAAATCTATACTTGTCAACTCTAACTCATCTCGTTGTCCGTAAGTTTGAGAAACCCAATTTCCCTCAGCATTGAGTCTAAAACATTCAATTTTGATTTCAGATTGATTGATGAGCACGTATTCCTGCAAACTCGATGCAGTTTGGTAATCGGCAAATTTATCGCCCCTGTCAAAAGATGCGGTTGAAGGCGACAAGACTTCCACAATCAAAGACGGATACAGGATAAAATCCTCGGTGGAATTTATCTCTCTTTCATCGCAAGTAACTGCTATATCGGGGTAATAATAGCAATTTGCCTCTTCCAATCGGACTTTTATATCTGATGTGAGAACTAAGCATGGCGAATTGCGAAGATGCGTCCCTAGCAGCATGATTAAGTTGCTAGAAATAATAATATGGGGCTTTTTTGCACCTGTCATTGCATAAACGTGTCCGCGTCTGTACTCGTGTTTGATGGGGCTTACTCGTTCGCCTTCTAGGTACTCTTCTGGGGAGATGTAGAAATTATTTTTGCTAACAAACATTGATGTTTCCTCCAATATTTTGATTTGACACTATTGGTTAATAATCGCATACCTGGGTGGGAAACCGCACTGCGGTTTCCCTACAAATTTAACAAATTTCTAGAAATCGCGCGTGCCACAGTTTGCCGCTTTCCGTCAATCCCTGCGATCGCACTTTAATTTTAACTCCCCGAGGGTTAGCCTCATAGAGTCGGGCAATTTCCTGCATTTCTTCGCTGCTAAAGCCCGTTCCCACTGTTCCTATCGGCAGTAATTCGCCCCCAATTTCTGGCGCGACTTCGATCGCACTAAAGGGCCGCCCCGCAACTTTAGTCGGTGTCAACCCGACAATCAACAAATCGTATTCCTGACAGTATTTAGTTCTTACTATCGCAAATCTTTTAACATCTTTCCCGCCCACATAACAGCAGTTGTGCAAAATCCAAACTTCGCCTTCTCTGTTTTCAGATTCCTGCTGATTTGCTAATAAAAGTTTTTCGGCGGCGGTGCGAAATGTCGGTACAATTTCAAATTCTGAAGATAAACTTGCCAGCAATTCACCAACTGCAACTCCGGCTGCAATTCGTTCCGATTCCGCCAACCCAGTCAAGTCTTTGCCGTGGGAAAACAAACATTTAAAAATCGCATAAACTGCGGTTGGCTGGGTTGTCGGGAAACCCATTTCAATATTAATTGAAGCAGCTTGCGCTCCCGTGCGGTGTTCGCTGCCGGTACAGCTTTTGTAATACAGTTCACCGTCTAAAACAAAGGTGCCAATTTGAGCGGCTGTGTCTGTTAATGCGCGATCGATCGCAATTGATGCTTGTTGTCGCAGGTTAGTCGATCGCGATTGGTAGTACACTTTATCTGGTGTCGCCACAACCACAACTCGGTTCCCGTCCCGTTTTGGCTGTCCCCAATAATCGGGATTTTCAATATAATAAGAACGATCGCTGGGCGCGTCAACAGGCTGCATCGTCACAATCCTTCCCGGCTGCAAATGTGGCGGCAATTCAGAAACCACGGGATTGTTGAGTGTTTCTATTTTGGTAGCAGCCTTTGATTTTGCCGCAGCAGCCACATTGCTACTAGAATTTTTGGCAGTGTTTTCAGTCGGCTTTTCTCCAGTTTCCAACTCAAACGCTCTTTTCCAAAACCCCACCGCCATTTCCGGGTATCCTTCCGACTCCGCGCACAGTGCAAAACCAATAACTTTTGCCGTACCGATGCCGCGCCCGTAATCAGCCAAATACTGCACCGCCCCCGCTTCACCCATCAAGTGCAATTCCCGCTGAACAATGCGATTGTTCCAGCGTTCTCGAATATCGGCGCTAATTTTTTTAGCTGCTTTTCGCTTTGCTTCTGCGTATTCGGTGCAGTCCATACTGCCTCCTTTTTGTAGGGCTACTTAATATACTATACTCAAGCTTGATTTATTAGTCAAGGTTAAGTTGATAATTAGGAGGTTTGAATAAATTTAACTCTTTCATTTGTGCAGTAGATTTATTTTTTAACCGCAGAGGCGCAGAGGGCACAGAGAAAGAGAAGAAAGAAAACGATAGGCTTGTAGTGGTGTTTTGATTTTCAATGGCGGTAATCTGTTCGCCGCCAATGCTAAGATAACTTCGATCGCACATTGCGACCAATAAAGTCGCGAGTTGTGTCTTGCTCGCGTTGGGTTCGCCAACTTGCGATCGCCCTTTCGATAATTTAAGAGCGAATTTAATCTTACTCTAATGATGCGATTGATTTTGTACAGCAAGCCCGGATGCCACTTGTGCGAAGGGTTGCAAGAAAAACTAGAACAGATTGAAAGCCTCAAATTTGAACTCGAAGTCCGAGACATTACCCAACGCGACGATTGGTTTGAAGCTTATCAGTACGAAGTTCCAGTTTTGTTTAAAGTCCACCCCCAGCCCAAAAATTCTGGTGTCGAACCTGCATTTTCCTCCGAACAACTGTTACCCCGTCCTTCGCCCCGCTGCACAGTCACCCAATTAAAGCAAATGTTACAGAAATATATGCAAATCGATCCGTCACAATAATAATACGATTTATGCAAAAACTCAGGTTTTAATCCTGGCCTCGGCGTGCAGGCCGCACACAGAATAGCTGTGTGGGGCGCGCACCGCCAAGCACTGCAAAGCCGCACCCAGACTGGCTAAAATAATTGCGTAAGTCATATTCAAAACATCCAAGTGAGGAGTTTTTTCGATGAAATTGAGAGAATTATTAGCAGCACTTCCCGACATCTCCTTTGACGCCCAACATCCGGCCCTCGATGCGGAAGTCAAGGGTTTATCGACTAATTCTCACGCTTGCGGGGCGGGGGATTTGTTTTTGGGAATGCCGGGAAGTCGCGTAGATGGCGGAGATTTTTGGCCGATGGCGATGACATCCGGTGCAATTGCCGCCATAATTTCCACCCCAGCAGCCGAAAAAACACCTTCCCCAGACGGTGGAAACTGCGTCATCCCAGCAGCGGATATGGCTCGAGTTTGCGGTCAAATAGCAACTGCATTTTACGGCAATCCAGCTAACAAATTAAAACTTGTCGGCGTAACCGGTACCAACGGCAAAACTACAACAACTCATTTAATCGAATTTTTGCTCAATCAAATGCAGTTGTCTGCCGCGATTTTTGGCACGCTTTACACTCGCTGGCCCGGTTTTCAACAAACTGCACTTTACACCACACCTTTTGCGCTTGACCTGCAAAAACAACTAGCAGAAGCTGTAGCCGCCGGATGCAAATACGGCGTGATGGAAGTCAGTTCCCACGCTTTGGCACAGCAGCGAGTTTTGGGCTGTACTTTTGAAGTTGGCGTGTTTACAAACTTGACTCAAGACCATCTCGATTATCACCGCGATATGGAAGATTATTTTGAGGCAAAATCTCTGCTGTTCAGTCAAGATTATCTCAAAAATCGCGCGGTAGTTAATATTGACGATTCCTACGGGCGGCGGATAGTTGAAACCCTCAAATCAGATAAAATATGGAGTTACAGCACTAGCGACAAAAAGGCGGATTTGTATGCTTCCGATTTACAATATCAGCCCGACGGAGTTAAGGGAATCCTGCACAGTCCCAAGGGCGAAACAGCTTTTGTTTTGCCTTTAGTCGGTCAGTTCAATTTATCAAATATGTTGGCTGCTGTCGGCGCTGTTTTAGAATTGGGTTTAGATTTGTCGGCAATTGTGGAGAAATTATCTCAGTTTCCGGGAGTTCCGGGACGGATGGAACGGGTGCAAATTAGTCCCGATCAAGATATTAGCGTGATTGTGGATTACGCGCACACTCCTGACAGTTTGGAGAACTTGTTGAAGGCTTCGCGGCCGTTTATTCCGGGGCGGATGATTTGCGTGTTTGGTTGCGGGGGCGATCGCGATCGCACAAAACGCCCGATCATGGGTAAAATCGCGGCAGAATTGGCCGATGTTGCTGTGGTTACTTCGGACAATCCGCGCACTGAAAATCCCGATCGCATTTTGGAAGATGTTCTCGCAGGTATCCCCGCCACCGTAAAGCCTGTCGTCATGGGCGATCGCGCCGCAGCCATTCACACTGCTATCATCAATGCTAAACCCGGAGATGGCGTGCTAATTGCCGGAAAAGGACACGAAGATTATCAGATTTTGGGCACCGAAAAAGTTCATTTTGACGATCGAGAACAAGCACGAGATGCCTTGAAAGTAAGAATCAACAAAGTTAACAGTTAGTTCACCAAATATCCTGAACCCGGACTTCTTAAAAAAGTCCGAGTTCAGCAATCAATAACTAGCAAATAATACTTAACAAAAACAATATAAAAATATCAGTAATTATACTTATATAAAATTCGACTAGCACTATTATAATTGTGTAAAAGACATTTAAAAAAATAGCAATTGTTATGATCTAAATCACTCAATATCCAATTCCAGATCACATTCAATCAGGTATTGGCATTACTATCATCAGACAAGATCGATTACATCTGTAACAAACAAAATATCATTATTAACCTATAGCGCTGCGAACATTGAACCCATGACTAATTATCCGTATTTGGTTAGCTCCACATCATTCGATCCTCTGTCACCTTCGGTAGACTTATCTGTTTCCTTTGCTCAAAAATATATGCAGCAGGTGAAAGGCACTTCTCCAGGAGCTGCTAGTGACGATCGCTTTGCGGAAAGACGGCGCACTGGAATGGCAAAAACCATGTTGGATTCGCTGCGTTCGGTGAGTGCAAAATCTTGGACTAAAACCGACAACCTGCTAGCGAAAGAGTTAGTTATGCACGGAATTGATAGCGAACTTGTCGATCCCTGGCAGATTTCTGGTGGCATCCATAAAGTCTACAAATCTGCGATCGAAGCCTACGCTCATCAACAGCCATCCTACAGTATTGTCAACAAAGTCAGCCCGGTGCTCGGCGAAGTCCGCAAGCAAGTCACAGCAATTGACCCCCGCGTCATTGGCTTTGTGGCCATGCAGTATCACTACACAGGAATGCAGTTGATGGAGTTGCTTCCCGACAGCGAACAAGAAAACTTTGGTAACTACGTCAAGATTCTCGACGATCATCTGTATATGCCACTACAACGAGCTTACAGTGCGGCGGGGAACCATCCAGCCGATTCGGTAGCGCTGCAATCTGTACGGGTGCTGATGCCGATGATGACCAAGATTTCTGAACGGGTGGTCGATCGCGTAAATCAATTATATCCACGCTATCGTTGTCATTCTGGCCCCCTCAACAGCCCACATATCCGCACATCTAGCATCCGCGATGTCGAGATGTTTCAAGTTTATATGTGGGTTTGTCTCCTGGAAGGCAATCTCCACGCCCTAGAGACGGAACTGTTTCCACTGTGCGTGATGATTTACCCGAAACTAAATGTGAGTTGGGAACTTGTTAGCCAAATGACTCACTTACTACGCAAGGAAATTTGTGCTTGTCTAACACCTGAACAAGCCAGGTATTGTGAACCTTTCTATGAGATTTTGCGTCGTATGTTTTCAGCCGAAGTTTTCCCCAATGCTTGAGAATGAATGAGCTTGATTACGATGACAACGGAATGATATAAAGCAATACGGTTTACTTAAGACGATCGCCCTGGCATCCCCTTAAAAAGGAGGGGACAAGAATCGGATCGAATTCCCCCTACAACCAGGGGGATACTGCAAGGGATCTCCTGGGCATAAATATGTTAAGTGAACCGTATTGTGATATAGAGGATATGGCAATGCCGTGTCCTGGCTGTGAGTAATATTAATTGCGATGCTACCGAATTTGATATCATTAGGAGTCCAGGCTTGTAAACACGATCGAGCCACTGGGTGCATCTACTTGACCCGAAAATTACATTTAAAAAAATCGGACAAAATACTTTAACAAAAAAGAGCTATCGCTATGATAGAACTAACTGGTTATCAAATTCTCGATCGCATTTATTCAGGCACTCGCACCCTCGTGTATCGCGGAACTCGGATCTGCGACGACACACCCGTCGCCATCAAAATCTTGCGGAACGAGCATCCCAGCTTCAACGAACTCGTGCAGTTTCGCAATCAGTACGCGATCGCCAAAAACCTCAATTTACCCGGAATCATTCAAACCTACAGCCTGGAAGCGTACCAGAATGGCTATGCGTTGATCGTCGAAGACTTTGGAGGAATTTCCCTCAAGGAATGGACGAGGGAAGGGGAAACAGTGCCGTCTTTGGTTGAATTTTTATTGATTGCGATCGACCTTTGCAACATATTAGATCGACTTGGCCGCGATCGCATTATTCACAAAGACATCAAACCAGACAACATTCTCATCAATCCCCAAACAAAACAAGTCAAAATCATTGACTTCAGTATTGCATCATTGCTGCCCAGGGAAACTCAAACCCTGATCAGTCCCAACTTATTGGAAGGAACACTCAGCTATATATCTCCCGAACAAACCGGCAGAATGAATCGCGGCGTTGATTACCGCACAGATTTTTATTCTTTGGGCGTTACTTTTTACGAATTGCTAGCAGGAGAGTTGCCGTTTCAATCTCACGATCCGATGGAATTGGTACACTCCCATCTTGCCAAACAACCGCCATCACTGTATGAAATTAATCCAGAAATCCCGGCGGTACTCTCGGCAATTGTCAGCAAATTGATGGCGAAGAATGCTGAAGACCGCTATCAGAGCGCATTCGGATTAAAGCATGACCTAGAAAAATGTCTGTCTCAGTGGCAAAAAACAGGAAACATCGTTTTGTTTGAATTGGGAGAACGAGATATGAGCGATCGCTTTACCATTCCTGAAAAATTATACGGTCGCCAAACGGAAGTAGAAACCCTACTCAAGGCCTTTGACCGCGTAGCGAACCCCCTTTCATCCCCCCTTACCAAGGGGGGACACAGGGAAGTAGAAATGATGCTAGTCGCGGGTTTTTCCGGCATTGGAAAAACCGCCGTTGTCAACGAAGTCCACAAACCGATTGTCGGAGCGCGCGGCTATTTCATCAAAGGCAAATTCGACCAATTTAACCGCAATATTCCCTTCTGTGCTTTTGTGCAAGCATTTCGAGATTTAATGGGACAATTGCTGAGCGAAAGTGATGCTCAGTTGCAGGTTTGGAAAACGCAGATTCTGGAAGCTGTTGGTGAAAATGGACAAGTCATTATTGAAGTCATTCCCGAATTAGAACGGATTATTAGTCCTCAGCCGCCAGCGGTGGAACTGTCGGGAACATCTGCTCAGAATCGCTTCAACTTACTATTTCAAAAGTTTATCCAAGTTTTTACAACCCAAGAGCATCCTCTGGTAATATTTTTGGACGATTTGCAATGGGCCGATGCGGCATCTCTCAAGTTGCTGCAACTTTTGATGGTTGAATCAACAGCAGGCTACTTGTTAGTGATAGGTGCTTATCGGGATAACGAAGTGTTTGCAGCGCACCCGTTGATGCTGACTTTGGAAGCGATCGCCCAAAGCGACTCGATAGTTAATACAATTACGTTACAACCCCTGAGTCATTCCAGCCTGAATCAGTTGGTAGCCAATACGCTGAATTGCTCGACTGCATTAGCGCAACCACTCACGGATTTGGTATTTCAAAAAACCCAAGGTAATCCCTTTTTTGCCACCCAATTTCTGAAAGCTCTGCATCAAGATTGCCTCATTAACTTTGATACTCAATTAGGACATTGGGAATGCGATATCGCCAAAGTGCGATCGGCTGCATTGACCGATGATGTCGTGGAATTCATGGCATTGCAGTTACAGAAACTACCAACAGCGACCCAAACTATCCTCCAACTAGCAGCTTGTATTGGCAACTCTTTTGATTTGTCTACTTTGGCGATCGTTTCAGAGCAAACAGAAGCCGAGGCTGCCACTCACCTATGGAAAGCCTTGCAAGAAGCGCTGATTCTACCCCAAAATGAAGTTTATAAGTTTTATTTGGGAACAGTTCAGACTGCCGATACTACTCATGAATCCGTAAGATATCGATTTTTACACGATCGGATTCAGCAAGCTGCCTATTCCCTGATTCCAGAATCACAGAAAAAAGCCACACATTTAAAAATTGGTCAGCTTTTGTTGACAAAAACACCTCAATCAACCCAGAAAGACAATATTTTTGATATTGTTAATCAGCTCAATATCGGTGTTGAAATAATCACAAATTCAGAGCAATTAAATCATCTCGTTTCACTCAATCTACTAGCAGGAAAAAAAGCAAAAGCTGCTACAGCATATGCAGATGCTGCCAGATATTTAAATATTAGTTGGGCATTACTCGAATCTGATAGTTGGCAAACTCAGTACGATTTGACCCTGGCTGTTTGTCTCGAAACAGCAGAAGCAGAATACCTGAATGGTAACTTTAATCGGCTACAAAAAATGGGTCAAATAATTTTAAGCCATGCTCTACATTTACTCGATCGTCTCAAAATATATGAGCTACAAATTCAATCTTTTCAGTCACAAAGTATGATGATAAAAGCGATTGATACAGGTTTGGAAGCATTGGAAAAGTTGGGAATTAACATCGATGCCAGTATCGGCGATCGCGCGATGCCAGAATTACCACGATTTGAAGATTTAGACAAGATTCCAGAAATGACAGATCCGCAGCAACTCGCCACATTGCGGATTCTCATGGCACTTTTTCCTCCGATTTATATTGCCAGACCCGATATGCTCCGTCTCCTGATCTTAACGATAGTAAATTTTACCATTGAAGGTGGACATTCTGGATTATCAGCTTATGCTTATGCGCTCTATGGCACGATTCTCTGCGGAGCGCCTGGAGGCATTGAGCAAGGATATCATGCCGGAAAATTAGCATTAAAGTTGTTAGATAAATTTCCAGAAATCGCACTAAAAGCAAAAATTTATACTTTATTTAATGCTAATATTCGATTGTGGAAAGAGCCAGTAAAAGTGACACTCAATGCTTTGATCGAAGGATGCCAAAGTGGTTTAGAAACTGGGGATTTGGAGTGGGCTAGTTATAACTCCATGCACTATTGTACCAATTTATTTATAGTTGGAGAAAACTTAACAATAGTCGAGTCTAAACAAGCTCCTTACCTCGATCTACTAATCAAACACAAGCATAATTTTGCCTTGTCTTACGCAAAAATTTGGGCGCAAGCTACCTTGAACTTACAAGGCAAATCGGCTGACAAGCTGCTATTGATTGGAGAGCATTTTGATGAATTGTACTTCCTGCCACTTTGGCAAAATACCAAGAATTATATGTCCTTATTTGCGCTAGGTGTTGCCAAAGCAAATATTTTATATTTATTTAAGCAATATGCGAGTGCTTTAGATTGTACTTTGCTGGCTGGGAAATACATACAAGCTGCAATCGGATTGATTGCGAACGGTGTTTATAACTTTTACAACTCATTGATTCTGCTCGCCCTCTACCCTCAAGCTGAACCGATCCAGCAGAAACAATATATGCTGGCGATCGAGCAGAATCAAGTAAACCTCCGAGAATGGTCTGATTGTGCTCCGCAGAATTTTCTCCATAAGTATTTGTTGATTAAGGCAGAACAAGCACGAGTATTTGGGAATATGCTTGAGGCAATAGAGTATTATGACCAAGCAATTCAAGGTGCAAAAGATACGGGATATCTTCAAGAAGAAGCCCTGGCTAACGAACTAGCGGCCGAGTTCTACCTCGGCTGGGGTAAAGAAAAATTTGCAGCAAGCTATCTACAAGAAGCCTACTATTGCTATTTTCATTGGGGAGCAAAATCTAAAACTGATGACTTAAAAAAACGCTATCCCCAGCTCTTAAATTCTATCTTGCAGAACCCACAAAATCGATTAATTCTCCAGGAAACTCTGATTTCAAACAGAAATCACTCGTCTATTTTCGATCAAACTATCCCAAGCAGTCATTCTAGGAGCAGTAGCATTTCTGAGAGTCTAGATTTTGCCAGCATCCTCAAAGCTTCCCAAGCTTTATCTGGTGAAATTCAACTGGAGCAATTGATTTCTACCTTATTGAAAATCGTCATGGAAAATGCCGGAGCAGATAAATGCGATTTAATTTTACTAAAGGATGAGAATTTAGTTATAGAAGCCACGGCTGATTTAGGCGATCGAACGACAGATAATAATTTTTGTCTAAGCCGAGAAATTCCTGTTCAATCAAGTAAAAATATCCCTCATTCTCTGATTAACTATGTTTCTCGCACTCAGGAGACTGTAGTCATTGATGATGCTGCTCAGAGTTATCTAGCCTCGGATGCTTATATTCAAAAGCACAAGCCCAAAAGTTTATTGTGTACTCCGATCGTCAATAAAGGTAAATTAATTGGAATTCTCTATTTAGAAAATCGCTTAACCCAAGCGGTATTTACTCGCGATCGCCTGCAAGTGATCGAACTGCTGATGGCCCAAGCTGCGATCGCCTTGGAAAACGCTCAACTCTACAGCCAATTAGAGGATTATTCCTACACCCTAGAACAAAAGGTGGAAGAACGCACCCAGCAGTTACAAGAAAAAGCCACTCAACTCGAAGCCAGCCTCCAAAAACTTTACGCGACTCAATCCCAACTCATTCAAACAGAAAAGATGTCAAGTTTAGGACAGTTGGTTGCCGGAATTGCTCACGAAATCAACAATCCCGTTAACTTCATTCACGGCAATCTCAACCATACTCACGAATATATTACATCTTTAATTGAGTTAATTGACTTATATCAAGAACTCTATCCACAAGCCCAACCAAAAATTCAAACGAAAATAGACGAAATTGACCTAGAGTTTATCATTGAAGATTTACCGATGATCCTAGGTTCGATGACGACAGGAACCGAGCGCATTAGCCAAATAGTTGAATCTCTGCGGAACTTCTCTCGCCTTGATGAATCTGAGATTAAACCGATCGACATTAATTCAGGAATTGATAGCACTTTATTGATTTTGCAGCATCGACTGAATGCTAGTGAAAAATATCAGGAAATCCAAGTGATTAAAGACTATGGTAAAATGCCTTTAGTCAACTGTTACGCATCGGCACTCAATCAGGTGTTTATGAATATTCTGAGTAATGGCATAGACGCTTTGCGACAAGCAGAGGATAAGGGAGCTAATTTGAATAAAAAAAAGACTCTGATGCTTCGGACTTTGGTTCAGGATGCTCACAATGTGGTCATTCGTATTGCAGACAATGGTATAGGAATAGAACCCTCGTTTGTCAATAAGATATTTGAACCGTTTTTTACCACAAAACCTGTGGGTAAGGGTACGGGCTTAGGACTGTCAGTCAGCTATTCGATTATTGTCGATAAGCATGGAGGTAGTATCGAGGTTAATTCAACGCTTGGAGAGGGAACAGAATTTACGATCGTCATTCCTATTTAGTAAAAAAAATTAGTAAACAATTGCTCTGAGGTCTTATGATTTGTACTGAAATAGCGATCGACCTTTCAACCGTAGTAATTCGGATCGAAGATAACGGCTTGGGTATGTCCGATTCAGTAAAGTTGCCGATATTCGACTACCTGTTTAGGATCGAAAACTTAATAACTGAAACACCTCCTACAGTCCTCTCTCCTGTAAGTTGCCTTCCTCAAAGAAGACTCTTCCTCGCCTCAGAAGCATTACCAGCCTCTTCCTGGTAACGAGGAATCGCTTACTTAAGTTATTAAATAAATTTTCATTCCTTACTACAAAAGAGGTTGGAAAATTAACGGGATTGGGATTGACAATTCCCCCTCAGATTGTAGAAGAAAAACATGGAGGTAAACTGAGTTGTATTTCGACACTGGGAGAAGGAACTGAGGATCGTGAATTAAATAATTTAGACAAGTTTGTGGGATGGGCGGGAGAGCCCGTCCCACAAGAACAATAAAGATTGCAAGTTATTTAATTCTCATTCCTGAGTTTGTTATTGAGATTTTCATTGATTCCAATTCTTGATTTTTAAATATGGTTTGTACCGAGGACTTTAGTCCTAAGATTTATGCGGACTAAAGTCCTAACGCTCGAACTTATTTTGTTGTGTTCTAACGGGTGTAATATGACTATTGCAGCGGCAAAAACACGGTCATCACCTCACCTTTTTCAGGGCGCTGGCGTATTACCAATCTCCCCCCAGCGGCCCGAAATAAATTCTTAGTCACGCTCAAATTTAAACTCAAACTCCCCGTTTCCGGCTGCACCATCAACAAAGGTCCGATCGACCTTAGAGGAGTATTAGTATTCGCTGCGAAAGTCGATTCGCCTTCAGGATCAGATAGGTGTTCCGATTCCAACTGCAACTTTAACTGATCGCCCGCCAAAGTCACCTCGACTTGAATGTGACTTCCCGAGGGCAAAGTTCGAGTATAATTCTCAATCAAATTAGTTAAAACCTGATCCAACATTGTCGGATCGCTGACCACCGCCGGCAACTTTTTCGGTACAATTACTTCCAAAGTGTGGTTGCGCTGGCGAGCCGCATTTTGCCAGCGAGGAATGCTATTTTGGATCACTTCACCGAGGGACATTGCTGTTAGGTGTAGCGCCGAATTTTTGGCTTGCGACATTTCCATTTCTACGGCCCTAAAAATCAAACCGAAGCGGTCAATTTGAGCCGTACATTCAGCGTCGATCGTTTTCAAACGCTTGACCACCACCGGATCGAGTTTGGGGCGTTTGAGCAAAAGCCGAGTCAGGGTGCGAATGGTAGCCAAAGGAGTGCGGACTTCGTGGGCGATCGCCTGCAACAATTCCACCTCTTTAGTAACATGAGGCAGATGAGACTTGCAATTGATATTTTGCCGCTCTTTCAAACTATCATCAATCTTTTCAGTTTTTACCCTCGCTACTTCGTCTTTCCCAACGGGCAAATTATGCAACAGCAAGCGGGCAAACTGCGCGACTGTTTGATAGTTGGGAGCCACGGGCAAAAACTGTTGAAATAGCGCGTCTAACTTAGTAGAATTATTAGCGGTTAATTGGCTGGCTGGCAAGTTGATATCTCCGTCAGTATTGGCAAGCAAACTGTCGCTTTCAGTCACCCTGCGCCGCAAAACTTCCCAAGCTTTGGCGACGATTTGTGGGTCGAAAGAAAATAGAAAAGCCGGAATTCCCGCAGAATTTTCACCCAAAGCCATCACCAGACTAAAAGTAGCAGTTAGAACCAAACAAAACTGCTCGTTGGCCAAAGGATCGCCGCTCGCCAAAGCCAAAGCCGGGGCGGCCGCAGGCACAGATATTTGCCGATCGGCAGCCGGTAGCAAAGCTAAAGTTTGTCTAGCATGAAAAGACCACAAAGCTGCATCGCTGTCAGGAATACTGGTAAAAATCCAATTAGCAAAGCCACCAGCCACAGCGGGCTCTGTCAAAACCGAAGACGGGCCGGACAAAACCAATCCCTGACAGGAATTGGGGATTGGGGAGAGACAGTGTTTTTCTCGATCGAGCATTTGATTCAAAGCAGCGATCGCCCCGTACCACTCCTGTTCAGCCTTCAACCTAGGGGCCGCACGCATCGCGGGACACTTAGGGCGGCCGTTTTCCCTGTGCAACCTCGGATCGAGACTCAGGTCGTTTTCAGGGCCAGAGGAGGCTAAAATTTCGCTTATTGTCGGTAGAAAGTAAGTATTCACAGTAGTTATAAACCACCTTCACATACATGAAGGATGAAGTATTTATGTATAGAAATGTTCGGGAGCAAGAATTCAAGCACTAGCAGGCTCGAAAAAACCCGCCTAATTTCTTGCGCCTTGCTCCTCACCCACAGGATATCTATATTTGTCAACTAACGATATTGGCAGAACCGTACAAATAAGTCGCAATCTCCGCGCTTCGGGCGATATTTTGGACGATCGCCCTCACAAAAGTGCAAAATAGATGCAGTTAAACACCGTGCTTTCCTTATGCCCACCTCGATCGCCGACTCAAAAAATCTGCTGTCAGACTTAATGGCACGCTACCGAAACCAAGTAGATTATCTAGCAATTCGGCTCGAAGAAGCCGAAGGCACCGACATCTTGCTGCGGGGCGAAAAAATTGAAACCCTCAGCGAAGGAGTCTCAATTGGAGGTCAAGTTCGAGCTTGTCACAAAGGCGGCTGGGGCTTTGCCAGTTTTAACAGACTTTCCACCCTCGCCGAAAGAATCGAAGAAGCCATAGCCGCGGCCAAACTAATCGGCGAAGAAGAAACAATTCTCGCGCCAGTAAAGCCCGTACAGGACATTTGCTTCCTGCCGCTGACAGGAACAGATCCCCGTCTGGTGCCGCTAATTGAGAAAAAGCAATTGTGCGATCGTTACGCAGCCATTTTGCGAAGCATAGACCCCCGCATCGCCACCATCTCCGTGCGCTACGGCGACAGCACCCAGCGCATCATCCTCGCCACCTCCGAAGGCACCATGCTCGAACAAGGTTGGGCAGACATGGAAATGCGCTTTGCCGCCACAGCCCGCAGCGGGGAAACCGTACAAACAGGCCGCGAAACCACCGGTTCCCGGAAAGCTTACGAAGATTTAATGGAACTCGACAGCCAAGTTCGCAGCGCCGCCCAGCGCGCCGTAGACTCCCTAGCCTTACCCCCCGTCTCTGGCAACACATACACCGTCGTCATCGACCCAATACTCACCGGATTGTTCGTCCACGAAGCCTTCGGGCACCTTTCGGAAGCCGACATGGCCTACGAAAATCCCGACATCTTGGAAGTGATGACCCTCGGCCGCCAGTTCGGCCCGAAAAACTTGCAAATTTTCGACGGTGCAGCGCCTCCGGGGCACCGGGGCAGCTATTTCTACGACGACGAAGGCACTCCGGCGACTACGACTCAGTTAATTAAAGACGGGGCTTTAGTCGGGCGGCTGCACTCGCGGGAAACAGCGGGCAAATTGGGAGAAACAGCTACAGGTAACGCTCGCTGTTTGAATTATCACTATCCGCCGATCGTCCGCATGACAAATACTTGGATCGATCGGGGCGACACACCTGTTGCTGACTTATTTTCTGGGATCGAAGAAGGAGTTTACGCGCGCAATTGGCAAGGCGGCATGACTAACGGCGAAATGTTTACTTTCAGTGCTGGGGAAGCTTGGATGATCCGCGATGGCAAACTGGACAATCAGGTGCGGGATGTGACTCTTTCGGGTAATGTTTTCAGCACTTTAGCCGATATTGAGGCGATCGGCGACGATTTCTACTGGGACGAATCCGGCGGCTGCGGCAAGGGAGGACAAAGCGGCTTACCCGTCGGCTGCGGCGGCCCGAGTTTGCGGATTCGCGATGTGGTTGTTGGCGGCGAAGCTGCCCAAGAGTAATATCAAGTTCGGCGAAATACATATAATTCTTGTAGTGGCGGGCGGTTCAACAGACAATAATTGCCTCAAACCAAGAATAAGCGTAAACCCGCCCCGGTCGGAGATTATAAGTAACTACCCGAACTTGATATTAATCCTTAGTTCAAAAATATCCTAATTATATTATGTCCGGTCATATAACCATCATAAAAACGGTTTGTAGTGAGGACTTTAGTTTTTCCGCTGTCAACGACTTGCATTCCGATGCGGAGAACGTTGTAGATCGCCGGTAATCGATCGAACATGATATTACTGACTTTTCCCCCAAAAAAAAGAAGCAAAAATACTAAAGCTAATAACTCAGTATATTTCGCATCTTTTTGGGGGAAATATTTTTTTCTAGGGTTTATCTGCCGCTGCCCCGTTCGGGCAAGGTTTCTTTATCGGTATCTGCCTGACAGCTTTGAGTGTCGGCTGGATCGATGATAATTTGGGGAATAAAGTTGTCTGGAGATAAAAAGGTCGATCGAGCTTCCAAGCTTTGAGCGTTAACTGCGGTGCAGCTCAGTAACAGGCTTGACATCAGGATGGAAGAGTAAACGCGCATCATAAAGTTGGGTGTTTGTATTTTCCACTTCTTGATACGCAGCCTGTCCTCTGCTATCAGGTAAAAAAATCAAATTGCGGCGAAACCATCAATTAGTAATTAACGGTATCTGCAAATTTTTTGAGTTTCCGTCAAAAGGGGGTAAAACCCCTCATGTAAGTCGCTTGTTCGCTCGTAATTTCGAGTTGTCGCCTAATTGCTTGCCAACAGCAGAATTCAACGCCAGGATTTTTTTTAAGCTCTTGAAACAAGGAAATAAAAACTGCAAATTATAAATTATTATTAATCTTCAGATTAACTTCATAATTTATTGATAAGGCATTTTTCGGCAACAATAGGTCACGATTGATAATCGGTAAAGCTGATTACATAAATTTGCGATCGCGAAACCGCAGATGTCAGGCAGATAAACACAGATAAACGCAGATAAATTTATTTTGTAGCAGATGCCTCAATCTCAAAGCTCAAAGCTCAAATCGATCGATTGAGTTGTGCATCTACTTGTAGAAATAGCGAGTCGAGGGTTGAGGAGTTATCCAAAACAACATCAGCTTGTTGGCACTTTTGAGCTAGCGGCATCTGGGCATTAATGCGGGCATCTGCCCGATCGCCATTCAAGCCATCTCGCTGCATTAACCGTTGTAACTGCACTTCGGGCGAACAGTACACCACCCAAATTTCTGTACACAAATCAGTCATGTTAGCTTCAAACAGCAGCGGCACTACCAAAACTACAGTCAATGTATTTGGCGATACCCGATTCCATGCAGCAATGCAGGTTTGAGTTTCCTCAACTAAGCGGCGGCGCACATAAGGGTGAATCTGTTGTTCCAACCACTGCCGTTCGGCTGGGTTACAAAAAATAATATTTCCCAATTCTGGCCGATTTAAATTGCCGTCGGGCAGCAAAAGAGTAGCGCCGTATCGTTGTACAATAGAGTCGAGTATTGGCGAACCTGGATGAACAGCTTCGCGGGCGTAAATATCGGCATCTAAAATCGGCAATTTACAAATATCTGCCAGATAATGAGATGTAGCGGTTTTGCCGGTGGCGATGCCTCCTGTTAAACCGATCGCGCGGACAACTCGATCGCTCATAATTTTCTAGGGTTTAAACAGAACAGTGTTTCGACACTCAGTCTATGTCTTTGTTATGTTTGTGACACAATCAAAATTAGACTTAAAATTGGAATTTTGGGATCGAGAGCTAGCGTTAGGAAGTGTCAGCATTGGGGTGCGATCGACTCTTTTTTAGCTAAAATTTCCATTTTTAACTCGAATTAAGCTCTAGATCGAGGCAAACTTATGAATGCTCAACGTGCTGCGCGATCGATTCTGGCAGCAATTCCCCTGGCTGGATTTTTGATATTAGATTTTTTACCCAACCTGGTTTTTCTCAAAGAAAATAGCAGCGGATGGGAGATTGTAGCAATTTATCCCCAATCTCAAATTGCTGCTGCAGAGTCGATCGTTCCAGCACCAGAGGGCACAGGCACCGCCATCACCCCAAAACCGGGCGCTCGCTACGACATTACAGGCGGCACGCCCTCGCGAGACGGAGCAAATCTGTTCCACAGTTTTACTCGATTCGGCTTGAATTCTGGCGAAACTGCCAATTTCATCTCCAACCCAGCCATTAAAAATATCCTCGGCCGCGTTGTCGGCGGCGACGCTTCCTTAATTAACGGTTTAATTCAAGTTAGCGGCGGCAATTCTAACTTGTACCTGATCAACCCGGCAGGGATTATTTTCGGAACAAATGCCCGACTCGACGTGTCCGGGTCTTTTTTTGCTACCACCGCTAGCGGTATCGGTTTTGACAGCGGCTGGTTCAGCGGTACGGGGGCGATCGACTACGCGGCCCTCGTCGGAGAGCCGAATGCTTTTGTTTTTGGGACACAGTCGGGGAGTATTGTCAATGCCGGCGATTTGGCTGTCGGAAGCAGGCAAAATTTGACTTTGCTGGGCGGTACTGTCATCAGTACGGGGAAACTTTCAGCCCCCGGCGGTCAAATTACTGTGGCGGCCGTCCCGGGCGAAAATCGGGTGCGGTTGAGTCAAAACGGACTTTTGCTGAGTTTAGAAGTTTCTCCGGCTGCGGGAGTGCCTGGTTCTGCGGCTCTGCCGTTTTCTCCCCTGAGCTTACCTCGACTGCTTTCGGGCCCCGGCGTTGCTGAGGCTACGGGTATAAGTACGAACGATCGCGGTGAAGTCGTACTGACGGCCGGCCAAACAGTGCCTGCAATGCCAGGAAC
>NZ_JADEWV010000093.1 GCF_015207455.1 Microcoleus sp. LEGE 07076
GCTATAGATACTGTAGTTTGATTAATTTAGCAATATAAGTAGAAATGCCTAAATATTTGTAGTTGGGATGAGGCAGGAATCAGGAGTCAGAAGTCAGAATTAGAGGGCGAAGACGCTCGATTAAAGGTTCAGAATGCACCATTACCTTGGTACATTAACCCAATATTGGCAAGAAGGTCACGAAGTTGGCATCCTTGACAGCTTCGTGCGACGAAAGTGCTGATGTTTGGTCTGCGGGCTGTCAAATTTATCTAATGTGCTAGGTTAGATGCGATCGCCAGAGTATTTTAATCTCTGGTAAAACTACGATGGGGTGAAGTATTTGCGCGAACAATCTCTAGTTTTATTTAAATAATTCATTTTAATCAAATTACAGATCCAGATGTGGAGTCAAGCATCGCTAGTTCTAAATCACGCTCTTTTTTATCAATTTGTGATGGAGAGACACAGATGGTAACAACCGTTAAGTTCGCAGTCATAAAAGTTGTCCAGATTGTAGACACATTCAGTATTTGGTGTAAACAAAAGTTAAGTTTAAGTATCAAGCCTGCTGGTTTCTGTTTATTTGCGATCGCCCTTAGCCTCACATTTCTCACCAATGCCTGCAAGCCCTGGCCAAACCAAGCTATCAAACCGCTGCGCGTGGGAATTACAAGTTGGGTGGGATTTGACATTGCGCTCTATGCCGAACCCTCAGGCATCTTCAAGCAGCGAGGGATAGAGGTTGAATTGATCCGATTTGAGAACCAGCAAGATGCCAGCAGGGCAGTCATGCGCGGTGCATTAGATGCGGCATTTGTCTCTTTGTGGGATGTGATGCAGGTTGATCCGGGGAATGCCACGCCTTTAGTGTTAATGACGACCAATATTTCTGCGGGTGCTGACGGAATTGTTGCCAAACCAAAAATTAAATCCGTAGCAGATTTGCGCGACAAAAAAGTGGGAGCAAAGTTAGGAACAGTCAACCATTTAATCTTGCTAGAAGCCTTAAAAGCCCATCAGATAAAACCCTCTGAAGTTCAGGTTCTAGATTATTCCAATGATGTATCAGCTCAGAAAATTGAGAGTGGTGAAATTGATGCTGCGGTGCTGTGGCAACCGATGCTAGGGGAAATAGCCAATAAAATTAATGGCAATACAATCTATACCACCAAGCAAGTAGACAGTTTGGTGATTGATATTTTAATATCGAATGAGAGTATTTTGGAAGCAAAAAAAGCACAAATAAAGCAATTTATGCTAGCCTGGTTTGATGTGATGGATGCAGTTAAAACACAGCCGAATAAAGTGTTTGATACAGTTGGCAAAAAGCTGGGACAAAGTGGTGAATCTGTTGCCCGCGATTATGCTGGGTTAAAACCAGGAGATATGAGTTTAAACCGGCGAATGTTTGGAGCAGACGGTCGTCTCAATTCAGCAAAAACAGAAATTGTCCAACTGCTGCATTCCGATCCGCGCCACGGTAGGATGATTAGGGAAGATGTCAAGATTGATGGCACTCTCGTCAATGAAGTCATGGCAGGATGGAAGTCATGAGCCAGAAGTCATATCAAAGTCATTTATCCCGCCAATTATTGATGGTTTTTGGTATTTCTCTAGCAACTGTCGGCTTAACTACCTTGGGATTGAATTATTTCTTGATTCAATCAAAACTAGAGAAAGAGCTACAACAACGCGCTGAATCGATTACCTTGGGGGTGGGGTTTTCCACCGAAGGATTGATCGAACTGGGGAATACGACCATTATCAAACGAGTGGTGCAAAACTACGCTACTCTGCCGGGGGTGCGGGAAGTCGCGATCGTCAATCCCAACGGAGAAACCCTGGCTCGCAGCGGAGCGGAACTCCGAAATCGCCCCTATGTTTCAATTCATCCAGAATTAACTCAAGTATTGGTACAGGCTTCTGAGACGAGTGATGAAACGAGCTTTAGAACCACGATCGATGGTAAGTCAGTATTAGTACAAATTTTGCCTTTTAGCAGTACGCTGTTTCGTCAGGGAAACCGACGCGGGCTGGCGATCGCGATTCTTGATTTTGAAGAAATGCGCCAGCAGGCGTGGGAAACTTTTTCTACATCCACTCTGATTCTACTGATTGGGATGGCAGCAATTTTGGCGTTGATGACGGTAATGATTCAGCGATTTGTGTTAAATCCACTCCAACGTTTGAACAAAGCAGTTACTGACAGGAATGGTATCGATCGTTTTGTGATGCCCAGCGGATTGCCAAATAACGAAATTCAATTCCTGGCCCGTACCATTCAAGCAGCGGCTGCAAGAGTAGAAGCATACCAGCAACAACTGCACCAACAAGCGGAAGATTTGGAAAAAGCGATCGACCAATTGCAACTGGCAAAAGAACTAGCAGAAACCGCTAACCGTACCAAAAGCACATTTCTCGCTAACATGAACCACGAACTGAGAACGCCGCTCAACGGCATTCTCGGTTATGCCCAAATCCTCCAGCGCGACCCTGCCACCACCTCCAAACAAATGAAAGGATTAGGCGTGATTTATCAATGCGGTTCCCACCTGCTAACCCTAATCAATGACATTTTGGATCTGTCAAAATTGGAAGTGCAAAAGATGGAACTCTATCCCCAGGATTTCCACTTAGCAAATTTCCTCTCTTCCACTGTGGATATGTGTCGCGTCAAGGCAGAACAAAAGGGTGTGGATTTTCACTATCAGCCCGCTAGCCACCTGCCCACTGCTGTTCATGCTGACGACAAACGGCTGCGGCAAGTGTTGTTAAATTTGCTCAGTAATGCCGTCAAGTTTACTGACTTTGGTACCGTTAGTTTCCGAGTTGAACCTGTCGGCGAACCAAGGGAATTCCCTGGGATTCAACGAATTCGGTTCCAGATTAAAGATACTGGGATTGGCATTGATACGGAAAAATTATCGACAATTTTCTTGCCTTTTGAACAAGCCGGAAAGCGCGATCGCAACAGCGAAGGCACCGGGCTGGGACTTGCTATCAGCCAACAAATTGCTCAGAAAATGCAAAGCGAAATTCACGTTGAAAGTGGGATCGGGCTCGGCAGCAGCTTCTGGTTTGAGCTAGACTTGTTGCCAGCATCAGATTGGACGACACGCAATGCGATCGCCGATCGCCAAGTCATTGGCTATCAGGGCTCGCGACGCAAAATTCTGGTGATTGACGATCGCGAAGAAAACCGTCTGGTAGCAGTGAATATGCTGGAACCGTTGGGATTTAAAATGGCAGAAGCTGACAACGGACAAAGGGGCTTAGACATCGCCCTTCAAATGCGACCCGACTTGATTATTACTGATGTCCATATGGCGGTGATGGATGGCTTAGAAATGACTCGCCGCCTGCGACAACTGCCCGACTTTGCTACCACGCCGATCGTTGCTTCTCCAGCCACTCTGTCTCAGGTGGATATACAGGAAAGTCTGGATGCAGGGTGCAATAGCTTTTTCCCGAAGCCGATCGAATTTACTGGATTGCTGGCTGAATTGCAGCGACATCTAGAATTACAGTGGATTTACGTAGAAACCGAGCCAGATATGACTCAACCGGCCCTCAGCAACGGGGACGAGGTCGATCTCATATTTCCCCCGGAGGCAGAACTGGTAGCCCTATATGGTGCTGCTCAGGGTGGTTTTATGAGCGATATCCAGCAGGAAGCCGATCGGCTGAAGCAATTAGCACCGGAATATATTGCCTTTGCGAACCGAGTTTTAGAACTTAGTCAACAGTTTGATGAAGAAGCGATTATTCGTCTGATCGAGACAGCGTTTTAGCTACGTAATACTGATCGATCACCACTTGTGTCAAATTCTCCCAAGTTTTTCACAATTTAGTAGTAGCGTCTACATAGGTTGGATTTCAAACCAAACGTTTAGGAGTTTGCTGATGTCAGTCAATTCTATTGCTCCAGAAAACACGATCTTAGTCGTAGATGATACCCCTACCAATCTCCAAGTATTGTTTGATGTGTTAAGTGAACAAAACTACCGGGTGGCGATCGCCAAAAATGGTGAAACCGCTTTGCAACGAGTGCAATCGTCTCAGCCAAATTTGATTTTGCTGGATGTGATGATGCCCGGTATTGATGGATTTGAAACCTGTAAACGGCTCAAAGCCAATCCCGCCACGCGCGATATTCCAGTGATTTTCATGACAGCCCTCTCCGACTCGGTGGATAAGATCAAGGGGCTAAGTTTGGGTGCTGTGGACTACATCATTAAGCCGATTCAGCATGAAGAAGTCTTGGCCCGGATTCAGGTGCATCTACAACTGCGGAATGCCACCCGCATCATGGAAGAGCGCACTAAGGAACTCAGCCAAGCATTAGAAAGTCTCAATCAAGCCCAAATTCATTTGGTGCAAGGTGAAAAAATGTCTGCCCTCGGCCAATTGGTGGCGGGATTGGCGCACGAAATTAATAACCCGGTGAATTTCATTCACGGCAACTTGAGCCATGTCAAAGAATACACTGAGGATCTGTTAGACTTTGTGCAACTTTACGAGAAACATTATCCCAATCCCATAGCAGAAATCGAGACACGGAGAAAAGAAATTGATTTAGAATTTTTAAAAGCAGATTTTGTCAAGATGCTCGATTCGATGAAGATCGGTACCGATCGCATTCGTGAACTGGTGATTTCTCTCCGCAACTTCTCCCGCTTGGATGAATGCTACTCCAAACCGGTTGATATCCATGTAGGTATCGACAGCACTCTGTTGATTTTGCAACACCGTCTGAAAGCCAGACCCGATTTTCCAGCGATCCAAGTTATCAAAAAGTACGGGCGATTACCGGAAATCGAATGCCACCCCAGTCAACTCAATCAGGTGTTCATGAATATCCTGACTAATGCGATCGATGCTTTGGAGACATCAGGGGTCAGCAATAACCAACAACCTACGATTACCATCCAAACTTCCATGAATGACGAGCGTGCGATCGCGATTAGTATTGCCGATAATGGAGTCGGGATACCGCCAACGATTTGCTCTCAAATATTCAAGCCTTTTTTCACCACCAAACCTCTAGGAAAAGGCACGGGTTTGGGACTGTCAATCAGTCATCAAATTATTACAGAAAAACACGGCGGGCAGATTGATTGTTATTCGATTATGGGGCAAGGCACGAAGTTTCTTGTACAGATTCCGGTGCGATATTTGATAGCATAGTTTAAGGAAGTTCGGCAACGGATTTTTTGACGGATCTAACCGATGTTCGCAAACAGTTGCATTGGGGTCTTGAATATGATTCCTCAAACATTTGAGATTTTTGACTTTACTCAAAATGACATAATCTAGAATAACTCGTACCGCTGTGAAATCTCCCGATCGCAAATCTAAAATCTAATATCTCAAATCGAAATGACTCATTCCACCGATATCATCACCCTCGCCCGTTGGATGGCCGCCGACTTCAGCAACCAAGCCCAGGCCTTTGAAAATCCGCCCTTCTTCGCCCACATCCGCGTCTGCATGAGACCCCTACCAGTGGAACTATTGGACGGCGTAAGTCTTTATCTAGAACAAGCCTACGACATCGAGCTCAACTCGCCGTACCGAGTGCGAGTGTTAAAATTAGTGCCGACGGGCGATCGCATCGACATCGAAAACTACGCGATCGAAAACGAAGCGCAATTCTACGGCGCATCCCGCCAACCTCAGCGGCTGCAAGAAATCAAAACCGAACAACTGAAACTGCTCCCGGGCTGCACCTTTTTTACGCACTGGACGGGCAGCAGCTTCAAAGGGTGCGTCGAACCCGGAAAAGGCTGCGCCGTAGTCAGAAACGGTAAAAACACCTATCTAGACAGCGAATTCGAGATCGACCAAGACAAATTTATCAGTCACGATCGCGGACGGGATCCAGAAACCGATGCCCACGTCTGGGGAGCTCTCGCGGGCCCCTTTGAATTTAGTCGCCGCGCCAGCTTCGCCGACGAAATTCAGGTTTAATGTCGAAAACAAAGTCTCTTCTGGGCGAAGACGCTCGATTAAAGGTTCAGAATGCACCATTACCTGGTACATTAACCCAGTATTGGCAAGCAAGATTCACCGTTGTTTTATGAAAGTCCTGGTTATTGGTGGCGATGGCTATTGCGGTTGGGCAACCGCACTCTACCTTTCTAACAAAGGTCACGAAGTTGGCATCCTCGACAGCTTCGTGCGGCGGCACTGGGATCTAGAACTGTGCAGCAACACCCTGACTCCGATCGCGCCGATTCAGCAACGACTCCAGCGATGGCAAGATTTAACGGGTAAGTCGATCGACTTGTTCGTCGGTGACATCACCAACTACGATTTTCTCAGCACCAGCATGAGAAAATTTGCACCAGAGGCTGTAGTCCATTTTGGCGAACAGCGATCGGCACCATTTTCAATGATCGATCGCGAACACGCAGTTCTCACCCAAGTCAATAACGTCGTCGGGACACTCAACCTGCTGTACGCCATCCGCGAAGACTTCCCCGACTGTCACCTAGTGAAACTGGGGACAATGGGCGAATACGGCACACCGAATATTGACATCGAAGAAGGCTACATTACGATCGAACACAACGGCCGCAAGGATACACTACCCTATCCCAAACAACCGGGCAGTTTCTACCACCTGTCAAAAGTCCACGACTCCCACAATATCCATTTTGCCTGCAAAATCTGGGGTTTGAGAGCCACCGACTTAAATCAGGGCGTAGTCTACGGCGTGCTCACAGAAGAAACCGGCATGGACGAACTGTTAATCAACCGTTTGGACTACGACGGAGTATTCGGTACGGCATTAAACAGATTTTGCATTCAAGCTGCGATCGGTCATCCCCTGACAGTTTACGGTGCTGGCGGACAAACCCGCACCTTCTTAGACATTCGGGATACAGTGCGCTGCGTAGAATTGGCGATCGCCAACCCCGCCGCCGCCGGAGAATTCCGCGTCTTCAACCAATTCACCGAACAATTCAGCGTCGGCGACTTAGCCTTGTTGGTGCAAAAAGCAGGCACGGCAATGGGATTAAAGGTAGAAATCAATCACCTGGAAAATCCCAGAGTCGAGAAAGAAGAACATTATTTCAATGCCAAAAACACCAGTTTGCTAGAACTCGGCTTGCAACCGCACTACCTCTCAGATTCGTTGCTCGATTCTCTGCTGAATTTTGCTACAAAATATCAGCACCGCGTCGATAAAAATCAGATTTTGCCGAAGGTTTCTTGGCGGTAAGTTCTGGCATTTATCTGGGGGGGCAGAGATTTTTTAACGAACCGCGAAGGCGCGAAGGGCGCGAAGGAAGAGGAAAGAAGGGAAGAGAAGAGAAATATTCGCAAATTCTGAATGGATTTCGATCTATCTTTTTGATATTTTGCTCTGTGTCCTCTGTGTCCTCTGCGGTTAATTAAAAAATGGCATCAGGTTTTTACTGTTGGCTTGTTTGGCAATAAATACCGTGAAAAGTCGAATTATCATCTTGTTGCTTTTAGTTGTTCTGCCAGGATTTTGTGCAAGTGCAGTCTGTGCTTATTATTTAATACCGGAATGGGCTGCGCTAACAGCAAGTTATCAAAATTACCGCCAAGTTAGCGAATCGCCTTCGGCTACAGAAAAGGAAATTTTAATTGCCGAAACAGCACAGGAAATTCACAGAATTAACTGCTTTGCTGAAGGTGTGGGATTGCTTTTAGGTGGAATAATTGTCTCAATTGGCATTCAGGGAATTTGCCTTTTACCTCAGAAACCTCTCGATCGCAGTTAGTAGCGGTGAAACTGAATGAGAAAGCGTACAAACGCAGCCGATCGCTCGCAATTACTTACTCCCTGCGAGAGAGTGTATCCTGTTACCGACCCCGACGTTTGCCAAAGGCTAGGATTATCGGTTCTCTAATTGACTTATTTTTATGAAAATTGCTCTGTTCACTGAAACATTTTGGCCGAAAATAGACGGCATTGTGACGCGCCTGATTCACACTGTAGATCACTTGCAGCGATCGGGCGAACAGGTTCTCATCTTTTCCCCAGATTACGGAATTACAGAATACAAAGGTGCCCGAGTTTACGGTGTTGAGGGTTTGCCTTTGCCGATGTACCCGGAGTTGAAAATGGCACTTCCTTCTCCGGCTGTCGGTCGCCAATTAGAGCAGTTTAAACCGGATCTTATTCATGTTGTCAATCCCGCTATATTAGGGTTGGGTGGGATATATTACGGCAAAAAGTTGAATATTCCGATTTTGGCTTCTTACCACACGCATTTACCGAAATACTTGCACCATTACGGTTTTGGAATGCTCGAACCTTTGCTGTGGGAATTGCTCAAAGGTGCTCACAATCAAGCTGAATTAAATCTGTGCACTTCTACAGCAATGGTGGAGGAACTCAGAAGTCACGGGATCGATCGGGTAGACTTGTGGCAGCGGGGTGTAGATACTGAAATGTTTGTCCCGGAATTGACTAGTCCAGAAATGCGATCGCGCTTGTCTGAAAATCACCCAGACAGCCCCTTACTCCTCTACGTCGGCCGCCTCGGTGCCGAAAAAGAAATCGAATCGATCAAACCACTCCTTGCCGCGATGCCCGATACCCGCCTCGCCCTAGTGGGGGATGGCCCGCACCGACAAACCCTCGAACAATATTTTGCTGGCACTCCTACTAATTTTGTCGGCTACCTGAAGGGGCAAGAATTGGCTTCTGCTTACGCATCTGCCGATGCCTTCATTTTTCCCTCCCGCACTGAAACCCTGGGCTTGGTGCTCCTAGAAGCAATGGCTGCGGGCACGCCCGTAGTGGCGGCGCGCAGTGGCGGAATTCCTGATATCGTTACTGACGGGGTTAACGGCTATTTATTTGACCCGACTGACGAAACAGGCTTTCTGACTGCTACTCAGCGCTTGTTTGCCAATCCCCAAGAACGGGAAACTCTGCGCCAAAACGCTCGCTCTGAAGCCGAACGCTGGGGTTGGGCCGCTGCCACCGCACAACTGCGACGCTACTATCAATCGGTGGTATTTGCCCAGTCTATGCCCTCTGCGGCCTAAGTTTTACAGGACTCGTGCACGCGCGAACTAATCTTATAGGGGTCAATCCACCGGACGCGATATGACTCCTCTTTTAGCTGTTGTGCTTTTTTCTACCGACAGCTAGGTCGATCGATCGTCGTCAGTTGGTAGCGAAAACGCGCGCGTTCTCCAAGACCGATCGAAATTTGTTGGGGCTTTGATTTAATGTAGCTGTCCTGCTGCTGCGTTTACCATTAAACTATGAATAGGTTGGGAATGCTTCGCCCGTGGCAAAATACCGCCATTCAACAGACCGGATACGATCGCCGAGTACCCTAAAACAGTCAGAGTACACCGCAGCCGAACACGTAGCCTCAAATCTAAATTGCCCCCGATCGATCAATCGCCTGCGAGCTAATGTTCAGGCTGGCAGTTTTCCGAACTCAAGTTCAACTTTAAAATAGACCAACCCCGATGCCGATAGTCGAGGTTGCAAACAAAAACGATCGAGCATATGTAACAAGCAAACAGCAGTTCCGAGCGCCAAAGAATGAACTCCGATTCCTCAAAGTGACAAGCGAGTGCCGAATTTTCCAGCAAACAACTTAAATAGTTTGCACCGCCCCAGCATCTAGCACCATCGACCAGCAGGTCTGTCTACCCCTCTGAGCAAGCAGTTAATCATGACATTCTCCAATGCTGGTAGCGTTCTGGCTACACTGACTCAAGTCAATTTTATGGGGGCATTGACCTCCCGGGTTAAGAGCCTGCCAGTTCCTGAATTAGTGTGCCTGCTGGACTTTATCACGGCAGAATTTCAGCAATTTATCCGGGCGATGGACCTGATTAACAATGAAGCACTCGAAACTCTCTTAGAGCAACTGTTAGATGCCTTCACTGTCAAAATTGGTCAAATTCTACAAGCAGACAAGACAACAATTTTTTTGGTAGATGCCAACAAAAATCAACTGTGGCACAAAACAGTCGATGCGCTCACGGGCGAAGATGTAGAAGTTCGCTTGCCGATGGATGCAGGCATTTTAGGCTACGTAGCAAGTACCGGAAAATCGATAAATGTCGCGGCAGCTCGATCGAACGAGCATTTTAATTCCGAAGTAGACGAACCCCCGGGCTACCAGATCGAGACCATCCTCTGTATGCCGATTTTTAGCAGCAAGAGGCAGCACGAACCCGTAGCTGTGGTGAGACTGCTAAACAAAGCTGGCAATGTCCCCTTTACCGAAGAAGACGAAGTGCAGTTTCAGGCTTTTGCAGATTCGATCGGGATTATTCTCGAAAGCTGTCAGTCTTTCTACGTCGTGGCCCGCAACCAGCGAGGGGTAGCCGCACTTTTGAGAGCCACCACGACTTTGGGTCAAAGTCTTGACTTGGAAACGACTTTGCGCGCTGTGATGGATCAAGCTCGGGACTTGATGCAGGCCGATCGCAGCACGCTATTTTTGTTAAATCGGGAAACCAACGAACTCTGGACAAAAGTCGCCAAAGCCGACGGCAAAACGATGGTAGAAATTCGCATTCCTGCCAATAAGGGAATTGCTGGCTACGTCGCTTCGACCGGTCAACCCCTAAATATTATAGATGCTTACGACGATCCCCGCTTTGACCCCTCTACAGACCGCCACACCGGATACCGCACTCGAACTGTCTTGTGTATGCCGGTGCACAACGCCAAAGGCGAGCTGATCGGGGTAACTCAACTCATTAATAAGAATCAAGGCACTTTCACTACTTCCGACGAAGAGTTTTTGCGAGCTTTTAATTCCCAAGCCGGAATGGCGCTGCAAAATTCCCAACTGTTTCAAAACGTGATGGTGGAAAAGCAGTATCAAAAAGATATGCTGCAAAGTCTGTCAGATGCAGTGATTTCCACCGATTTACAGGGCCGAATTGTCACAATTAACGAAGCAGCGCTGGAATTTTTGGGCTGTCCGCCAAATCAAGCTAAAAGCAAACACAATCCCCAGATTTGGGAAGAAAAACTGATCGATCGTTATGTTTGGGAAGTTGTGCCGATCGATAATTTACAATTTAGACTCGAAGATAGTCTCAACAATGCTGCCCGACATTACGTTCCCGAACAAAATTTAACTTTGGGACTGTTAGTAGAAAAAACCTCTTGTTCGGCAGAAACAGCAGAAGAAACAGCAGAAGAAACTTACATTTTGGCCGTACCCGATCGCACAGACCCGAATTTATATTACGCTTGGGGCGAAAACAATGCCTGGACTCAAGAAGTAGCCCTGGCAGAATTAGCTAACTCCCAATCTCTATTTTCGCTACCGAATTCTGCCCGGAATCACCCTTATTGTCCCCTACCCATCCAGAAATCTCAAATTAAAATAATTGAACGCAGTTTGAATTTGACTGTCAACCCGCTGATCAATCCAGAAGGCGGCGTGCGTGGCGGTTTAGTTGTACTAGAAGACATCAGCCGCGAAAAGCGGATGAAAAATACGATGTACCGCTACCTGACTCCTGGAGTCGTAGATAAAGTGATGGCCCTGGGCGAAGGCGCCCTAATGGTGGGCGAACGTAAAGAAGTTACTATTTTATTCTCCGACATTCGCGGTTACACCACCCTCACCGAAAATCTGGGAGCGTCGGAGGTGGTATCCCTCCTGAACGAGTATTTTGAGACGATGGTGGAGGCAGTTTTCCACTACGAAGGTACTTTAGACAAGTATATCGGTGATGCTTTAATGGCCGTGTTCGGCGCGCCGCTGCCGATGAATCCTCCCGAAAGTCACGGTTGGATGGCAGTTCAGTCGGCTTTAGATATGCGGAGGCGTTTGAAGGAATTTAATGATTCTCGCCCCGCGGAAGTTCCGTTTCGTTTCGGAATAGGGATTAGTTCGGGAGAAGTCGTTTCGGGCAATATTGGTTCGGAAAAACGGATGGATTACACTGTCATCGGCGATGCAGTGAATTTGAGCTCGCGCTTGGAACAGCTTACAAAAGAGTACGGCTGCGATATCATTTTGAGCGAATTTACCTACAATTTGTGCCGCCAAGGAATTTGGGTGCGAGAGTTGGATAAGGTGCGGGTTAAAGGCAAAAATCAGCCTGTGGGCATTTACGAGTTGCTGCAAAATAGTGCCGAGCCCATTGACGGCGAAACTGAAAGGTTTTTGGAACTTTACAGTAACGGTCGGGATGCTTATATTGCTCGAAATTTTCCGAAAGCTATTAGTTATTTTGAAGCGGCTTTAGCGATGCGACCGAGCGATCGACCTGTGGAAGTTCACCTCCAGCGCTGCCTCAGTTACTTGGAAGTACCCCCGCCCGATGATTGGGACGGCGTGCACACTATGACAACAAAGTAGTAAATCATATCACATCCGAGCGTGGAAATATAAAAAGATTGGAATAATTTTTGATATCTTCCTTATGGCAGAGTTCACAAATGGAAAAATGTGAAAACATAAATCGCATACCAAACTAAACTTAGTATACACTTCCAAGCCAACAATTAGATGAACTATTTATCTGTTCCGAATGCCACAAAAGCCGATCGCATTCTGGTGGTAGATGACGCACCAGATAATGTTTTGTTGGTGCAGACAATCCTGGAAGAAGAAGGTTACGAAATTAGCACCGCTGATAACGGCTTTTCTGCCTTGAGCCAAATTGACAAGTCAGCCCCGGATTTGGTACTGCTAGATGTAATGATGCCGGGAATGGACGGTTACGAAGTTACGAAGCGAATTAGACAAAACAAGGAATTACCGTTTATCCCGATTTTGCTGATCACAGCTCACGACAGCGCCAGCGTAGTCCAAGGATTGGACATGGGAGCAGACGATTTTATCCGCAAACCGATGGAAATGGACGAACTGCTGGCGAGGGTGCGATCGCTCCTGCGACTAAAACACAGCGTAGACGAGCGAAATTCGATCGCCCTCCAGCGCGAAGATTTTGTCTCCAGACTCGCTCACGATTTGCGGACGCCCCTGGTAGCAGCCGATCGAATGCTAACTTTAATGCAGCAGGGAGCTTTAGGAGAAATCTCCCCTCAGATGGGCGACGCTTTCGGGACGATGGTTCGCAGTAACAAAAACCTGATCGCGCTGGTAAATATGCTGCTAGAAGTCTACCGCTACGAAGCAGGCGGCAAATCCCTAAGTTTCGCTCCTGTGGACTTGCACCAGCTTATTAGCGAAGTAGCCGAAGAACTCGCTCCTCTAGCCGATGCTAAAAGTCTGTTGGTGAATTTAGACTTGACAGAAAGTGCAGAAAGTGCTCCGATTGCGAAGTATCCGGGCGATCGTCTGGAGCTGCATCGCTTGCTGACAAACTTAATCGGAAATGCGATAAAATTCACCGACAACGGCTCCATAGATGTCAGCTTGAAAGCTGCTAATTCACCAGCTTACACGAGCTTTAAAAACCAACCGCTGGCATGGGTTATCGTTGAAATTAAAGACACCGGCGCAGGCATTTCTACCGCAGAACAAGCCAAGTTATTTGAAAGGTTTGGCTCGGGAACTCACAAGAAATCCAGCACAGGTTTGGGACTGCACCTCTGCCGTCAAATAGTCGAAGCCCACCGCGGTACGATCGAGGTAAAATCTGAGTTGGGTCAAGGCAGTTTGTTTACTATTCGCTTGCCTTGTTAAATTGATTTAATTAACTGTAGATGACTTATTTGATAAATGTTTGATGGCTCGATCAACCGCAGATTTAAGGAAGACAAATACAGATAAACGCAGATAAATTCTAGATAATTTGCGAACAAATGGACGAAGTAAAAGTAGGGTGCATCCGCTCAAGATATTTCCTGGCAAAATTGATAATCTCAAAACTGATGCACGCCCTGAATAGATGGTGCGGAGCGAATGAGATTTTCGGCGAGCGTTAAAAATTACTAAACTGACGAATCCTACCGCTGAGTTATTAGAACACGATTGTAAAAATCGTTTTCCTGTCTTGAAACTATCTGCGTCGCTCGGCGCCGATTTGCCATAAATCTGCGGTTTTCGTATTCATCAAAAATTTATGCAATTCAAGTCTCTTCTTAAGGGAGCATATTGCATCATATAATTACTTGGCAACTCAATTTACTTCAATATGTCTGACTGTCCAGTGTGCGGTGCCCGATATACAGAAGAAAAAGCCGAATTTTGCTCGATTTGTGGCTGGGATTTGACACCGTACCCGCCACGCGCTAAGCCTTCCAAAATTTATTTAAAACAAGAACAAGTTAGATTGCAGTGGGCAAAACAAATGTGGGAATCTGCCAGCAATCAACAAAATTTGTCTGCCAGATTTGACGAGTTGCAACAAAAATTGCAGCAAGGCGCGATCGCCCGCACGCAAATTCAATCTCAGTTAGAATGGGTTCTGTACCGCCTCGAACAACTAAACCCGGAATTGATTGTCAACACTCTACTGCGACTAGAAGACAAAATAAGCGCCATAGCTGACCAAACTCCGGTAATGTCCGAGGTGGGGATGGATTATCGGCAACTTGCAAAGCTGTTAGAAACAGGAAAATGGCGCAAAGCTGACGAACACACTTGGGAAATCTTGCTGCAAATCGCTGTCAGAGAAGACGAAGGTTGGCTGAGTGCAGCCGATATTGACAGTTTTCCTCCTACAGACCTTCGCACGATCGACCAACTTTGGCAACAATACAGCAGCGGGCGGTTTGGGTTGAGCGTCCAGCAGCAGATTTGGGAAAGTGTTGGGGGAAAATATACTGAATTGTGCGATCGAGTCGGCTGGCGAGTCAAGGAAAATTGGAAATATTACAGCGAACTCTCCTTCAGCGAAAACGCCCCCTCCGGACATCTCCCCGTCACCGCCTGGAGACAGCGCGCTTGTTACGGTGCCAGCCAGCTTACCGCAGCAGAAAACTTTGCCCGCATCTGTGCGAAACTTGCCACTGGCGATGCCTAACGATCCCAAATAAAAAATTCAAAACAGACATTAGCTGCTATAATCAAAATTCAGCAACTGGGGCTGTGGCTCAGATGGATAGAGCAAGCGCCTCCTGAAGAATCGGGCACCCTGCGAGGAAACTCTGGGAGTGAATGTGGTCAAACTCAAGGAAGCCTAAGTCTGGCAGCAGATACGGTAATCTTGAGCCAAGCTTTATCTAAGTTTAGGTAAAGAAGGTGCAGAGACTGGCTTTAGGAAGTAAAACACAATAAAACCTCCTAAACATACGGCCACCACCTAAAGGCTGCAAGCCTACGGTGAAGGAATAGTCCGGAGAGTGGGGAAACTCACACAAATCTGAAGCGCTAGGTCGCCGGTTCGAACCCGGCCAGTCCCGTTAAAAATCGAAAACAATTAAAAACAGAATGGTAAACGCTCTGGTGTTGCCATTCTGTTTTACATTGATGAGAACCAAGGAAATAAATTTTTAATTCCTGTTAGTGGGCTGTACGTGCGGTATTTTTTGTTATGGTTCCTTTGTCAGCTATGCAAAGTTTTTATAGGTTTAGATGTGGTTAAGAATCAATTCAAACACCAGGCGTTACAAGCATTTGAGGACTTCACGCAGTTTTTGGTTCCTAGTCGGGCTTTTAATGGCCTGTTGGTTTGGCTATCAGCAGCTTAAGAGCGAATTTCAGAGACCCCAAGCTTTGTTAGTTCTAGGTGGGGCTACGGAGCGAGAGGTGTTTGCTGCCAAATTTGCTCGATCGCATCCTGAATTGCCAATTTGGGTGTCTTCTGGCAGCAATCCGGAGTTTGCCGAATGGGTATTTTCAGAAGCGGGAATTAAGTCCGATCGCCTGCACTTAGACTACAGAGCGGTGGACACGGTAACAAATTTTACCACGCTGGTAGATGAATTGAAAGGTCGAGGAATTGAGAGCGTGTATCTGATCACTTCTGACGATCATATGCGGCGAGCCCAGATTATCGGCGAAATCGTGCTCGGCAGTAGAGGCATTAGTTTTAAGCCTGTGGCAGTTCCGTCTGGGCGAACCCCCGAACCGATCCAAAAAGCTGTTCGCGATGGCGCTAGAGCTATTATTTGGCTGACAACAGGTTATACGGGTGCTAACTTCAGCCAAGCCAGAATTGATTGACTAAATTGCGATCGGGTTTTTGTTTATCTCCGCAATCCTGAAACTCAAACAGCCAGAGTATCTTACTGCTGGTGTCGCAACTCGAACTATCCCGATGCGAGCGGCATCCTATGGAAAAAAGAACCGGAATCTTTAGGAGAAGAAGACCCTTTGTTTGCAGCAGCATGGCGAACTGAATCTGCGATTTTTGTTGAAGATGTTGAAACAGCAAATCCTGAAGTTGTTAACAAAGATTTTGAGGCAAAACAGTTCGGACACCGAGCTTTGATTCACGCTCACCTTTGTGATGAGGGCTTGCTGTGGGGGGTTTTGCAGCCTTGTCTTTTCAAATCGCCGCAGAGTTTAGACTGACTTTGACCGCCAAGTTATTGCAGCAGTTACAAAAAAAATTTCGCCCTTGGCTGTGGCTTTTGTTAAGTTCGCCCTTGGCTGTGGCTTTTGTTAAGGGCGATCGCACAACCGCAATAAAATAGGTTGGAATGAAAATTTAATAACTTACCATTTTTACTGTTCTTGTGGGATGGGCTCTATAGCCCGTGCAGAAAGGACGGGATCTCCCGCCCATCCCACAATTATGTGTAAATTATTTAATTCACGATCCTTAGTAGTGTCGAATGCGAGCCCGCTCAAAAGAAAAAACTGAAGTCCTCACTACTAACCTGCAAGCTGCATCAGCGGCCCAAATCGTGCATCGCATTAATCTCCGCTGCACATCTTTGAGTCAGCGCTTCCAACTCTTGGCGGTCCGACGAACCGGGCATCTCAATTAGCTTACCAATTCGCACCGTCAGCGGCACCGGACGCGGCATTCCCGAACTTTTTGAGGAAATCGCGTGAGTGCCCCACAAACTAACAGGTAACAGCGGCGCTTTTGCCTTAGCAGCAATCAGCGCAGCACCCAATTTCGGTTCAGTAATTCGACCGTCTGGCGTCCGAGTTCCCTGCAAAAAGACACCTGTCGCCCAGCCTTTTTCCAAAGACTGGATAGCCGATCGAATTGCACTGCGATCTGCACTTTCCCGCTTGACAGGATAAGCGCCGTAAAGCGTAATTGCCTGCTTCAAAATAGGAACTTTAAATAACTCTTCCTTCGCCATAAATGCCACCGGTCGCCTCATGCAATTAGACAAAATCGGCGGGTCAAAATCGCTAGCATGATTGCTAACTACTACCAGCGGCCCTTCTGCCGGAACGTTTTCAGCACCGTAGATGCGGCCCCGAAAGTAAAGGTGCAGCATCGGGCTGACTATTGACCACTTGAATAAATAGTAGAGAAGTAAACTCTCGACTGGTTCGCGACTTTTGCTCACAGAAAACCTGAGATTTTAAATTACATCGAATATTAGCCTATCAGATGATTCGGTGGTTGAAACCGCTTCTTGTCAAACAAAGTCCGCCTACGCGGACTATATTCTTGAGTCCGCGTAGGCGGACTTTGTTTGTGTAGCGCCAGACTTCAGTCTGGCGGAATATTTTACCTTGCAAAAACTCAGTTTCCGACAAGCATCGCTTTTTGTCCATCAGGCGAAGTCGCGTAGCCCAAGAAATCCTTAACTGCTTGGCTGGGTGGATTTTTGTAGGCGTAGTACAACTTTCGCTGGTAGGGATAATTGGGGGCATCCGGCGTTGCGCCGTCTACGAGAACAACCCGCACCGTTTTCTGATTGACTACTTGAGCGAAAGTGGCATAGCCGATGCCGTTGTTGCCTAAAGCTTGCAGCAGGGGAGTTGTGGCATCTCGATCGAGCGTGGTAACATTTTGCCCCGTACCAAACTCGCCGCCTCCGAGCACTTGTTCTTTAAAAGTTTGGTGAGTCCCGCTAACTGCGGGTCTGTTAATTACTTTAATCTCGCCCGCCGGGCCGCCGACTTTTGACCAGTCTCTAGCTGTTCCCTTGAAGATATCTTGAACTTGAGCCGAAGTTAAACCTCCTTGAAACGGGTTGTTAATGCCGACTACCAGGGCGATCGTATCCAGGGCAACGGGTACTGCTGCCAAACCCTGAGCTTGTTCTCGATCGGTCAAAAATCTCGATATCCCTGCAATATCCGCTGTTCCCGCCACCAAATCCTCAATTCCTTTTGAAGAACCATTTGCTTTAGTATCGACTGTAGTGCCAGGAAACTTGGCTTGAAAGCCATTCTTAAGGTTGAGATTGATTGTCACCATGCTGGTAGAACCGTCAATTCTCACCGCCGTACCCGCAGGTACCGAAGCTGGAATTGCAAAGGAACTAATTGCAACAGGCGAAGTACCGCCGACTACTGGCGCGACTGGAGGCAGATTGGCTCCACCGCTGCCTGCGGGAGTAGGAGCGGGTGTATTGCTAGCATCCTGGGACACTGGTTTGTTCAGAAAAAAGAACCAGCCGCCGCCGGCGAGCAAGAGAAATAACAAAATAAAAACTATGGGGGGAGGCCCGCTCTTAGCCATAAAATTCTCCTTAGTTGGGAAGTTCTTGGTTGTTCGATCCGTCTAACATTTGCAGCCTGCGATTAACTTCATCGTCTAAGGTCATATTTTCTAATTCTGCCTGAAGTCTTTCTTGCGGGTTTTCTGATAGTTCTGCTAAGGCTTGCTGTTGGATGTGGCGGCCGTGGACGGCATTTTTGGCTTGCTCGAACTGCGATCGAGCTGAATCGATGCTGAGGTCGTTGTTAACCTTGGATATGGCTCCGAGAGCTTCGTTAATCTCGGCCATATCTTTCATATTTTGCATATCGGTTTTGTATGTTTCCAGCTTTGCGCGCTCTCGATTTAGCTTGTCCTTGGAAGCGTTGACAAACTGTTCGGCTTGTTTTACTTGGGATTCTAACTGCGGCAGAATTTGTTCTGTCTGAATTACCTTAGACATTGCTAAGCGGGCTGCTTCTTCATTGCCGTTGCGCTGGGCTGTGATGGCTTGGCGCTCTAGGGTTTGCATTTCCCTAACTTTTTCTTCATATTTGGTTTTGGCGCGCTGGTAGGCTGCAACTTGGGTGGAAACTGCTGCTGCCAATTTTTGCACGGATTCTTGCATTGATAGCAGTGACTCTTCGGCTATGGCGACTGACACCTTGCCGCCGGATTCTGCCGGCAGTCCCCACATCCAGTTCCAAGCGCCTACTATGGTTCTGCCAGCTTTTTCGCCCATCAACCAGTAAAGAACTTTTTTCATAAAAAAAACAGAATTATTTCGCTCTTTATGCCTAGTCTATATCGGGATTTGCCGATCGACCCTACAATCGATCGATATCTACATCAATCCTCAACGCACCAGTGCCTAGAAACCTGGCAAAGACGGACAAAAATACTGCATCTCAACTTTTAATTTCCCTCAAAAACAAAACTTTCCAGGTCTTGACGGGTAGTAATATCGTTTCCGGCTGCATCGTCAGGTGATAAATTAGAGGGCAATTTATGAATAATTTTCACAAGTCACCACCTATCTGGGTGCAATTTTCAGTTGTTCGATTCACAGTCAACAGTCAACATCATGTCTGAGTGCAACCGGAATTGATATAACGTACATTTTCACTCGCTCGCCCGTGCCGACTCCGCACAACAGACAGCACTAAAATTCGCCTGTTGTGCTATTTATTTTTGGGCACTGTTCGAGCCAATTAACTCAATTTTAGAGCCTGCGACTTAATTCAACCTTAAGCACAAATTAAGCTGGCAAATCTGCAAAACTGCTCACATTTACCAGGGCTAAATCGGGACAAGTCCGTTTGATCAAACCTGTGAGAACTTTGCCAGGGCCAATTTCCAGTACCCGATCGATGCCTTGCTGCGGCAATTGCAGCGAAATTTCTCGCCACCGCACGCCTTTAGTCATCTGCTGATTCAACCGCTGCTTTAAAGTAGCGGCGCTGGTAGTCGCTGTTGGTTCTGCATTCGAGAGCACCAGCATTTTAGCATCAGAAAACCTGGCTGATTTTAAGGCTTGTTGAAATTCTGACGCCACTGATGCCATCAGCGGAGAGTGAAACGCACCGGAAACATTCAATTTAACGGCGCGTTTGACTTTGATTTTGGCAAGCAAATCTTCTACTGCTTCTGGAGTTCCAGAAATCACGACTTGTGCTTCGCTGTTGTCGTTGGCGAGTACCACGTCTCGGCTGTATTGAATTTGCAGTTCTAATTCCTGCCTGTCAAACCCGATCAAAGCCACCATTTTACCACCCGAGGCTGTGTCCATGAGTTCGGCCCGACGTTTGACCAAGCGCAATCCCGTTTCAAAGTCAAAAACGCCTGCTGCGTAGAGGGCAACGTATTCTCCTAAACTGTGACCTGCAACTACTGCTGGCCGATCGCTCTTTTCTCGCACTAAGTCTGCCAAAATGCTTTCTACTACGTACAAGCAAGGCTGAGTGTAGAGAGTACGAGATAGTTTTGCTTCTTCTTTTTGGCAAACTTCTGGGACAGACCAGCCTAAAATTTCTTTGGCTAGCTCAAATTTGGCTTTCGCTGTTGGCAAGTTTAATAAGTCTGCACCCATCCCGATCGCCTGGGAACCTTGTCCGGGAAATACCCATGCTGTTTTAGTCATTTTTCCGGTAATCTGCTAATTGGTGGTTGCTAATTCGTGATTCCAAAAATTCTTTGTTTTCCGCTTCTTTCGTTCGCTTGCTGGTATCCGCTATCTTTCGGTTAACGAACTATCTACTAGCGACTTATAACCATAACATAATAAATGCCCTTTTTACGAGCTTTATATTTTTGTTCTTACTTTAATTGAGATTAATCGCTGCAGCACGGGATGCAACTGTATAGAACATCCAAACCGCTATGCAGTAAGTCATTCCCCATTCTTTGAATCGCCAATCGCAATTTTTAAATTGCAAATCCTATAACTCCTGTCTTCCCGGTACACCCATCCGCGCGCACCTTACCCGGTAGTCTGTCGCGTTCAAAGATTTTTATTTTTCAATGGTTGCACTCCCGACAATCACCCTGGCAAGTTTCAAGCCTCCCAATATTATACAGTTTTTCAAAAAAAGATGAAACTGCTTTGCCATCTTCAAAATTGTAGTTCATCAATGATACCAAATTCGGTTGGATTGGAATGATTAAACCGCGAAGGCGAAGCCGAACGCAAAGGAAGACAAGAGAGAGACGAATAATTTCGATGCCAACGGATTCTATCTGATTCCCCCATCGAAAATCGGCAATCGAAAACGAGCTTACCTGCCCCATTGAAAAATCGCTGCCCCCCAAGTCAAACCTGCACCAAAACCTGCTGCTGCAATAGTATCGCCCGTTTTAACTTTAGCCTGACGCACGGCTTCGTCTAATGCCAGGGGAATCGAAGCTGCTGAAGTATTGCCGTAATTTGCCAAATTGCTAATTACTTTTTCCGGGGGAATCTTCAACCTTTGGGCAACTGCATCGAGAATCCGCTGATTTGCTTGATGCAGCAGCAGCCAGTCAATTTCTTCGGCATCCAAATTTGCCCGAAACAGCGCTTTTTCTATGACTTCCGGCACTTTTTTTACGGCAAAGCGATAGATTTCTTGCCCGTTCATTGTGATGGGATGAAATTTGCCAATTCCGATGCTGACGCCCTCTATTAATTCTTTTGACTCGGCTTTGTAAGCTAAATTGAGAGAGGCATTTTGCGTGCCGTCGCTGCGAATTTCAAATCCCAAAAATCGATCGACTTCTGAAGCTTGCAATACCACCGCACCTGCACCGTCTCCAAATAGAATGCAAGTACCCCGATCCGACCAATTCACCCAGCGAGATAAAATATCTGCTCCCACCAGCAAAACATTTTGATAAACGCCTGTGCGAATGAACTGCGCGCCTGTAACTAAACCAAAAACAAAGCCTGAACAAGCTGCTGTCAGATCGAATGCTACAGCTTTTGTCGCGCCTAACTGATATTGAATTTTGCTGGCACTGCCAAACAAATCGTCAGGACTTGATGTGGCCAAAATAATCAAATCGATATCTGTTGGCGAAATTTCTGCCATTTCGATCGCCTTTTGAGATGCCTCTGCGGCTAAATCGCACAAAGAAGTGCGATCGTCCGCCAACCTGCGGGAGCGAATACCCGTTCGCGCCGCAATCCACTCGTCTGACGTTTCCACTATCTGACTCAAACCGTGATTGTCAAGGGAAATCTGCGGTGTACAAGAACCGCTACCCGTGACGGCAATGCCGAACCCTGATTGCTGCAACATTCCTCTCCATTTATGACCGACTGGTCGAACAATTAAAAATTAAAAATTACAAATTAAAATTATTTTTTAAACTGCTGAAATTACTTTTTTTACCCAGTAAAACAGATTGTTTAAGCTGACATTTTTAATTTGACATTTTTAATTTTTAATTCCTACTTACTGCCTCTAATTAACAGCTTCTTGTTCCAGAGCGCTTTCGCTATTTTCAGAGCGAATTCGCTCCAGCACTTGGTTGTCAATAGCCTCTTTCGCCAAACGAATGGCATTAAAAATCGAGGCAGCTTGAGACGAACCGTGGCTGATAATACAAACTCCAGCAACGCCCAACAGCAAACCGCCGCCGTGTTCAACGTGGTCTACCCGCTGCTTGAACCCTTTGAGGCTTTCTTGCAGGAGGGGAGCGCTAATTTGGTTTTTGAGTCCGGCTGCCAATTCTTCCTTAAGCACTTGCACCACGACTTCGCCCACCGCCTCGGCAAACTTCAACAATACGTTGCCGACAAACCCGTCGCAGACAATCACGTCGAATTTCCCTGACAGTACGTCGCGGCCTTCGGCATTGCCGACAAAAGGAATGTGAGGATTGTCCACCAATAATTGATGGGTGCGTACAGCCGCGTCGTTGCCTTTAGAAGGTTCTTCGCCAATGTTGAGCAGACCGATTTTTGGTTCGGCTACGCCGAGCACGCACTGGCTGTAAATAGTTCCCATCAAAGCAAACTGCTCCAAAAATTTGGGGCGGCAGTCCACGTTAGCACCGACATCGAGAATGAGTACGGAACTGCCCGGTACCATTGTCGGCAAAACCGCACCGATGGCGGGGCGATCGATTCCGGGGAGCCGCCCCAACCTCAGCAGGGCCGCAGCCATTGCCGCGCCGGAGTGACCGGCGGACACCACAGCATCAGCTTGCTGCTGCTTCACCAAGTTCATCGCTACGTTAATCGAAGCCTTGGGTTTGCGTTTGAGGGCACTTAAAGGTTCTTCGTGCATTTCTACCGCTCCTTCAGAAGGAACGATTTCTAGCTGACCTTTGCAGACGCGGCCGATCGCGTCTTGAAGACGTAGCGAGTCTTCTATTTGCGGAGGGTCGCCCACCAGCAAAATCTCTACGCCTAATTTTTCTTGTGCCTTAAGCGCTCCAGCTACAACTTCGGCGGGGGCGTGATCCCCACCCATAGCGTCTATTGCAATTCTTGCGCGTGTCGATCCCATTGACCAATGTTTGAGAAACACTAAAAATTCTACCAGGAAGTCAGTCGATTTTCGATTTTCGATTGAGTTACAGCCTTAAATCTGGGAGCTGGAACTAGGGTCTAAAATTTTAGGAGTATCCACGAATGGCGTTGGGGCGTTGTACCCGTTTCTTGCGGATCTGGAGTCTGAATCCAAAAGTGCGAATAAATCACTAAAATCTGCTCGCGCCCGATCGGACAATTGTGATTTCCGACTACTCTGATAGAGTTTGTCTTACTTTACTATTTTTGACGGCAAATTGAAAAACTCAACGGAATACTTTACAGTGCGCCCAGAAACGGATGGAAGTTTCCGGCACTCGCGGCGAACCCCCAAAATTTTAGATCCTAGTTCCAGCTCCCAGATTGAGCTGCGGAGTAAATCTCGAATCTTTAATGCGAAAATCGACTGAGTTTAGGAGTAAAAAATGCTGGATTTATTTAGCTCGGGAATCATGTCTCTGTGGCTGGACATGGCTGGGGTACGCAGTGCGGTACCCAACGCTTTGTCGGTGCTGGCGTGGCGGGGAGGGATACCCGGGTTAGCGGTGGCCGGGGAGCTGGCTTTTGGGGGAATAGATGTGGCAAATTCAGACTTGCCCGCAGCAGCGACGGTGCGGGAATATTTAAAAGATTTGAAGGACAAGAACCTGATTGAGGGGAATCAGGGAATTTGGGTGCAAGCGGGAATGATGCCGCTGGTAAGTCAGCAGGGGACGGTGCTGATGCCGGGGGCTTCGTTGACTAAAATAGCGACTTCTCTGGCTTCGCTGGAAACTTGGGGCGCGGATTATCAGTTTGAAACGCGGTTCTTGGCAACCGGG
>NZ_JADEWV010000416.1 GCF_015207455.1 Microcoleus sp. LEGE 07076
GAAATTCCCCTGGCTGTCGCAAAAGAATATGACGTAACGGCAATCGGACATCTCAATGCCCTTAAGGCAGCAATTGACCGTCTGGGAAAATATTTCAGCATAAAATGCCAAGAAAACCTGGATAAGATTA
This sequence comes from Microcoleus sp. LEGE 07076, assembly GCF_015207455.1. Classification (GTDB taxonomy): domain Bacteria; phylum Cyanobacteriota; class Cyanobacteriia; order Cyanobacteriales; family Microcoleaceae; genus Microcoleus. The sequence continues at coordinate 131 of NZ_JADEWV010000416.1, forward strand.
CCAAGGCGAAGCTTGAGCTAACAGCGCCCGAGAAAAGTTTTCTCAGTGGCTTAAAAACTGATATCGAAGCGCTTTTAGATAAGCTGGAAGGATTGCGGACTATCTCATTTTTCTCGCTGCGTGACGTTGATGAAATCGGCGATAAGATCGGCCTTTTGAAGATCGATCTAGCTATGATTGACAAGATGGATTCCGCAGAGACCCGCAGTGTAACCGATCCCATACACGCGCAGTTGGATGATCTTATTAAACAAGTCGGTACCCTGAAGGGTAACATTAATAAACACAAGGCCAAGATTAAAAAAGCTATCGAAGAGAACGAAGAAAGTATCAATGGCTTTCTGAAGTCTGCGGGCTATAAATATTCCGTCGCTATTATCTCTGAACCTACTTCCTACAAAATGAAACTTCTTCATAAGGACTTGACGGGTCACATAGATTCAGCATCGAAGCATCTTAGTTACGGGGAAAAAAACGCGTTCGCGCTGGTTCTCTTCATGCACCAGGTCCTCAGCGAGAACCCCGATTTAATTGTTCTAGACGATCCAATTTCGTCGTTCGACAAAAACAAGAAATTTGCCATTTTACACGAGCTTTTTAGAGGAAAGGCGAGCCTGCGAGATCGCACTACACTTATGCTGACACATGATATTGAGCCAGCTATCGATGTTATTAAGAGCACGGCCAAAGTATTTGAAGGATCCCACCCTTCAGCCACATTTCTTTCCTCTCGTGGCGGTGTCATTAACGAGGTTCAAATAACGTCTGAAGACATTCACACATTTGCGAAGATCTGCACTGATATAGTTTCAGCTCCCGGCGACACGATGATCAAGGCAATATATCTTCGACGTTGTTTTGAGATTATGAACGACGTTGGCTTGGAGTATAATCTTCTCGCCAGCTTATTCAAAAAGAGGCCCGTCCCCACGATTCAGTCCCGGACCGAACAACGCGAGATGACAGCGGCAGAAAAGCTAAAAGCTGAAGAACTTGTAAAGACTCACATAGCAGATTTTGATTACGACGCCTTACTAGGTGTAGTTAGCGACGATGTTGCGATGAAGGCAAAATATTTTGCGACTGATATTGGATACGAAAAAATCCAGTTATTTCGAATTCTCCGGGGTCGGCATGATGACAACATCATAACGAAATTTATTAATGAATCTTACCACATCGAAAACGAGTACGTCATGCAGCTTAACCCGAATAAATTCGAGAGCGTGCCCGAGTATGTTGTAGACGCATGCACAAAGTTGTTGAACGCTGCATAGATGGGACCAACTCCAGTCGGGGCGTTTGCTAATCTTGCTTGATTGATCTGTAGAGGCCGATCCGCTGTTTTTCGGTCACTTTTTCTTAACTATTTATCAGACATTCGAAGGCGCTTGTTAGGTTGGCCCGTGCTTAACGGAAAGTTCGCAAGATCTTCAACTAGCAGGTGGAGTAACGCCCCGCCGCTGAGGAATGACCGGTCTTCTGGATCAAAAAATCCGTTAGCCCGCTTCCTGCTGTGCGCATGCACCGTGCCAGCCACCGTCGTATGTATCAATCGGTCCCGGAACAACAGCGGCCCGGGGCGATCCTTCTCGCCCCGGATGCCGATGCGTTCATAGAAGTCGTGCACCGCGTCGATCACCATGAAGGCCTCCGTGCGCCGCTCGTTCGAGTAGACCAGTGCCAGCGGGCAAGCTCTGCACTGCCTGGCCTTCCGATTCCCAAGGCGGAAGTTGCGCCTGCATGTCTCGTTCAGGCCGCAGGCCGCCAGTGTCTCGAAGTACTCGGCGCGGATGATGAGCTCGTGCTCCGGCACAGAGACGCTCGTGAGCATCCTGTTCAGTCCATGCCAGCGATTGAAGGCGGGCTTCCGCAGCCGCTCCCGGAGCGCGATGTAGAGCCCCCTCACCGTCTTGACCGACAGGCCGGTGTTGCGCGCGGCTACCTTGGTGCCGATGCCTTGGCAGAAGCAGTAGACCAAGCGCATGAGGGCGATCTCGTCGAACTTCGCGCCCGGCTTGAACTGGTTGTCGCCTCCGGCGACGCGGCGGCGCGGTTCGCTCCGGCGCTTACGAGACTCGCCCTCAGAAATTGCGCCATATCATCGGCTTAGCGACGAACCTCCTTCCACAACTGATTAGACGCCCTTTCCA
>NZ_JADEWV010000094.1 GCF_015207455.1 Microcoleus sp. LEGE 07076
TGCTAAGGGCGGGCTTGAAGACGAGGGGCTAAAAACAAAGCGCTACATCACCCTACGCAACACCAGAAAAGCCAACCCCGAAAAATGTCTCAACCTGCGCGACATCTTTGGCGAATTGCAGTTACCAAAGTGCAGTCTCGTCACACTTTCCGCCTGCGAAACCGGGTTAACAAGTTCCACCGCCATGACTGATGAATACATTGGTTTACCCAGCGCTTTCTTGTATGCCGGTAGCATGAATGTTGTCAGCAGTCTGTGGGCTGTCGATGATTTTGCCACGGCAATTTTGATGATAAAGTTTTATCAAGAATTGCCCAAGGCAGATTCAGTAGCGATTGCTTTGAATTCGGCGCAAAACTGGATGCGCGGGGTGAGTCGCGAGCTTTTTGAAGTTTGGGTAGGATTGTTAAAATTAGATAAAAAATGTATGGAAACAGTCCAAGAGTGGTTAAGCTATTCCTCAAAGGATAAACCACCATTTAAAGACCCCGAATATTGGGCAGCATTTTGTGCTACTTGATACTAGGGCTCGGCATTCAGGCAGAAACCGGGTTTTTACCAAAATACTCGTTGATAGCCTGAAATCCCCGAAAAAACCCGGTTTCTTCACCCTTGCCTACAAACCTTGATTAACGGAGAATTGTTATATGACTGTTCACAAAGATATAACCAGTTTTATCGACTTGCTGAACAAAAAACCGAAAGTTTTTCAGCCGACAGCATGGCAAGATTTACCTCAATTAAACACAGACATACTAAAGTTAGCAGATAATGAATCAGCCATTGCCGAAACAATCAAAACTTGGTGTATGAAACACGATTTGGGAAAAATATTAAGAGATGGTACGCGGAAAGAAATCGAAGATGTGGGCGAACCTAGCCCAACGACAATGCAGCCGCTAACCAATATCACTCAAACTCTGCGTACCAGCATTGAAGAGAGTTACAAAAAACTTCAAGCCGCCGCAGAAAATCAATCAGATACCAGCAATGACTCCAAGTAACAAAATCTATGCCCCCAATGTTTATCTGTTTGCCTTCCACCTCTGCAACCCCCTAGAGTCAGAGTCGAATTCTCCTGTGGAATTCGGCAGTTTGTGGCAGAAATGCGATGAGATTTTGCAAGCTAAATTAGCAGTCAGTAACAAATTTAATGACAGCTATTTTCACAAAAAAGATGAACCTGTCGGCGGGCGTGTTAACCTGATTGATAAATCAAAAGTTAACGATCGCAATTCTCTGGATTTTGGTAAGGAGATTTCGGTTGAAAATCAGACAATTCCTGTCAAGGGTTGGGCGCTACCGATGCGAATTGATGACAGTTATGCCTTGGGTTTGCAAATTCGTGTTCCCGAAAAAGATAAAGGCAATAAAACACCTGTTGTCGATGTTAGCATTTTCCAGCAGTTTAATCCCGGTAACTGCTTGCTGCCGGATTTTGTGCAGAGTTATTTCGGGCAAACTTTGCTGATTACGGCTGGGCTGAGTGTGGAACAAAATCAGGCGGCGCGGGATGATTCGCAGTTTCTCAAAGGTTTGGGGAAACAGTGTCTGGAAAACTTGATTTCTGGTGACAGTCGCCCGGATTTCTGTCGTCAAGGCGAGTTATTCGGCAGTCCAATTTTGGAGTATGGAGATATTAATCAGCCCGATAATTACTGTCACGTTATTATCTGGTTTTTTAACAGTCCGACAACCGATGATATCTGGGATGAGACGCGCTATAAGGATTTTATGGATTTGTTTTTGTACCGCAATAAGATTCTTCGGGCTTATCGCGACTGCCGCAAGCTTTACCTGGTGATTCGCGAGGAGTACAAGCAAATTGAATTGGATATTGACAAGACTTTTAAGTATTTGCAGCGGGATAGGGCTCGGCAACGACAATCGAAAGGTGCGGGTTTAAATGAGGATGAATTGGAATATCTGGCCAATCAAATGATAGAGTTGCCGCCGCGGGCTGTGAACTATGCGCGGTTGCTGATTGATTTGCAGTTTCGCGAAAATACGATCGCCATTAATGTCCAAAATTACACAGATAAATTAAATGAAATAAGTCTTGACATCAAGTCAAGTAAAAAGTATAATGATAGTGATGCCGATTTAAGTTTCCTCGCAGCATTCAGTACGCAAAACTGCCCGCGGTTTCAAAGGCAGATTCAGGCAGATTTAGGTTATTTCAAACACGGTACGGGCTTGCTAGACAAAGCAATGGAAGCAATTCGAGGCGTTGTGGCGATCGAAGAAGCTTATCGCGATGCGAAATTAGAAGTGACGATTCAAGCAGTGGGCTTTGGTTTGGGAGTGGCGGGAGTAGTGGCTGGTGGCGCTCCTTATCTGATCAAACAAGACGCGCCCGATCGCAAATTTTATTGGCCGTTACTAACCCATGTAGAAATTCATCCTTTTGTGTTGGTACTGTTGATTAGTTTGGGTGCCGGTGGTGCAGTCTGGTTTGTCTTGATGTTTGGTGTCAAAATCAAGCAACTACTGCCTAAAATCAAGCAGCAGTTGCCACCTTTCCGGTAACATCATCAACTGTTCCCCTCTTGGCCGTAAGCCTGCCAAGCCAAATCCACCAACCCGTTCACAATCGCCACAGCCACCACCGCCGAACCCTTGCGCCCCTCAATCCGAATGTGAGGAACCATCGAATCGTTTAGCCGCGACTTGGCCACATCCACTCCCACAAACCCAGAAGGAGTCCCAATCACCAAAGCCGGCCGAATTTCTTCAGATTCAATCAAATCAACGATCGCCGACAAAGCAGTTTGAGCCTGACCGACGACAAAAATCCCTTCCGGATAGCGCCTTGCCAAAGTTTCAATCCCCCAAGCAGCCCGCGTCTTTTCCTTTTGAGGGCGCGTCAAAGCCTCCATCGAACAATAAACCGGATTCGCAAAGGTACTTTGGATTTGCGGCGTAATGCCCACCTGCACCATCGGCACATCTACCACGATCGTAGTTCGAGCAGCCAAAGCAGCCGCCCCGGCTTGCAAAGCCTGATCGGAAAAACTAATTAAAGACTTGTACTCAAAATCAGCAGTCGCATAGATCACGCGCCGGACTATTTCGTACTCCGCCGCTGAAAAACCGTGGTCGCCAATTTCGCTATCGATTAATCCCAGACTCTGGGCATCGCTTACGTGCCATTCCATTTGTTGGATAGCTGTTGCCTCTGAATTATCAAGTATCAGCTTACCAGCTTTTAGTCAGTTGACGGTTGAGGGTTGACGGTTGACGGTTGAGGGTTGACGGTTGACGGTTGACGGTTGACTGACAACTATCAGGGCGGGCACTCTTGGCACCGCCCCTACCAACTGCCAACTGCCAACTACCAACTGCCAACTGCCAAACTAGCTTTCCTCCGAAGGAGACTTGCCCAAAACTGGAGTCAAGAATGCTACCAAAGCCCCGATCGCAAAACCGGACACATTCCGAACCACAGGTAACCAGTCAGAAGTCCGAGTCACCACCGGCCCAAGTCCGAAAGCAAAAAACAGAATGCCCCACAGCGGCGAAAAAATCAGCGCCCACTGCCATGCCACAATCTGTCCCGGTTTCCGAGGCTGAGCCGCAAACCCGCAGATCACCCCGCCCAGCACTGATGTAATTAATGTCAGAATCCACTGTTCCCTGGGCAAACCGGGAACGACGCGGCAGCCGCCCTGACGCAAACAGCCTTCGATCGATTCCAAAGATTCAATGATCGATCGATCTTCACCATTTTCCCGGACAAAAAACTGATTGCCGTAGCGAGTTTGCAGTTCCACCCAAAAACTGCGCGGCAGCAGCGGATACAGCGAATCGCCCACATTAAAATTGAGCAAATTGCCGCCTCGGGGGTCAGCAACTAACAGCACACTCTTTTGATCCAAGCCCCAATAACTTTTGACGGCCAAACCGGGCGTGCGATCGTACTGAGTCAGCACTCGCAGCTTCCAGCCGGTTTCCGTCTCAAATTCATTTAAATTTTTTGCCAAATCCCCTTCTTCAATATCCGTAAGGGCTTTAGCTAAGTCAATGATCGGTGTTTGAATTTCTGGCAACAAATCGGGATTGTTGAAAGCGTGGGCCGCAGGTGCGATCGTCCACAGGCACAAAGCCAGGAAAAAGGCAGCAGCAGAGGCTAGAAATTTGCGCGGGAAAAGCTGTGACATAGGAACGAACTTCTAATTCAGGTATCAATGGTAGCTGGCGGTCTTAACCAAGGGATAAGAGAAAACTCATATTTCTTTACAATAGTTTACTTTACAGGAAGGCGAGAGCAAGGGGAAGGGTTGGGGGAAGAAAGTTTTGAACAGGAAAGGGGCATCGGGCCTAAAAGCATCGAACGTTAGTGTTAAATCACAACAGTGAACTGCCCCTACTATTGGCATCGCCTCTACCAACAACCAACTGCCAACGGCCCACTGTCAACAATCAAAAAGCTAAAACTGAGGTTTAGGCGTAGGCGCTACCCCCTCGCACAAACGCCGATCGCGCGAGCTCACATTAGGATTAGTTCTCAAATAATCCCCCACCCAATCGCAGCCCCTCACCAACAAATCATCAAGATCCAAATTCCACAAAATCACCCGATTGTCCCGGCCAGCAGAAGCCAGAACCTTCCCATCCGGGCTAAAACTCACGCTCATCACGCTGTCTTTATGTCCGGTCAAAGTTTTCAGCAAAGTCCCGCTGCGGCTCCACAACTTCACCTTGCGATCGTAACTGCCCGAAGCAACCAACAAACCGTCCGGGCTAAAACTGACGCTCGTCACGCTGTCACTAGAACCCTTCAGCAGCGTCGCCACCAAAGTCCCGTCCACCTTCCACAGCTTCACCGAATTGTCGTAACCAGCCGAAGCCAGCATTTTGCCGTCAGGACTAAAAGCAACCCCCAACACAAAACTGTTGTGAGCTCCTTCAAAAGTCCTCAGCAAACCGCCGTCCCGGTTCCAGAGTTTGACAGTACCGTCGTCGCTTGCAGAAGCCAGCATCTGTCCGTCGGGACTAAAAGCCACCCCAGTCACCCAGCCTTGGTGTCCAGTCAAAGTCTTAATCAACCTGCCCCCTCTCGTCCAGAGTTTCACAGTCTTGTCCTTGCTAGCCGAAGCAATAATCTCGCCGTCGGGACTAAAACTCACGCTCATCACGCTGTCGGTGTGGCCTGAGAGAGTGAAAAGCACAGAAGGCGAACAGGGGAACAGCGGCGCAGAAGGACAAGGCAGAATACTATTATTGATGCCATCTTCTTTCAGACTCCAGACTTTCACCGTTTTGTCGTAACTCCCAGAAGCTAGCAGCCGGCCGTCGGGACTGAAACTGACGCTGGAAACTTTCTGAGTGTGTCCTTCCAAGGTTTCCAGCAAAACCCCCGTGCGGCTCCAAATTTTGATAGTTTTGTCCGTAGAAGCCGAAGCCAGCCTTTGGCCGTCCGGGCTGAAAGTCACGCTTTGCACCCGGTTTTGGTGTCCGTCGAGGGTTTTTAGCGGCACGTCATCGAGCCGCCACAGCCTGACTGTTTTGTCAAAACTTGCCGAAGCCAAAGTTTTGCCGTCCGGGCTAAAACTCACCTGAGTAACTCGATCGGCGTGTCCCTCAAAAGTTCTTAGCAAGCGGCTTTCCGGTTTAATATTGCTAGCATCGGGGGCAAGTTTGTCACCCACATTAGCCAGATTCCAAAGTTTGACAGTTCCGTCGGCACCTGCTGAAGCCAGTGTTTGACCGTCGGGGGAAAAACTAACGCCAAATACCCATTTGCTGTGTCCCCGCAAAGTTGCTAGCAGTTCGCCCTTACTTGTTTTTGTTGAATTTTGTGTTCCTGGGCGTGTCAGCGCAGCAATGCTCCAGATTTTCACCGTTTTGTCTTCACCCGCAGTGGCGATCGTTTCACCGTCGGGCGAGAAACTGACAGTGTAAACTTTCGAGGGTTTTCTGTTTTCGCTGTGCCACAAATTAGCGATTAGCTTCCCGTCAGAACTCCACAGTTTCACCGTACCGTCATCGCTCGCCACAGCGACTATTTTCCCGTCGCGGCTGAAGCTGAGCCAATTTACCGGAGCTATTTGTTCGATCGTCCGTAGCAGCGTACCGTCAGTTTTCCAAAGTTTCACAGTCTTGTCTCTCGATCCAGTGGCGATAGTCTCCCCGTCCGGGCTAAAAACAACGCTGGTAACGCTATCAGTGTGACCCTTGAAAGTTGCCAGCAAACTGCCGTCAGTTTTCCAAAGTTTCACAGTTTTATCTAAACTTGCTGAGGCGATCGTTTTACTGTCGGGACTGAAAACCACACTGGCGACGCTGTTAGTGTGACCCTTGAAAGTTGCCAGCAAACTGCCGTCGGGCCGCCAAAGTTTGACTGTTTTATCCACGCTGGCAGAAGCTATTGTTTGACCGTCTGGACTGAAACTGAGACCCCAAACTACATCGCCGTGCCCCTCCAAGCGGTTTAGTTCTTTGACACCGTAAACTGCCTGCTGGAGGGCAGCAGCAATCAGAATTTCGGTGTCCTTGAGCGAGTCCATTTCTTGCGAGTGTTCCATCTGCCTCCACTTTTTACCCGCCCTCAAACTTTCCATCATCGCGTCAAATTTGTTGTTTGAGAAATAAAGAGCTTCCGAAGCTGCTGTCAGAGTATTGATTTCGGCTCGCTGAGTTTGAGCCACAGCTACCTGTTTTTGACCGACGGCCCGCCACCAAAAGTTGGCAGCCGCGATCGTAGAACTCGTCAGCAGCAGCACCCCGATCGCCGCTAATCCCAGCAGTTGTTTGAGAAAAGTATTGGCTCGGTAGAGCTGTGCTTGACTCATGTTTTTGTCGGCTTCGGCTTTGTGCAGTCTGGCTTCCAAGCCGAATCTTTGGCGGATCGGCCGCACTAAATAATCGTGTACCAATTGATAGCGGTCTTCCGGCGCTTCCCGCAGCAGAAATAGCAAACCGTGACCGACTAAAATATCTAAAATTAACTCGAGGTTGTCTGTTCTATTTTGTGTACTTTTGGAGTGTTTAGCGAATTTTAGCTGTAAGGGAATTCGGTCGGTGCTGCCGATCGCCAATAATTCATTTTCTTCGGCACCTGTTGGTTGGTGGCCCGTCACCAACGAGAGTTCGTGTTTAGTTTTAATCAGCCGCACCCCTCTTTCATCCGTCAGCGAAAACAAGATTTTCCAAGCTGCATCTTCGTTTGCCGGGCCGCAGTCAGATATGACTCCTTCGAGCGATCGCTTGACTAATTCTGCTTTGGGATTGTCGCCTAATTGCTGGTATTGTGCTAGACTGGTAATACCTTCTTCTTGCAATTGCGCTCCCACTATTTGCAGTTCGATCGGTCGCACTTCTTGCAGTTCGTCTGCTAAATCTTTGACAAAAGCATCGATCAGTGTCGGCTCTAAATAATATTCCGCCCGTTTCGTCAAATGTCCGATCGCAGCTCGCGCGTCTTTGAGCGAAAAACTCCGCAGTTGGTAGCGAATACCTTTGTCAAGAATATTATTGTTAATAGCATCGAGATCCGGGAAGCGGTCGCAGTCCAGTAAATAGTGCAAATAATCTTCGCGCAAACACAGAATTATCTTGACATAAGGCAGGTTCAAAAACAATCGCAAAAAGTTATAAAAAAGTTGTCTTTGTGCCACTGAAGTCGAAACAAAGAAAAACTCTTCAAATTGATCGAAAATCAGCACTGTCAACAAATTGTTTTTGCCATTCTCCCGCAACTGCTCCACAATAAAAGCAGAAATTTCCCCTTGGTGAGGTGGCACAACCGAGCAACTTCTGCAGTCTAGTTCCTGTAATCCTTTGGCTGCTAATTCTCCCTCCTCTTCAGCTTGTTTGTCGCACAGCGCCCCCTTCAAAGCCTTTTCCAATTCCATCAGCCAGTCGCCGTAAACTTTGACCACTACGGGCAAGGTATCGCGCGCGCCCGGAGTAATATTTTTCAAAGCAGGTACCAAGCCGGCGTTGACTAGAGAACTTTTTCCGACTCCGCTGGGCCCGTGAATAATAGTTAATTTATGGTCGTCCCTGCTAATTCTTTCTAGCAAGTTATTGATATCTGTTTGGCGGGAGTAAGCTGTCATGGAAGCTGCAATCGCCGCTTGATTCTGAGCTGAAGCGCTCAAAGGATTCACGGCTTGTCGCTGCTGCTGCAATTGGCTGGCTCCGATAAAAGCTCTAAATCCGTATTGATACTCGATCGAACGCTGGGTTGTTTTAATCCGAAAAGCTTTGAGATACTCTCCCTGCTCGAAATAAACCGCTTGCAGTTCGGTCAAAATATCGATGTAAAGGCGGGGGTCGTACTTCGGATCGCTTTGAGTTCGAGCCAACTCCAAAGAATGCACCGCCGCTTCCCACTGGCCAAGCTGCCGCAAACTTCTGGCCAACAGTAAAAGATACGAACTGCGATCGGATTTGGGATGTTGGATTTTAGATTTGGTCTCGTTGCTAGACTCGTTAGTACCCACAAATTCTGGATAATTTCCCTCAAACCCCAATCTCAAATCCTCAATCAGCAATCTCAAATCATTAGGCGTTTGATCCAAAATCGCCAAAGCCAACTCGGCTAGCTGGCGGGCTTGACTCCACCTCGAATGTTCCAGCGCCACTTCAGCCAAAAAGCCGTAATCTTGAGCTAGTTGGCTGGGCGTACCGTAAGTGAAGTGCAACTGCAAAGAATTTTCCGCTAATGCTTGCAACTCTCCCCAAGCTTTCAACCGCTGCAACACTTGTCCGAGGTGTGCTGTTACCTCGGCTACTAATTCCGGGCGCGATGCAAGAGAGAAGGCGTTTCTAGATTGTTCCAGGCTGATCCAAGCTTGTTCCCAGTGGTGGCGGTTAGCTACCGGATTTCTGGCTGCTTGCAGGCGGTGACACAAAGCTATGTGAAACAGCACTATGCCTTCTCTCTCTAAAAATAAAATTTTGGGGACAGGATTCAACAAAGATGAAGAGAAGGTTTGTCTGCTTTCAGAAGGTTCCCAGTTGCCGGTTTGCTGCTGCCAATATACCAAGCTTTCTTGGTAGTGAATTAAAGCCGTTTCGGTTTGGTCGCTGACATAGTAATCTCGACCGAGAACAAATTGCAGGCTGGCTTTGAGGGCGGGTTCCAGTTCTTGACCGCGATTTTGTAAATCTCTTAAAGCTAATTCTAGTTCTCGGCGCGACAAAGAGCCGATCGCCAAATCTAGGTTATTGCCGGGACTCAAAGGCGAATAGGAGTTTAGATCCGACTGTCGTTTGTTTTGAGGTTGAGGGATTGAGGTAACAAAGCGTTCTCCGGGGCTGATGGAGCGCTCCACCAATGCGCCTTGTTCCCAGTCGATTTCGTTGGTTGCAAAATTAGCGAGGGTGCTGGCAGTGCTGCTGCCGAGTTCTTGATTGAATTCTCCTATTTTAAATATACTATCGGCTCGCCCACTCAGGAAAGTAATTAATTCATCAACGGCCATTTCAAATTTAATTGTAGCGGCGGCCCAACTTTTGAAATCCGGGGCCAGACGAATCATTTTAGTCACGATGTCATCTGTTACCCACAAAATCACCGGGCAGGAAAAATTTTTGCGGAATTCGTCTCGCACTTGATTGGTAGAAGCCATCAGTTCGTCGATCGCCACCACTGTTTCTAAACCGAATACCATCAAAGCCGAGGCGGAACCAACGGGTGAAGACTCGCTCGGGAGCGTGTTTGCCACCAGGTTAGTGTAGAGGGTTTTGACGGTATTCGGCAAGACGATATCTTGAATTGGAACTGGGGACATTTCTCGCAGCCGCTGTGCCCACCGCTGCCGCAACCCCTCATAGTTGCAGCGCACCAAAATTAGCGAGAATTGCTTTTGAGACATGGCGATGGATCTTACCAGAGTTTTGAGCGATCGCTCGTTGTAGCTGGCAGTTTGTTGTTGTTTAAGCAGATCGGTCATGGGTGCACCCCTTTTGCAGAAATCAATTACCTAACGATCGCCGATCGTGACTGAAACGGTATCTACTTAGAGATACTCGTTCCAGTTCAGCGCTTTATATCTGTAGGAATACGTAGTTTTTCGTACTTCTCCTATGAAAACTTAGATATTCATTATGTTCAATCTAAACACATCATACATCTCAATCTCAGAGAATGCGAAACTTGACAGTAAAAATTAAAGTTAGCTTGATTGTATTTTTTATGAGTTACAGATAAATTGCTACACATTCTAAATAGCCACAGTTGAATTTATGAATAATACCCGCAGCTAGGTATTAGGAAACAGCCGAGGTCTATCTGTAGCAGGTATTTATAAAGAAATTATAAAGTTGATCGTCTGCCACGAGATTAGTTGAATGTAAGAGCAACAGGTAAAAACAGAATAGGGGGTCTGACATTGCAGATATGAGAGTAGAAATTGGAGAAAGTCCTTGGTGGTGGCAAATTTGTCTGGGGCCATAAAGTTCGCGATTTGCCCCCAGCAACAAACAAGAATTAGCCAGCGGCAAAAACCGCTGACTGTGTGATCTATTCGATTGCAAAAGTTGGGAGTTGTCAGCGGTTAATCAGAAATTAAAGAGTTTCTTGAGTCACCGAGAACGGGGTGTGGGTGGTAGGGGAAGATGTGATATCCCCACACCCTACAGGTAAAATCCCTTTTTTCAAAAAATGGACTACAAAAAAAATGTGTTTCTCGGCACGCAGTGCCCACAAATCAGCGTGTCCTTACTTGAAACCCCCGATTTTAATTATCGGGTTCCCTGCACCCCACACCCTCTTCACTGGCAGATTTAGGGATTGGAGATTTGCCAACCAATCTCAAAAATCCCAACTATTTTTGGTGAGTGCTCTGTTGCCATTCTTGATATTTTCTGGTTTCTGCTAGGGCTGGATTGATGCCAAACCAGCGACCTTCTGGATCGCGGTATTCAAAGACAAACATACTTCGCAACAAGATTTGAGATTCTTCTTCGCCAGTTACACTTTGTCGGTTGACAACTTGAAACAGCAGTTCCCATTCCGTGTCATTGATGGCTCCGAGAAGATCGTCGCGGTATTCTTGAATGACGCTTTCGAGACATTCGCGAGAGAAGGGGGGGTCTTCGTGTTGCAAACAGCTATACAAGAGCATCAGTAGATTGCGAACGTGACCGCCGCTAATCAGGCAGAGTCTGTCTAAAGTTTCAGGAGAGTCAAAAACTTTGGAAATTAAATCGATGCGTTGAGCAGGAGTAACTGTGGGGAAAGCTCTAGCTAATACTAGCTGTCGCAGCAGTGCCATTCCTTCAGAGTGGTTGTCGCCCGATCGCGTTTGGACTGGCACCATCGGCATTACCTTGGGTTTAACTCCAAATCGACTGGCGAGGCGGCCGAAGTCGTTGGAAAAAATCAAAGTCAGGGGAATCGTGTAGACGACGTGGCAATTGAGTTTTTTCAACTGTTCGCCCCGGTCTAAAAACAGGTATTCTGGCTGAGTGCGTCCGCTGGGTTTGAGGGAGGCATCGAGGCGATCGAGGTTGTCAACAATCACTGCGAGCCCTTTTTTGCCTTTGTGCTTGAGTTCAGTATTTGCTCTGTTGAGGAGTTCTTCGTTGATCGACTGCAAAATGCTGTTGGTGCGGGGTTCGAGATATTGCCGGAGTTGCGATCGCAGTTTCGGAGAGTCTTTAGTTTTAGCAGTAACTCTAGCAATGCCTACAGATAACTCGGCTTCCGCTGACAAATCGATCGGAGTCTGCAAAAATTCTGCAACTTCTGCAAACAGATTTGTAAAATAGCTCGGTCTGAGTTTGATTTTGGCCGCTTCCATTGTTTCGCTGACTTGGCGAGCAATGCTCAGCAAAATATCGCTGACATCTACATCTCCCATATCTAAGTCTTGGGAAGACTCGAAGTAGACGACGCAAAAACCCTCTTGCTCTAGCTCAGCTTTGAGTCGAAACAATTCCGTAGATTTGCCGCACCCGATATGTCCTGTAAATAGCTGACAGGTTGGCTCGTCGGGGGAAATCCGGGTAATGGTTCGCTGTAAAGATTCAATGATTTTGCCGCCGCGGACGGAACCAAAATCAATGTAGTATTGATAATCTCCTGGGTCTCCGGCGACAAGGGTTTTGCTCGGGTTGCAGGCTTTATAGAATCTGTCTAATTCGAGTGGGATCACAATTCAAGCCGACTAAAAGTTAATTGAAAGTCTAAACTTTCTTTCGTTGAGTTTAGTTTGATTTGTCACCTTTTGCCCTGTGGGGTAATGCCCTAAATACCCAAACAACCTGTATCGGCTAATCAACCGGACGGTGCGGGAATTTTAAATTTTTAATTAAGAAATCTTAATTACGTAGCTGGATCGGTGATTTTACGGATATTGGGATCCGTTATGGGTAATTTTGCGGGGATCTGATTAAATGGTAGGGGAGAAAGGGTCTGCAGTGGGCGAGATTAAACAGTTGTGAATTTGTGCTAATCATTAATTACTAAATTGTCAAGAGTTAGATGGCTAGTTTTGGAGCGGTTTCTCAAACAGAGTTAGGGCGCAGGCGCCAAGAGCTGCGGCGCAGGCGCCGGGTTCGATCGGCGGCTGTGGTGTGGCAAATGCTGGCAGCGAGCGCAATGGCCGGGGGTTTGTTGTGGTGGATGGCTGCGCCATCTTGGTTAATTGTTCGATCGGAACAAGTGAAGGTGGAGGGCAATCAGTGGTTGTCTGACAAGGCGGTGCGGTCTTTGGTGCCGCTGTCTTACCCGCAGTCGCTGTGGGGGATTCAACCGCAGGCGCTGGCGCAAAAGCTGGAGTTGACCGGGCCGATCGCCAAAGCAAAGGTGACTCGCAACTTGTTTCCGCCTTCTTTGACTGTAGAGGTGGCAGAACGGCTGCCGGTGGCGGTGGCGCAGCCGGCGGCGGTGTTGAGAACCAACAGCGACAAGGAAAAAGTGGGATGGCTGGACGCTCGGGGAGGTTGGATGCCGTCGGAGAGCTATACTGCTGCTGGGCGACCGTACAATAATAGTTCGATCGAACCGGGCAGCAATGGGGGTAGGGGGGCCGAGCATTCTTTGCCAACTTTAAAAGTGATCGGGCCTTTGGAACAGTATCGCGCCTCTTGGCCGAAGTTTTACCAAGGACTGAGCGGTTTGACGGTGAAAGTGTTTGAGATAGATTGGCAAGACCCGAGCAACTTGATCTTGAAAACCGAGATCGGTACGGTACATTTAGGGCCGTACAGTTATAAGACTGCTCGGCAACTTCAGGTTTTAGACCGAATGCGGCAATTGCCAAAACAGCTAGATTCAAGCAAAATAGCCTACATTGACTTAAAAAATCCTGCATCGCCGATCGTCCACTTGCCAGAACTCCCCCCTGGTTTGGAGAGTAAGACTCCAGAACCAAATCGGCGCCAGAATTGATTCTGGAGTCAACAGAAAGTAGAAAGTATCTGTCAATCGGCAGAATTTTTACTGCTGGCGATCGAGCTGCCGGGCTTGACATAGGGACACTTGTTTGATCTTGCCAGTTTAGGGAAAAAAAATCTGATGCTTTTTCCCGAGAGTGTCGTATCGGGCTATTATCGATTTTTTGTCCTTGTGCTTCGCCGTACAAATACCAAAGGCACGAGTGCCTGAACGGGGTAGGGGCGATGTGTGGGCGATCGACATAGGCCAAATCCGAGATTCCTAACATTCAGCCTCGACCTGTGTTAGTTTTTCGGCAACTTTAGCCTATAGTTGATGTGAATTGGCGTTTAGTTAAGTTAAAAAGCAGTAATCTACTATCCCCGACTCTAATGAAGCTTAATAATAGACAGGGGTCTGACCAAGACAGTCCCCCTTCGGAAGAAGTAAAAAATTTTCCGGTGGCTCTCGATTCCGCCAATCCGTTTAGACGCAAGTCAGGTTATGTAAATGTAGATAGTATTGATATCGATCCTATGGTGAATCCCAAAGACATAATGCCCAGCAGTGCCGCGAGAATCAAAGTAATTGGTGTCGGCGGGGGTGGTGGCAACGCCGTTAACCGGATGATTGCTAGCGAGATTTCAGGGGTCGAGTTTTGGTGCGTGAATACAGATTCCCAAGCTCTGGTGCTGTCAAATGCTCCGAAACGCTTGCAAGTCGGACAGAAGTTGACGCGCGGTTTGGGTGCCGGAGGCAATCCGGCGATCGGACAAAAGGCAGCCGAAGAATCTCGCGACGAAGTTGCTAATGCTTTGAATCACGCGGATTTGGTGTTTATCACCGCAGGCATGGGCGGCGGTACGGGTACGGGCGCGGCTCCGATTGTCGCTGAAGTAGCTAAGGAAATGGGCGCGTTGACTGTGGGCATAGTAACGCGGCCTTTTACGTTTGAGGGACGGCGGCGCACCAGCCAAGCTGAGGAAGGGATTGCGGCTTTGCAAACCCGGGTGGATACATTGATCGTGATTCCTAACGACAAGCTGCTGTCGGTGATTTCGGAACAAATGCCAGTGCAAGAAGCTTTTCGAGTTGCTGACGATATCCTGCGCCAAGGGGTTCAGGGTATTTCTGACATTATTACGATTCCCGGTTTGGTGAATGTTGACTTTGCCGACGTGCGGGCTGTAATGGCGGATGCGGGTTCGGCGTTGATGGGAATCGGGGTGGGTTCGGGCAAGTCGCGGGCTAGGGAGGCTGCGATGCAGGCTATTTCTTCGCCGCTGCTGGAGGCTTCGTCTATTGAGGGCGCTAGAGGTGTGGTGTTCAACATTACTGGCGGTACTGACATGACGCTGCACGAGGTGAATGCGGCGGCGGAGACGATTTACGAAGTTGTCGATCCGAATGCGAATATTATTTTTGGAGCGGTGATTGATGAGCGGCTTCAGGGAGAAATTAAAATTACTGTGATCGCTACAGGTTTTTCCGGCGACATTCAGCCTCCTCCGGCTCCGGGGCGGACTCAAAATGTTAATGCTCCTTGGCGGGCTGCAACAGTGCCTGTGACTCCTGCTCAACAGACGCAGGATCCGAAAACGAAACCGCCGGAGGATTTTGGATTGGATATTCCTGAGTTTTTGCGTAACCGCCGCCCGCCGAGATAATTTGAGATTTGGGATTTGGGATTTGGGATTGAATCTGCAATCTCCAATCGGAAAAATTTCAAATCTCTAGGGTTTGTCCGGGTTCGGGTTCGAGGAGTTGGGTGGCAAGTCCGGATTTTGCTAGCAAATCGCGAAATTCGGGGAGGCTGCCGATCGACCGCACGAACATCGGTAAAATACCAGTAGCTTTAATATCTCCCATGGTTGTAGGCAAGAAATACTTGGGTTTCAACGTTTGAGCGAGGTTGAGGGCTTCTTTGGGACCGATGATGATTTGTCCGAGCAAGGGGAAGATTTGACCGACGATGGGGGTAATGGCCACGTCTACGGTGTCGATTTTCTGTTTAACTTTGTCTAATGGCGGTAAGTGCGGTTCGTAATAGAGTGTTTCGCCGCTACTTAAATCTTTTAACAAGTACCCGTTTTCTTCCTGTCCCGGCTGAATTTCGGCTCCGGGTACGGCGGTAATTTGTAACTTTTCTTGAAAATTAGATTGTTGCCAATTTGCCAAAGATGTGATCTTGGTGTAGCCCAAACTGCTGAGGACTTTGGCGGCGGTGGGTGAGGCGATGGCGGGAGTTGCGCGATCGAGCTGTTGGAGGGTAGGTTTGTGGCAGTGGTCGTCTAAGCCTTGGGAAATGAGGAGGAGGTCGATCGGCGGTAATGTTTGTGGCGTAAAGGCGACGGGCGTGTTGTGGTAGGCGGTGAACAGCCAGGGTTGACCGTAAAATACCAGGGGATCGACTAGCCAGGGATCGACGAGAATAGTTTTGCCGGCAATGTGGAAGATCCAAGAGTTGAGGTCAATGCGGGTGAGTTTCACTGTTGTTGGCAATAATTCTTTACAATTGGTTTAATTATATCAATTCCGGTTGCACCGTCAGGTGATTGTTGACTGTTGACTGGCGGGTCGAAAAACTGAATGGTTGAGTGTTAACTGTTGACTCGATTTGATGATTCCGATGCAGCCGGAAAAGATATCGTAGCTAATTTTGTTTGGGAATTTGGAACCGCAGATGGGGGCGGATGAACGCTGAGGAACGCGGATAAGATGGGATGTGTCTGGGAAAGCGGGGCTTTATTTGCGGTGGAAAAAAGATGATGAAATCTAAAATTCCTGTGGCTTTGACTGTGGCTGGATCTGACAGCGGCGGCGGGGCCGGGATTCAGGCGGATTTGCGGACTTTTGCGTTTCACTGCGTGCACGGTACGAGTGCTGTGACTTGCGTGACGGCTCAAAATACTTTGGGGGTGAAGCGGGTGGATGCTTTGTCGGCGGAGGCTGTGGCGGCTCAATTTGATGCGGTGGTTGGGGATATTGGGGTGGATGCGGTGAAGACTGGGATGCTGCTGAATCGCGAGATTATGGCCGTGGTGGCGCAGCAGGTGGAAAGTTGGAATTTGGGGAATTTGGTTGTCGATCCGGTGATGGTTTCTCGATCGGGCGATCGACTGATTGATGATGGGGCGATCGCCTTTTTGCGAGATGTTTTGATACCAATGGCTGCTGTGGTAACTCCGAATCGGTTTGAGGCTCAGATTTTAAGCGGTTTAGAGATTGCTTCTGTCGATGATATGCGATCGGCGGCGCAAGAGATTTATCGCAAAGGCGCGAAAGCTGTTTTAGTCAAAGGCGGCGGAATGGCGGGAGATTTGCGGGGGATTGATGTGTGGTTTGACGGTACGCGGTTAGAGACGTTGAAAGTCGAGACTGTCGATACTGGAAATACTCACGGGACTGGGTGTACTTTGAGTGCTGCGATCTGCGCTAATTTAGCATTAGGTAAAGATTTGTTTACCTCAGTAACATTGGCTAAAAATTATGTTACCAATGCTCTGAAATATGCTTTAGATATTGGAGCAGGTCAAGGGCCAGTAGGGCATTTCTTCCCGCTTTTACTGAAGTAAGAAATTATTAGTTACTGGTTATTGGTTATTGGTTATTGGTTATTGGTTATTGGTTATTTTTTACTTGTTTGGGGCTGCTTAACAGTCAACAGTCATCACTCATTAGTCAACGAGTTAACTTCTTAATTTTTCAGGCGAAAGAGCGATCGCCACCAAATCTTCTATTTTCTTAAGATTCGGATCGCCAGCTAAATAACCAATACCTCGGTGCAAGTGCAGGCGAAATTGTTTAGCTAGAGTTTCCTTGGACCTGCCCAAATTATCTTGGTGACACCGCTGCTTGAGGGCAATTATCAGGATATCCGCCATGTCGCCGCCAAAAACATCCCAGCTTAGTTCGACGTTGCTGTCGCTGGGAATTGGTACTGGCGACGGGATGCTGGGTTCGGCGAGAGACCTGCAAAATCCCCAGCGGCAGAGGACATTCCAGCGATCGATTTTGGTCGATCGTTTCAGTTTTGAGAGTTGGTCTTTGGCTGTTTGAGATAAAAGGATGCGATCGACTGGTGGTTCCATGAGTTGAGAATTTTGTTACCGCAGATGAATGCAGATGAACGCAGATTGTAACATAAGATTGTATTTGCGGTTTAGAAATTGTGAACTATTCGTTTAATTTCTACTTTGGGGTTGCCGAAATTGATTAGCAAGCAGACAGTTATCTTGGTAGCTTTTATGACATTGAGACACTGCGCTGTTTCTGTTTCACCGAGAGATTTGATAGCTTTGAGTTCTACAAGCACGGATCTTTCCACTAAAATATCCGGCACAAATTTCCCAACGATTATATCTTCATAATGGACATAAACTGTAAACTGAGGTTCAACCAACATTCCTGTTTTGCGGAGTTCATAAACCAAAGCATTCTCATAAACTTTCTCTAAAAATCCGTAACCCAAGTTATTTCCAACCTTAAAAGCATACCCAATAATTGTTTCCGTAATCTCATCTCATTAAGTTCCAATCTGCGTTCATCCGTGTTCATCAGCCCTTATCTGCGGTTTCAAAAATCATCATCTTTGCAATCATCAGCGGTTCCAAAAATCAAATCTGCGTTCATCAGCGTACATCAGCCCTCATCTGCGGTTTCAAAAATCATCATCTTTGCAATCATCAGCAGTTGGTTAACATTTCTTTACACGGCGGGGATTGATTAAACGGTTTTTTTGTATGATGATTATAGAAGGATTTATTTTTAATAATGGGATGGTCGCAAAAATAAAATTTTCGCAACCATCCCATTATACTACGAATAGTACCGCAACCCCAGGGAAAAGTCAAGGGGTTGCGGCAATTTTTTAGGGCGAATTTTCACTCCCAAAAATAGCCCGGTTCGACTGTGGTTTGGTGTTTGGCGGGGTCATATTTCAGGAGGTAGCTGTGGGCTATCGCCCCTAATTCTCGCAGTTTATCGTATTCTGTTTTTCTAATTTCGGTGTCGGTGGAAAGCAGGATGACTTGGTGGCTGGCTGAGGGAAAATACCGTTCGACTAGGTTGTTTCTGTGGGAGGAGTCGAGGCGGCCGAGGGGTGTGTCGATCGCGACAGGTAATTGTCTCCCGGATACTCTGGCCAATCCCCACAAAAAGGCGATCGCCAGCAGTTGTTTTTCACCGGCAGAAAGTCGGTGTTTGGGTACCGGTTTGCCTTCTGGATCGTAAATAGAAAGGCTGAAAGTTTCGGTATCTATTGCCACTCTGTGCACCAGGTCGGTTTTGTGCAGCAGGTAGCGGAAACAGTCGGTGATTTCTACTTCGAGTTTGTTGAGTTTTTTGAGGGTGAGTTTTTCTTTAAAAAGTTTGAGGGTATTTTGGGCTTTGGCGATCGAATTGATGACGTGTTGGCTGTTTCTAACTGTGAGATATTCGCTGCTGTAGCTTTCTAATTCTTTCTGAGTTTTCTCTGATTCTTTTTTTAATTCCGCGATGCGGCTGTTGGCTGACTCGCAGGCGGCGGCTGCGATTGCGACTTCTTTTTGGGTTTTCCTGACCTCAGATTCTAGTTGTTCGTAGGCTTCGGGGGAAGCAGCGGCGGCGAGTTGTCTGTCTGTGAAGTCGATTTCTGTTTCGATGTTTTTGATTTCTTCTATTTGTTGGGAGGCTAGATTTTGCTGGTTTTGGATTTGGTAGCCCAGCAGGTTTTCTAGTTGCTGGATGCTGTTGTTTTCGGCGTTTATCCAGGGCGCGGTGTCTGTGGCTGCTTGCTGTTCGAGTTCTTGGTTTTCTTGGCGGATGAAGTCTTGTATTTGGTCTAGCTGTTGGGGATTTAATGAAATTTCGGCGATGTATTTGAGGAGGCGATCGCTTCTTTGTTTGATAACATTTTGGGCAATCTTTGCTTGCTGCTGGGCGGCTTCGGTTTCTGCTTGAACTTTTGCTGCGGTTAGCAAGGGCGAAATTAGGGCTAGCGGTAGGGTGTTGGATGCCAATTCAATCAAGGATTGGCGGCTTTTTTCTGCCTGAGTTGTGTAGTCGTTTAGCTGTCTTTCTAGTTGACTGCGATCGGCTGCAATTTTCCCGCCTTGATAAATGAATTTCTCTGAGGCTTGTTGCTGGTGTTTTTCAGCTTTTTCTAATTCATTTTTTAAGCTGGCTAATTTTTCGTTAGCCAAGTCTGTTTCAGCAGTAATATTTTGAAAAGTTTGTTCAATTTTTTCTAAAGCTGCCAAGTCTTTTTTGCCGGCAATTTCTTTGCGCTTGCGGCCGGCTAATATTTCTAAATCGACGGCGAGGCGTTCTGCTAATTCTAAACCCAACAAAGATTTAATCGCCCCGATCACAAACTCCGGCGGTGTTTCGAGTTCTGCGAGTTCTTTTACTTGTTCGCCGTCAAACAAAAATAAATTGGATATTCCGACTGGTAAAAGGGTTTCGATGTATTCGTCCCAGGTGTTAGTAATTGCTTTGTCCGACCACCAATCGTTAACTATTTCGCTGTATATTAGAATACTCAAAGTGTCTTTAATGTCGGATTTTTTCCAGTACCTAACTATTTTGAACTGAGTTAATTTATCCTCTTGGACTTGTTCAAAGGTTAGTTCGACGCGGGTGTCTTCTAAGGGGGGAGTGTGGCGGTTGACGCATTGATTGATGAAGTCGCTGTAGCTGAGATTGCCTCTGGTGGAACATTGGGCTCTACTACCGTAAAGGGCCAGGCGAATTGCGTCGAGTAAGGTGGTTTTACCTCCTCCGTTCATGCCGCCAAACAGGATTACCGGGCAGGGATTTCCGTCTGTTTCGGGGCGGAGGTTGGTGGTTTGGGTGCCTGAATAGGGGCCGAAGTTTTTGAGGACGAGTTCGAGGAATTGCATTGTAGATGTTGTTGAGATGGATGAGTGTTTGTAAGCGCGATCGATTTGTCCGACAGTCGGAGAGTCCGACAGGGATTGAAATCCCCGGCGGACTGCGGATAAGCCCGATCGACATTATTCGACCTAATCTTTGCTATTTTCCCCTGCTGAATTTGGGGTTGAATATTTAATATCCGCCCAAGACAATTGCCTGCCTTCACTGCTGTTGCTTTCGAGTTCTTGTTTTAGTTTGGCAATATCGGCCGTATCATTTTTGGCAGAAGCGTTGGTTTTGGCGATCGCATCTTTCACTTGCTGAATATTCTCAGTCGGATTTGCTTTGACAGCTTCCACCGCTGTTTTTAAGTTGCGTTGATAGTGGGCGTTACCAATTGCTTCTTTCTCCGATCGCGAACTCGTTTCAAAGCATTTGTCCAAATCCGCGTAAATGCCTGTCCGGCGTGGTTTTGTGTAGTATTGGCGTTCTGTGTCGAGGAGTTTTGCCATCAATTCCAGGTGCATTTTGTCCTCGCTGCAAATTTCTGCGATCGCAGTCCATTCGTCGCTACCGAGGAGTTTTCTTTCGGCGGCGGGACGGGAATCTTCAAAGGGTTCGCCCGTAACTTCTTCGTAAATGCGGGGCAAAGAGTCGTCAAATTCGTGTTTTTGTTCCAGCCAAATTCGGCGAATTTCGCTAAGTTCTTCCGGGGTAATTAAGGTGATGTCGCGCATTTCTTCGGGTGCGGTTTTGCGGATTTTAGTTTGTGCTTCCAAGACTCGTCTCAGCCAGTGTTCCCGCCAGAATTTGGTGTAGGGGCCTGGGATGGGTTCGACGGAGGTTGTGTCGTCGCCCATGTTGCGTTCAAACAGTTCTACTCTACCGTAGATGCGTCGGAAATCTCTTTTTGGGCGATCGTCTTTTATATCTAATTCGTTGCGAATATCGAGAAGAGGCTGCATCCATTCTTTTTCTTCATCATTTTGAATCATTGCCTCCATTGATTTATCTTGGCTTACCATCGTACAAACCCAGCAGCCAAAGCGAGAACTCCCGCAGCTAGGCGTAGAAGTATCGACAACTAAAGGACATTCATTGTCTGCTGTCGCACCGCGATACATAGTAAATAAATCTTTGTTGCTATTTTCCCAAGGATTAGACCACTGATTTAGATAAATCCAGACTTCATCAGTTCGCCAATCTTCTATTGGACTATAAATTAGGGAATTAGGCAGACTAGGACTCTGATAAAGTAGAGATTTAATGGAACTAGATTTATCATTTAGGCGGTCACTCATGCGACCTATTTCATGTTTCTCCATTGAAGCAGCCCGTTTAATACTTTCAGCTTTGCGAGTACCCAATATGAGAATCACTTCTCCATTGATTCTTACCACATCACGAACGAACCGATTAGAAGGAAGGATTTTCAGGCGTTCAGTACACCAGCGAAATCCATGTCTCGGTGCTGGATAGCCTTTTCCCATCAAGTTAACCCAGAAAGTATCTTTGACATCTGGATAAAGCATATGAGGCTCTATTGGGAGCTGTTGCTCTATAGCAGCAGACTTCATCTGTTTTAATGACTGACGTACCCAAGTAGAAACTATAGGGTTTTCTACCAGTGTATCGGTTGTGATAATATAGATTTTTTTTGTTCTTTTTTCTGCTGGTAATTCTGCTATTGCATACCAGATAAGCTGCACTACGGTAGTGCTGTCTTTTCCGCCAGAATATCCGACCACCCAAGGAATATCATCTAAACAATATAAATCTCTAATTTCTTGACTTAATTGTTTGATTTCTTCTACTAAATCCCTAACGGTACGGGGTGGAAAAAGTGGTAGCATTGTTTCTGTCATTTATTCAAACTCAGTTACGTAATTAAGCTCTAAATACATTCACCCGATGCCAGTGTAGCGATTCAAGTCTTGGTAGATATTGATCTAAACTTGGCAGAAGAATAGTTTCACTATGAAAATCTTTCATAGTTCTGGCATTGGGGGATTCCTCTTCTAAATCATTAGCGACGATAATTCTGTAATTATCATCTATAGCAAACCAACCCTGGTCAAAAGCCCAATGATGATTTTTACACAATGATATCCCATTATTAATTTGATTGTCATAAAACTTTGAAAACGGTTTGATATGTGAGCCATCTACAATATTTTGAGTGAAATTCCTGATAACTTTTAATCTACAAAATGCACATTTGTAATCATACGTATGTACTACGGCTTTCCTAAAAATAGCATTTCTTACAGCCGATTTGGTTAAATAGAATCGAGGTTCTGCATCAATATTTCCTGCTAGGCCCGATATTTCTGTTTCTGCCTGAGCAACATTTTCAAAGTCTTGATTAACTTGCAAAATATCTCCGATATCATCCCTGTTTGATGAGAACCATGCAGCTATCAGTGTATCTATTAATTCGGCTCTATAATGTGGTTCTTGCAGTAGATTAAATAATTCACTATCCAGACTTGCGTATTCTACAGCTTCTTTTAACTTGTTTGTTGTTTTAGGTTCTGATCCCTTAAATCCAGACTTAGGTGTTATATGCCAGAAACCGTCTGTTTTCATGCGAATAAAGGGATAGTACAAACCCTTCTCCCAAAGGTCAGATGCTACTAATACATTCCAATACTTCTCAAATGTTTTAAGCAAATTATCAGAAACATAAATTTGATTTTCATTAATTATGCCTTGAGCAATTAGGTCAATTATTGACAATAGTAATATTGGCTTATGGGGAGCCTTACTGCCTTTCTGTTTGTTGACACCAAGGTTTGCGAAACGTTTACAATAGTACGCTAAATTCTTATTTTC
The DNA here is from genome assembly GCF_015207455.1 of Microcoleus sp. LEGE 07076. GTDB lineage: Bacteria > Cyanobacteriota > Cyanobacteriia > Cyanobacteriales > Microcoleaceae > Microcoleus. The sequence continues at coordinate 23,024 of NZ_JADEWV010000094.1, forward strand.
TGGCTCCTGTCCCGTACTCACCGCTTCCTCCTGCTATGATTAAATATAATCCAGTCTGAAATTTTACACGATTTTTAACAAAAAGTTAAGAGCCGCAAACTAAAACCATAATGCAGAAACTACACAATTTAAGCAGTGTCAGCAGACTAACAAGTAATTTTCTAGCCTAAACAGGAGATAATTATATCACTGTCGGCGTGCATCTGCGGTCAAAAAAATTATCTCTCCTACCCCCAAATCAAATATGTCCTACAGCGACTTCAAAACGATCGACCAAGCCGTCTCAACCCTGGATCTAACCGTTGAAGACATTCCCCACTTATTCAGCCAAATTACCCCGATCGCACCTTCAGAACGTCTCAAGCAAACCCTAGACGAAGGTTTAGACTTAGCCTCAAGTATCAGCACGGAAAAAGCTCGATCGGAATTAATCATCACTCCCATTCTACTCGAAATCCGGCGCACTTTTCACAACAAAATCGGCTACTTTTCCGGCAACACATTTAACGTAGAAGATAGCAAAGGATTGACAGGGGCTTGTGACTTTCTCCTCAGTGCATCGAGCAATCAATCATTGGTGACGGCACCAGTCTTGACATTGGTGGAAGCAAAAGACAACGATATTAGAATAGGATTGGGACAGTGCGCGGCTCAGATGGCAGCAGCTCAAATATTTAATGCTCGTAAAGGGCAAGAACAATCTGCGATTTATGGAGCGGTTTCAACGGGTACAAACTGGAAATTCCTAATCCTGGAAAATCAGTTGTTAAAAATTGATTTGACTGAATATTTTATTACTCAGTTAGACCAAATTTTGGGCATTCTTGCAGAACCGTTTCGACGCTATTTTAATTAAAATCACAGATTTTAGCGTATCACGGGCGTAGCGCCTGTGGTACACCTGCAGCTTCCAAACCCAACCGATTTTTCAAATAATCAGTCATCCAACTAACACTCGCCCTCGACCTAGAAATTCCCCCTTTCAACAAAATCCCGCC
>NZ_JADEWV010000095.1 GCF_015207455.1 Microcoleus sp. LEGE 07076
TGCCGTGCGAAGAAGAAGGTTATAATGAAAACAAGCAAGAAAAGAAGCTCGATAAAACCCAAATCATCAAAGAAATTGATTCTCAAAAAACAAGTGAGGAATATCAGAAATTATATTTCTCAAAATATCCAAAAAAAGTTATCAAAATACACGATTTTGATGAAGATAGAGCAGAACAATTCTGTATTTTTTTGAGAAACATTAAATTCAACGCAAAACTAGAAAATCAAATATTTAGTCAACACATGGAATGGCTTTATATATTGTCCAAAAAGTACCCAAAATATTGGAAAAATTACTCTTGGTTGTTTGTGAAATTTTTATTACACAATTATAGTAATGATATTCAAAAAATTAGCCTTAAATATCTTTTTAAAGTATTTGATGATGAACTTGTTAATATTTTTATCAAGACTAGAATTATTCATCACCTGGTTAAGCCACGAAAAGGGGCGCTAACCTATATAGAAAGAATAGGAAAGAATACAAAACTCAGAGATAGAATTATTGAATATATAACTAAGTTAATGAAAATCAGTTGTATCGCATTGCAATTGAATTGTATATATGCTTACTATCTAATTTTCAGAGATGGCTATCATCGTGGACATTTGCAAGACTTTGTATCTCATAACTTAAAGCGTCCAATACCAAAACCGATCCAACAGGCTGTCTATCAGATAGGAACTTTATACGATAACAATTCTCCTGGGTTGCCTTCTTTTGAAGAGATTTTGGAAGAGAGTGAGATAGAAGATGAATCCGAAGGCTTGAATTATCAGTAAAATTGTAATCTTAAAAATCAATATCTTGATCGGGAGGTTCATAAATAACGAGAAAGCTTTTTGCTCTTGTTGCTCCAACGTACCTATCTGCGATATCCCAATTGCTTGGTATCAATTTCTTTTCTTTTTCAAAAACTAAGACTATGACATCACTTTCTAGTCCCTTATACATCCCTATATTTGACCAATGAATAGTATTTTGATCTTTATTAGAAAATGAATATGGTTTAAGATGAAAACGATCGATATGCAAATATTGTGAAAATATGGACTTTGATGATGGATACATATCAGTTAATATAACAATCTGATCGGGGAAAACCTTATCATTATTAACTACAGCGGTAATATATTTTTCTACTAGACTAAAGATATCATCTGTCTCTTCATATATCCGATGTATTACTTCTCTTCCTTTAATTGAGGAACTCTTTATTGGGTGGATGCAAGATACGAATGGCTCTGCATATTTGAATATCTTGTCAGTGTTTCGACAATTTTTATCTAAAACATTTGGGCTTACTTTCAGAGCAAGTTTTTTTGCATTTTTTGAAAGATTTTGATTACTATCTTGAAAAATGTAGAATATTCCATCATCAGGAATCAACTGTTTCAAATCGTTAATTTCCTTTTGCTCAAAGTCTTGTCCTTCGTCAACGATGATTGCTGCAAACTCAAATGTTAACTGAGATTTTTGTGGGGGTATTTCTTCATAACTATAAACTACACAGTAACCCACTGTAATTTCATCTTGTAAAGAAGCAGCGAGATAAAGAGAAAGGTTATTAGATTTACATATTACGAGCGTTCTAACCTTATGTTGGCATAACCTTCTTGCTTTTTCTATGGCCAACTGAGTCTTCCCTGAACCAGCACAGCCCAGAACAATGCACTGAGTGTGTAGGCACAGATTATTCAAGATATCAAATTGCTGTTCTGTTAATTGAAGAATTTCTTGGTTAGTTTCACTAATATCATTAGCAATATATTTTTGGAACTTTGTACTTGGAGAGATGAGATTAATAATTAAATCTGTCCGCTGCTCTCCAAGTTTTGTAAAATTTCCCTTCGGTTTATAGTAATCGAAAACAGAAGATATCCAACCACTAATATTTCCTAAATGAGGACGCAAAAGTAATATGTCTTGAGGTGCCTCAGAGGGTAGATTGTTTACGACTTCATCAATATCACAAAAAGCCACACATTGTCCAATACAAAAGAAAATATTATTAAATTCGGGGTATTTTTTAAGAAAATTGAAAAACTTATACCTAATATCTTTAGCTTGTTTAAAAGGAGATATCTTCATCTTGTGTTCGTTCTGATACCAAACCATGTTCACAGGATCGTAGCTGATCTTCCCTCCTTTAACTTCTACTATAAGAATTCCTCGATCGGGATGAATAACAATGAAGTCAGCTTCCCTATCTTGAACTGTATCTTTGGTATCCTGCCACCAGGCTCCATGAAAAACAACATAATCATTACTCAGATTATTTTCAAAAATTTGGAATAGAGTCTTTTCTGCGTAGCTCCTAGTTGTTGATGATAATTTTTTAGGAATCATTCTTGCCATAACTATTCACCTCTTCTCTTTATACATGACTACTATTTTGTTGGTAAGTTTTTATATTGTATTTGAAGGATATTATTTCTGGGTGTATATTACCGTAAAATGTTTTTGTATGTCAAGCCCCAGTAGCTATTACTTGCCATAGGAAGTCTCCCTTTCAAGCATCTAGTACCTCGCACACTCCGATTCAAGTACATCAGGCGCTACACAGAAAAGAGCTAGCTCCACTAGATACCAAACCACTCAAATTTTGATCGCCCAACCTCGGCGGTACATCCCATACAAAATTAACCACCAACACAATACCGCTGTCACAGCAAATGCCAGAGAACCGTTCAGCGGCCCAGCCCACGGCAAAAACCAGTTTTCGTAAATCCAAGTGTAAGTTGTTGGAGCAGTTTTACCAATACCAATATGAGTTTTCAACAAAAGTCTAGCGACAATACCAGAGGCAACAAACAAGAAAATTGCATTCAATCCCATGATTTCAAAGGGTCGCCCCCATTTCCCATTCCGCACTTCTATTGTTTCGTAGCAAGCTGCTAGCAATAGCAACGCCCAACCTGCGGTAAAAACTACATAGGAGCTCGTCCACAGTTGTTTGTTAATCGGAAATAAAAATCCCCACAAATGGCCGATTACTAGACAACTTAGGCCGCATATTGCTAAGTTTACACTGGTGCGGGTTTCGATCGGCTGCACGCGCAACCATTCTCCCGTAAAGTAGCCTGTGAGGACTGTAACGCTTGCCGGTAAGGTGCTCAACAATCCTTCTGGATCGAAGGGGCCTCCTTTGTACAGGTGTTGGCTGCCGAGAATTAGCCGATCGACATATCCCCCTAAATTTCCTTCTGGCGTGAGTTCGCCGGCACTGTACCCCCCTACAGCGCCTGCGGTTAGTGCAGCCCAATAGCCCAAAAGTACCGCAACAGCGAGCAGTTTTTGGTTGCGGGGGGAAAGGTTGAGAATGGCGATCGCACTGATGAAATACGCTAAGCCGATCCGCTGCAATACTCCCATAATCCTGATTTTACCGAAGTTTTCGACTGGGGCACTGTTGAGAAGTACGTCAAGGGCGATCGAAGATGTGTTTAGCAGCAATCCTAATATAAATAAAATCGCCGCGCGGCGCGCAATTCGCCAGTAGATATTTGTTGCTATTTTTGTAGTAGTTTCAGTATATTTTGACAGCGAGAAGGACATCGCGCAGCCGACAATAAACAGGAAAAACGGAAATATTAAATCCGTTGGGGTGCAGCCGTGCCATTCTGCGTGATCTAGCGGCGGATACACCTGTTTCCAACTGCCGGGATTGTTGACTAAAATCATCGAGGCGATCGCAATTCCGCGAAAAACATCAAGGGATTTTAAGCGCATGGAGAGAAGGAAGAAGGAAGAAGGACTAATTACCCATTACCCATTATATGATGTCCAGTAAATTAACCTGAATTTCAGTAAGGGCGGGTTCGCGCATTGTCAGTAATAGAAGCGACATATCATCGTAAACGCGCCCCGACAATATTGTGGTCGATCGGACGTGATATTACAACTGACAACTGACCACTGACTACCGACAACTGACCACTGACTACCGACAACTGACCACTGACAACTGACAACTGACAACTGACAACTGACCAATTCCCTAAATTTCAATTCCTTCCAGAGTCATAATGACTGCATTCTTCATCAACATATCACAACGTTCTACATAAAACTGTGCAGCCTTATCATACTTGTTGACTTGCAAGACGCGCAAAAACATTTGCTTTGCTTGCGCGAATTGCTGTTGGTAGTGAAAAAAAATACCCTGTTCAAAATCAGTTTGGGTTTGTCCTTTTAATTCGATCGCAATATCCGAGTCACCGTCGTAAATTTCAAATACAGCAACAGGTGTTTGTTTTCCTTTTACTTGAACGCGATCGAGAAACCGGCAATTATAATTTTGTGGATCGTCTATCCGGCAAAGAGTTTGGACGCTAGCTACAATACCCACTCCGTAAAGCTTTGTCAATCCTTCCACCCGCGCTGCTAAATTAACAGCATCAGAAATTACCGTACTTTCCATCCGTTCCGCTTCGCCAATAGTACCCAACATTAAAGTTCCCGTATGCAAACCAATCCCTATAGAAATAGGTTGATAGCCGCTATTTTGCCTGTGTCTGTTATAAATTTTAACTTGCTGCTGCATCTCAATTGCAGCCTGCACCGCATCTTCAGCACAATTAGGAAACAGCGCCATAATTGCGTCACCAATGTATTTATCAATAAAACCGTTGTACTGGCGTATAACTGGACCAACTCGGCTCAAATAAGAGTTGAGAAACTCAAAGTTTTCTCTAGGAGACATACTTTCTGAGAGACTTGTAAATGAACGAATATCGGCAAACATAATCGTCATTTCTGCCTGTACAGAGTCTCCCAATCTGGCATCAACGATACTTTCTCTTTTGAGAAACTTTAAAAACTCGCGGGGAACAAAGCGGGCAGAAGCTGTTGCAATTTTTTCGATTTCGGTTTTACTGGATTCGATTTGACTCAGGGCGCGAAATGCTCTCAGCGCTGTTACTACCGTGGTAAATAACTTTTTATTTGTTAGCTCTGTTTTCGTTTTATAATCATTAATATCGTAGCTGACAATTACGACATCTTCTGGCACTTGTCCCGGCTGTCCGGTACGCAAAATAATCCGCACTATTTTATTGTCTAAAATATCGCGGATGTATTTTACTACCTCCAAGCCTGCCTCTTCTGTTTCCATCACTACATCCAGTAAAATTAATGCTATATCGGAATGGGTTTGGACCATTTCTTTGGCTTCTTTGCCGGAAAAAGCGCTGATAAATGCGATCGGTTTGTTTTCAAAAGTAAATTCTCTTAAGGCGAGTTTTGTAATATTGTGAATTTCTATTTCATCGTCTACAATTAAAATTTTCCAACTCGCTGCGATCGGCTGGTCTTCCGCCTCATCTTCTTCAGCAAATATTAATTCATCCTCGCCCGCCGGTATTGATTCGTCATCGCCGACAGCGAACAGATTTTTACTAGCTTCTGACATTTATCGCTCTCCTAAATAAAACTATGTTTAAACTGCCGCTATAATAACTAATTGTTAATTTTAACGGGAAATTCAATCATAAATCTTGTGCCTTTATTCACTTGACTTTCGCAGGTAACTGTGCCTTTTAGTTTTTGCGTGACGAGGTTGTAAATAATGTGCAGTCCCAATCCCGTGCCGCCCTTACCTCTTTTGGTGGTAAAAAATGGTTCAAAGATTTTAGTGAGATTTTCAGGGGTAATTCCTTTGCCGTTATCGGCATATTCAAATATTAGCCGATCGCCCTCTAGTTTGAAATCAAAAGCCAGAATCCCTTCGTTTTCTGCATCGTAAGCATGAATTAGCGAATTCAACACCAGATTTGTCACAATTTGACACAGCACGCCCGGGTAACTGTCCAGTACAATACTTTCATCGCACTTAATCTCGATTTTGTGTTTAGTTTGTCTTAGTTTGGCGGTTAAAGATGTCAAAATCTCTTCGAGATAGTTTTTTACATTAAACGTGCGTTTTAATTCGCTCGACTGATCTACAGCCACTTCTTTAAAACTATGAATCAAGTCAGCCGCCCGCGTCAGGTTTGATAAGATCATATTACTGCTTTGCATAGCCGTATCCAGGAACTTTTCTAACTCCGAACGTTTAATTTGCCCCTTGCTGTAAAGCTCAAAAAATTTTGTGACTTTTTCCGCCAGCAGGGAGGCGGCGGTGATGCCGATGCCGATGGGAGTATTGATTTCGTGAGCAACACCTGCAACCAACCCCCCAAGGGCGGCCATTTTTTCCGATTCAACCAGTTTATTTTGGGCAGACTTTAAGTCTTCTAAGGTTTGGGAGAGCTCGGAAGTACGCTGCTGTACTAACTTTTCGAGATTCTGATTGAATTGCTGCAAGTTTGTGTAAAGTTGGGCATTTTCTATTGAGATAGAAATTTGAGAAGACAGCAGTTTTAATATTTCTAATCTATCTGGCGTAAAAGCGCCTGTAGTCAGATTGTTTTCTAAATATAGAATGCCGCTTAGTTTGCCTTGATGGATTAACGGAGTACAAAGAATTGATTTAGGTTGAACGGCAAGTATATAAGGTGCCCGAGTAAATTGTCCTTCGCGGCTGGCATCGTTTAAAACTATACTTTCGTGGGTGCGGGCGACGTAGTTGACGACTGCAACTGCCAGCCAAGTTACTTTTTGTTCCTCATCTACAAAATCTATGGGAATTGATTGCATGACAGCAACGCGATCGGCATCTACAAATCCTGATGCTTCAATTACCCATTTTTCATTTTTTTCTATTATTAAAAAACCTTTTTGCCCCCCAGCATTTTCAATCACAATTTTCATCATTCTTGCCAGCAACTTTTCTAGAACTATTTCGCTGGCTAATGTTTGTGATGCTTTGACTGCGGTTGTCATGTCTAGTACCCCTGCACTGTCGCTCGTAGTGCAAGCACTGCTCGTAGACTTGTGAGTTTCGATATTAGTTGAAATCGAGGCTGAAGTTAGCAATTGCCAGTATTTTGATTCTAAATGTCTTACTTTGGCTGTGGCTCCCCAGCGCTGATAGCAATAACGCGCTTCTGTCAAGTAAGTTTTAGCGATTTTTTCTCGTTTTATGGATAGATAAAATGCTCCTGCCAATTCTGCCGCGAGTGCTTGTACCTGTATGTATCCGTTTTCTTGCGCTCCCGCAATGGCGCTGTCGTAATACTCCATTGCTGTCACAATATTCCCCAAGATTCGCGCTTTTTCGGCGGCAATCAAGTCGCACTTGTGCTGGAGGTTCATGGGTGCAGAGAGCGCTTTTTTTTGCAGTTTTTTTAGATTGCTGCCAGCGTAAAAAAGATGCTCTTCTTGTTCATCATTTGTTGCCGATGGATATGCTGCTAGTCGGGCGAGAGCATCGTAAAAATGGTATTCGGAAACATTGATAAAGCCCGCCATTCCGTCTAAATAAACTTCGGCTTGCGATGCATTTTCTAGCGCTTGATCGACATTTCCAAATAAATATGACAGGATTAATTTTTGCAAATAAAAGTGCTGGAGACCGACGCGATCGTTAGCTTTCAAAAGCAGTGGCAACAATTTTTTTTCGCTGTAACCTTCACTTAATAAAATATCAGAATTTGCCAACTTTCCCATCAACAGCAAAACTGTTTGCCGATATATTTGATTCCAAGTCAATACCGTTTCTTGCTTGAGTTGAAATAATAAATGGTTGTAATTTACCATTTTTTGTTCGAGTTGTGGCAATTCTTGACCGATAAAATATAAAGACTGACAAATATTTACTGCAGAATATCCGACAGATTCTAAATCACCATTTTCGAGGGCGCTTTGATAGGCTTCCTCTAACAGAGGTAAAGTGTCTTTAACGTGATGCTTGCCGTGCATCAAAACGAATGCTACTAAATTAAGCGTCTTGCTTTTGAATTCTAAAGCATTTAGTCGATCGATCAAATTTAAAGCTAGTTGACCGAAGCGATCGCCCGCTTCAATATCTCTAACGATTCTTTTCAAAATTGCGCCGTAATTAGCATAACCGAAAGCTGACAAAGCAGAATTTCCGTAGTTGATCGATAAATCAACTTGCTCACACACTATTAGTGGCAGCAGCACTGGTTCAACTATAAAAGTAGCTGAAAACATACTGGAAAGCACGCGCATAGTTGCTAGCTTGTAGGAATTTGTCATCACCGGCAAGTCAATTAAATCTTCTATATTTTTTCCATTTAAATAAGCTGCGGTTTTGGTCAGTGCTTGCTGAATGTGGAGGGGAGTTGGCGATTCAGGAAAGTTTATTCCCAGCATTCTTAGTGCTTCTAGACCAATTTTTACGGATTCTTGCAGTTTGGTTTGCATCGCACAAGCTGTGATTCTGATTTCAAAAACTTTTATTTTGTCTAATTCATTTTTTGCGTGTTGCAGGACAAATTCTGCCCATTTTTCCATTTGTGCAAATTCGGTATTGAGGTAAGCTGCTTCTGCTGCTGACTCGTAGAGTCCCAGAGTCAAATCGTAGTTTGTTTGCCAACTTTCTGCAGCAAGCAATTCAATACCGTCGGTTAAATATTTGAGGGCTAGTTCGTAAGCTGCACTGGCTTTTGCTTTCCGCCCTGCAATTAAATTTAATTGGCATAATTGAAATTTTTCTGATTCACTGCTGATGATTTTTCGGGCGGCATTTAGTTGGTTAACTGTATCGAAAAAATCGTTTTCTAATTGCTCTGGATGTGCGTTTTGCAGCAGGTATCTACCGATTTTGAGATGGGTTTCTTGTTTCTGAGACTCGGATATTAAAGCGTAAGCTGCTTGCTGAACTCGCTCGTGTAAAAATTTATACGTTGCGCTAGCAGCATCAGTTACTGGTAGGGAAAATTCATCTGTAAAGTCTCTAGATATTTTGTCTGTTGCTTCTGTGCTGGTTGCTAGTGCGAGCGGAATTTTGTAGGCGTTATTTACGGGCAAAATCAGACCTGACTGAAGTGCTTCCCAGAGGTCTGTTGCTGCGGAAACTAGAGATTTTTTGCAGATTTTTGAGAGGATTCCTAAATCAAATTTGTTGCCAATACAAGCGGCTAATTTGAGCAATTCCTGCGTATTTTCTGAAAGTTTTTGAATGTTGTATATCGTTAATTCTACAACGTTGTCAGTTATTCCTATTTCTTGAATTTGTTCGATATCCCACTGCCACTCACCTGTGATTTCGCATTGTTTGCAAACTGGATTGGCTTTTCTGGGGCGCGACTCATAAACGTTAGGTTCGGCTTTATTAACAGAATTATTGGCAGGTAAAAATTTGAATTTCAGTAATTTTTTGGAGTAAATATATTTCAGCATTTGAGTTAAGAAAAATGGATTTCCTCCGGTTTTTTGAAAAAGCAATCCTGCTAAATCTAGCGATTTTTCTGGCGGGCAGTTTAGAGTATCTGCAACGAATTGATTGATGCTGTCAATATCTAAAGGCGAAAGGGCGATCGCGCTGAGTTTCCCGCCTGCTTTTCTAATTGTTTCGGCGGCGAGCATTACGGGATGATTTGCACCTACTTCTTGTTCTCGATAGGCTCCAATTATTAATAAATATTGACTGGCGAGGTTGCTTGTTAGCAGTTGGATTAATTTGAGCGATGCTGAATCTACCCACTGCAAGTCGTCGAGAAAGATTACCAGCGGGTGTGCTTTTTGAGCAAAGATGTGGATGAATTTTTGAAATACTAAATTAAAGCGATTTTGAGATTCATTCGCTCCTAAATCTGGCACTGGGGGCTGGGGGCCGACAATCATTTCTACTTCGGGAATAACTTCAATAATTACTTGGCAGTTGCCGCCCAGGGCATTTAAGATTTTCTGTCTCCAAACTTGAACTTTTGCGGCTGTTTCTGTGAGGAGTTGCCGCAACAAGTCTTGAAAAGCTTGAAGCAAAAAAGCGTAGGGAATATCGCGCTTAAATTTTTCAAATTTGCTCTCGATAAAATATCCGTTTTCCCGCACAATCGACTTATGAATTTCATAGACTAACCACGATTTCCCCAAACCTGCACAACCGGAAATTAATATTATTTCTGTGTTGCCGCGTTTGATGCGATCGAAGGTATTAAGAAGCTGATTAACTTCGGTTTGTCGCCCGTAAAATTTTTGGGAAATATGTAGGTAAGTCGATCGATCTTGCTCGCCGAGGGTGAGGTGAGGAATTTCGCCTGTGGTTTGTAGCCAGCCGAGAGATTTTTCTAAGTCGTACCAAATTCCAAAGGCACTTTGATACCTGTCCTCGGCGGTTTTTGCTAATAGTTTCATGACGAGGTCGGAAAGGAATTGAGGGATTTTCGGGTTGTCTGGTTGATTGATTGTGCTTTTTATTTTCTGGTTTATGTTCTCACAAGGAGCAACTGGTTTTTTGGCAATATGGCAGTGTACTAATTCCATCGGATCGATCGCATTAAAAGGCAATTCGCCGCAGAGCATTTCATAAAAGGTGATGCCTAGAGAATAAAAATCGGTGCGGTAGTCGATCGTTCGATTCATACGTCTAGTTTGTTCTGGAGACATATAGGCGAGGGTGCCTTCGAGTAAATTGGGATGGCTCAGGGCGGGGTTTTCGCCCGGTAGCAGGGAGGCGATCGCAAAATCAGCAATTTTGACATCCCCTGTCTCGATATTGACAATAATATTGCTCGGTTTAATATCTTTGTGGATGATGTGGTGTTCGTGAAGTTGACCGAGAGTTTCTGCTAGCTTGATGCCGATCTGCAAAAATTGCTGTAAGTCTAGCTGGTTGTTGCTGATAAATTCTTTTAGAGAAATGCCACCAAAATCTTCTAAAATTAAAACAGGAAAGTGATTGTATTTTTCGAGTTGATAAAATTTTACTATTCCTGGCAAATTCAAATTTTTAATAATTTCGGATTCGTGGAGAAGTTGGGCTATTTGTGCTGGGGTTGGGTAGGGCTGTGCGAGAGTTTTGAGGATAACTGGTTTTTGTTCGTCAAGCTGCATTCCTCGATAAATAACTGTATGATGGTTTGTATAAAGTTCTCGGTCAATGCGGTATCCGGGGATGGTAATCATGCTGTTTGAGGGCCGTTGGAAAAGTAAAAATTTAAGTTGATAAGTTTAGCTAAAAAAAACTGGAAATAAATGATTCTTTTTGAATAATAATTTTAAGTGAGTAAGTGGGAATTAATGATGAGATAATGATTGAGATATTGCCTGGGATACTGTGAAGTAAGTGTAAATCAAGATCGCATCAAGAGGACGGGTAAGTGAATCGGTAAAGCGGCTGCGATCGGGACTCAGACAAAAAGTAGTTTGAGGCGCTCTTGATAGAGTTCTGGGCGAGCAGCCCAGACCCTACTGGCATTTAAATTATTGTATATTTCAATGACTTATTCTCGTTGATAGTCAAATCCTCTCCATCCTTTTGTGCTCTGAGCTTTCTGGCTCTCCCAATGTCTTCCTCAAAGATAACAGACAATCTAGATGCAAACAAAGCCGATCGCCAGTGCCAAAATAAACTGGTGCGTGCAAATCAACAGCTAAAATCTCAAAAAAATCATGCAGAAGATAATTGCCTCAAATCCAGCTACTGCGCCCGATCGCGCTTTTAATACCGCAGAGATTAAACTGCTGGTACTGGATATCGACGGCACGATCGCAGGTTTGTCAAATGAAATCAGAGAACCCGTCAAGCGGGCAATTTTGGCGGCCGAGTCGCGGGGAGTGAAAGTGGCCGTTGCGACGGGCAGGATGTATCAGTCGGCTTTGCGTTTTCACTCAGAAATCGGCTCAACTTTGCCACTGATTTGCTACCAGGGCGCGTGGATTCAAGATCCGGCGACTCAAAAGCGGCTGCGACACTTGTCGCTGTCGAAACAAACTGCTTTGCAACTGTTAGATTATTTTGAAGAAGTGCATTCGCAATCGATCCTTTCGATCCATTTCTACATTGACGACAAACTTTACGTGCCGGAAATTACCGCAGCTACCCGAGTTTATGCCCAACGATCGGGCATTGAACCAAATTTAATTAAAGATTTGCGGCGAGATATTCCGGGGGAACCGACAAAGGTTTTGGCTTTGTGCGAGAATCCGGAGGTACTCGATGGCTTGCTCAGCAGTATGCGGCAGCGGTACAGGCCTGCGGAGCTTTATTTGACTCGATCGGTGGCTACTTTTTTTGAAGCTACGCATCCTTTGGCGAGCAAGGGAGATGGGGTGAAGTATTTAGCCGAGGAATTGTTGGGTTTGCAGCCGGCTCAGGTGATGGCGATCGGCGATAATTTTAATGATGTGGAAATGATTTCCTACGCGGGTGTGGGCGTGGCGATGGGGAATGCTCCTGATGGCGTGAAAATTGGTGCTGATTGGGTTGCGCCGGATGTGGAGGAAGATGGGGTGGCGGCGGCGATCGAGCAATTTGTTTTGGGCGCGAGCTGATATTTCTAGCAATAATAATTTTCGGAGTGCGAGTTTCCCGCTCGCTCCGAAGAAGACGCTCGCGGTTGAAACCGCGTCTACACAAGCAAAACCCGCCTCCGCGGGTTGAAGACAAAGGCGGTGAAAATTACTTATTCTCTTCAGTCCGCGAAGGCGGACATCGTTTGTGTAAACCTGGTTTCAACCGCCGTCTGCATCTACACTATAATTACGATTTTAAAAATGCCTTTCCACAGAAAAAGCACCGACGACTGGCCGTGTTTCGTCTCGGTGCTTTTTCTGGTTCGCTCCTCACACGTCCATTAATATAGCAGACTCGCCCGAATGTGTCAATACTTTTTACAAAAGTTTTTTGTTGAGTCGGTTCAAGCCAGGGTGCAGGTGCGGTGGAGCGAGGTAAAACCTTTGGAAGGCAAGGGTTTTGCTCGATCGCCCTTTGCTTTGCATTCACCAGAAAAATTTTACTTCAATTCCCGCAGCCAGTCCAAAATCAGAGCGTTGACTTCACCTGGGCGCTCGTCGTGGGGACAGTGGCCCGTGTTGGGAATTGAAACAAATTTCACGGGTTTATCGTTGGCGGCCAATTCTTGGTAAATCTGGCTCCCGGCGATTGGTGTCCAGGGGTCGTCTGCACCCCAAAGTACCAGTAACGGACGATCGACACGAGGCAGCAATTCTGACGGCCCCGGGCCTGCTGGGGCTGTGAGAATGGAAGCGAAAACTTGTTGAGCTCCGGGCTCGCAGGAGGGCGCGTGCAGGAGTTCTACGAGTTCGTCGGTGATGGCTTCGCGGTTCCCGTAGACTTGGCGCAGGGTGTTGCGGATGCGGTGTTTTTGGCGGATGTTGTTGAACACAAACGGGCCGACGACGGGCGATCGAACTAATTTAGCAAAAGTCCCCATCACTACTCGCAGCGGGAAATTCAGTTCCTCCGGCCGGTGGTTGAGCCCGCCGGCACAGTTGATCAACACACCGCCGGCTGATATTTCTGGATGGTTGGCGACTACCATCAAACTCAGCAAAGCGCCGATCGAATTTCCGACAAATACCGCCGGTTCCCGTACAAATTCTGTCCAGAAATCTGTCAGCAATTCTTCCCACAATTCCAGAGTGTAATCGAGCGCAGGTTTGCCCGAAGCCCCGAATCCCAGCAAGTCCAGCGCAAATACCCGGTAGCCGCCCGCCGCGAGTGCGGGGATATTTTGCCGCCAATGTCCTATAGAAGCCCCAAACCCGTGAATCAACACCAAAGGGCGGCCGGTTCCTTGGACGGTATATTGGATTTTGTGACCTTTCCAAGTCCAAATAAGCTTTTCAAAACTCGTTGCAGATACTAATTCTTGTGCAGTCACGGCTCTAAATGTAAATTTTCGTTAACCACTTTCATCATAGCAGAAGTCATTAGTCAGAAGTCATTAGTCATTAGTCAGTAGTCAGTAGTCAGTAGTCAGTAGTCATTAGTCATTAGTCATTAGTCATTAGTCATTAGTCAGTTGTTAATTATGGTTCTCCTGAGTTTGTAGTGATAAGCAAACCGCATATCCTTACTCCGAGGGCATCATAGAATAGCGAACAGTTGTGCCTGATACCGCATCCACCATCAACTCAGGAGAGCCTTAATTATTAGTTGTTATTGGGAATTGATAATTGAGAATTGAGAATTGAGAATTGAGAATTGAGAATTGGAATTGAGAATTGAGAATTGAGAATTGAGAATTGAGAATTGGGAATTCGCAACCAATAACGAATAACGAATAACGAATAACGAATAACGAATAACCAATAACCAATAACCAATAACCAATAACCAATAACCAATTCCAATGACTAATGACTACTGACTACTGACTACTTTTTTTCCAACAACCAATAAGTCCTCATATCTCCCTTACCTTTCACCGGAATCACCCCTCGCATCTCAAACAAATACTTATCTTTCAAAAGCTCGTAAGTAACATCAGTAACTTGAATTCTGCCTGCAAAACCCGTAGCTTCCATCCTCGCCGCCACATTCACCGTATCTCCCCACAAATCATAGGTAAACTTGCTCACACCAATCACTCCCGCCACCACCGGCCCGGAATTGATCCCGACGCGAATTGCCAGTTTTTCCCCTGTCTCGGCCGACAACTTAGCTATTTTTGCCTGCATTCCTAATGCCATTTGGGCGATCGCCACAGCGTGATCCTCTTTCGGCGTAGGCAATCCCCCAACTACCATGTAAGCATCGCCAATAGTCTTAATTTTCTCCACACCGTACTTTTCAGCTAACTGGTCGAAGTGAGAAAAAATCACGTTCAATCGCTTTACCAACTCCGTAGGAGACATTCTCACCGACAGCTCAGTAAAGCCAACAAGATCAGCAAATAAAACACTCACTTCACCAAAACTGTCAGCAATCGTGCTTTGCTCTGCCTTCAATCGTTCTGCTATTGGTTGCGGCAAAATATTTAACAGCAATTTTTCGCTTTGTTCCTGTTGAGTTTTTAGCTCTTCTTGTGCTAATTTCCGTTCTGTAATGTCAGAAACAGTACCTTCATAGTAGATTAATTCACCTTTTTCATCCCTAACAGCACGGACATTTTCTGACACCCAAATCCGGCGCCCGTCCTTGCGGCGAACCATACATTCAAACCCAGAAACGGCATTTTTTGCATCCATAGCTGCCACGAATTCCAGGCGCCGTTCCGGGTTAACGTACAGTTGTTCAGCAATATTTTTAATACTAGACATCAGTTCTGCTGGCGATTCGTAACCGTACAACTTTGCCAAAGCTGGATTAGCACTGAGATAGTGTCCTGAAGGAGTGCTTTGAAAAATACCTTCCATCGCATTTTCGACAATGCTGTGATATCTTTCTTCAGCAAGGCGCAGCAATTCTTCTGCTTGTTTTCGCTGAACTAAAGAACCTAATTGAGTGCCAACCGCATTAAAAATATCTATAAATCTGGCGTCTTTCGGACAAGGCAAAATTTGAAAAAAAACTAGCACCGCCAATACTTCATCGCCTACCAATATCGGCACGCCAAAACCAGCTTTGAATCCGATTTCTCGTGCTATTTCACTTCGGAGAAAATGCGGGTAGCCCCGGGAAATATCTTCTACCCATTCCGGTTCCTTGGATGCCCAAACTCGTCCCGGCAGCCCGATATTCATGGCAAATGTCAGTTGTTCGCTTTGGCTGCGGAACGGTTCCATCCAGGGGTTGCTAGCATACCAGCCGCGGGCAGATTTCAGCACAGTTTTTTCTGCATTGGGAATCCAAGCTTCTCCTACATCCCATCCGATTGTTTCGCCAACTTGGCGCAGAATTACTTCTAAAGCTGAGTGAAAGTCTACAGCTTCGCCGATCGCCCGCGTCGTTTCCAGCAAAAACCGGATTGATTCTTCGGCTTGCTGCCGCTCGGCGATTTCTTGCTGCAATCTGGAATTGCGATCGTGCAATTCCCTAGCTTGCTGTTGCAGTTTAGATTGCAAAGAACGCAAAGAAAGTTGGCTTTCAACGCGGGCCAAGACTTCTTCAACTTGAAACGGCTTAGTAATATAATCCACTCCCCCTACTTGAAAAGCTTTAACTTTTTCCATCACGTCATCTAGCGCACTAATAAAAATTACCGGAATATCTTTAGTATTTTCATTTTTTTTTAACTTCTCACACACTTCGTAGCCGTTCATTTTCGGCATATTAATATCTAGTAAAATTAGATCCGGAGGAGAAAGTTGTGCCCCTTTCAGAGCCAGTTGTCCGTTAATAGCCTTTCTGACTTGATACCCGTAGGATTCTAGCATAGTCGATAAAAGTCGCAAGTTGTCCGGCATATCGTCAACGATCAGAATGTCTCTAGGACTCGCTGGTAATGGCTTGTCGTTCATCATAATATAATTGAGTTAAATCGATAATGATATCTATCCGAAAATTATCGACTAAATCCGTTAAAGCCTTAGCCAGATTTGCCTCAGTTTCGGGAATTTGCTCGATGAGTCCGAGGATGCGGTTGTCGTCAACGCAAAGTGCTGCTTGGTACAAATCGACCACCCAGTCTGTGGGCATTACACTCAAATCCTCGGCGGTCAAACTTTGAAGCTGTTTCGGTGCTGAACCAGAAGTAGATGAGTTTTCCTCCTCATAAATATAACGCAGGTTCAGGTGATGCGCGATCTTTTCAAATAGTACCTCTTCACGAAA
The DNA here is from genome assembly GCF_015207455.1 of Microcoleus sp. LEGE 07076. GTDB lineage: Bacteria > Cyanobacteriota > Cyanobacteriia > Cyanobacteriales > Microcoleaceae > Microcoleus. The sequence goes on from NZ_JADEWV010000095.1 coordinate 16,532, forward strand.
CGGTTTACAGATAAAATCGTCACAACCAGCAGACAAAATTATTTCTCGCTGTTCGTCAAAAGCACTAGCAGTCAGGGCAATAATTATGGTTTCTCTACCTTCTGGAGTTTGCTCGATCAGTCTTGTCGCTTCGTACCCGTCCATAACTGGCATCAGCATATCCATTAAGATCAGGTGCGGCTTCCAAGTTGAGTGCAAAGCAACTCCTTCTTCACCGTTAGTTGCTTCCAAAACTTCAAATCCCAGCGGTACGAGGAGCTTAAGCAGCAGTTGGCGATTTTCCGCTACATCTTCAACTATTAATATCCTATAGGTTGGCTGTCCGGGTTCTAAAGCAATAACTTGTTTGAGGGACGATTTTTCTGGCTCGTCAGTTGCTGTTACTACGTTTACCTGAATATTAAAAGAGAAAATTGTGCCTCTGTCGAGTTGACTTTCAACAGTAAGAACTCCTCCCATAATCTTGACAAACTGTTGGCTAATCGGCAATCCTAGACCAGTTCCCTGCATGGATCTGCGTCCTGTTTCGGTTTGTACGAAAGGCTGGAATAATGTAGTAATTTCCGAAGCACAAATGCCTGGCCCCGTGTCGGCAATTTCAAAAAGCAATTGGGCTTCTTTTTGTCCTGCTGCGTTGTTTTCTGCTTGTCTGCTCACGCGCAAAGTCACCGTTCCGTGTTGAGTAAATTTAATCGCATTTCCCAGCAGGTTAATTAAAACTTGTCGCAATTTAGCTTCGTCTGTTTCAATGTACTGCGGCAAATCGCCTGTATTTTCAAAGATCAGACGCAAGCCTTTTGAGTTGGCTTTTAGTTGCAGCATTTCTCTGAGGCTGCTGAGAAGGTTGTAGAGGTTGAAGCGGCTTTGATTGAGGGTGATTTGACCGGCTTCTATTTTGGACATTGACAAAACATCATTGATCAGTTCCAGCAAATGTTCGCCGCTGCGGTTAATAATTTCTATGTATTCTTTTTGTTCTTGTGTGATAGAACTGTTGCGAGCCATGACTTGGGAAAAACCGAGAATGGCGTTGAGAGGCGTGCGGAGTTCGTGGCTCATGGAAGCGAGAAATTGGCTTTTGGCGCGGTTGGCAACTTCGGCGTTTTCTTTTGATTTAAGTAGTTCCATTGACTGCCTTTGAGTGCGGGCGAGCAATTCGGCTTGCTGCAATGCTACTCCTAGCTGAGTGCCGACATGAACTGCAACGTTGATTTCAGCTTCGCTCCAGTGGCGGGGAGCTGAATTTTGATAGGATGCTAGCAGTCCCCAGAGTTTTTCTCCGCAGAAAATTGGCACAGTAATGTAGGATTTGGCTTCAAATCTTTCTAAAAGTTGGATGTAACAATTACTGAAGCCTTGCTTGTAAATATCTGGGACGCAAAGGTAAGTTTTACCTCGGCTGTAGGCTCCGCCTTCGGTGTCTTGTAAATAGGTATCCCGTACTTCTTGTGAGCTGCTTTCGATTTTTTGGACGAGGCACTTTTCGCTGTATAAAGCGTCTTCAGTGAAGTTAGAATCGACCTGCTGTGTTTGGATGAAAGAAATCCACTTGCTGTCAACTGATTCGGCTACAAATTCGCCGCTCCAGTCAGGATTGAAACGGTAAAGGGCGACCCGATCGCATTTCATGGTTTGGCGCAACTCTCGGGTTGTCGCTTCAAAAATTTCTCGGATATCTAATGTCTGGCGCATTCTTTCAATGATCCGGGCGATCGCTCTTTGCCGCAAAGCACTTTCTTGCAGTTCAGTTTGTGTTTGCTGGCGTTCGGTAATATCTACAGCCATTGAAGCGAGGCCGATCACTTTGCCGTTCTCGTCAATTAGTTGAGTATTGTACCACTCGCAGATGATAATTCTGCCATCTTTGGTCAGATTTTCGGAAATGCCACTGGATTTGTCCCTCAAGCCGCGATTGAAAATCTCAGCTCCTTGCTCGCGGTAGCTTTCAGGTACGATCAAATCGGCCGCGACTCTCCCCTTGGCTTCCAATTCGCTGTAGCCAAAAATAGCTTCCGCCGCCGGATTCCAAGTGATAATTTCTAAATTCAGGTTTAACTCGATTACTGCGAGCGGCGTTTGCTGCAATAAAAATGAGATTCTTTGCTGCGATGCTAGCAGTTTTTCTGCCGCTAATTTGCGGTCTGTGATGTCATTGGCCGTACCGAGAATTTGTTTGGGTTTACCCTCATTTGTTCTGACAAATACTGTATCCCAACTGTGCATCCACCGCCATTCGCCGTTTTTGTGTTTCATGCGGTATTGAAATTCTATGATGTCGCCGTCTTTGGCTCGATCGAAATTTTTGATGTGTTCGCAGAAAGGTGGTAAATCCTCGGGGTGCATCAGAATTAGCATCATTTCAGTACCCATATCTTGTATTTCTCGGGCGTTGTAGCCCAGCATCGCAGCAATTTGGCGGTTGGTGTAAACATTGCGCTGTTCTACTAAATCGTAAACGTACAGTATGTTGGGATTGGAATCGGCGATCGCCTGAATGAAGTGCTGGCTTTCTCGGAGTGCAGATTCTGCAAGTTTGCGATCGCTAATATCTCGGGCTACGATAATCACTGATTCAGCAGAAAGCACAGAAACTTTAGCGTCGAGCCAAATTTCCCGCTCTCCGAGCATATAGCTATATTCAATATTAATACTTTGCTGCGTTTTGAGAACTTGTTGGATGGTATTTAATACCAAATCTGCCGCAGGTTCCGGCAAGATTTCGTGAGCAGTTTTGTTAATCATTTCCCCCGGAGATTTCACCAAATTGATCGCTGCTGTCGGGGCGATTTTGATGCAGCGCCCTCGGGCATTTCTCACCAAAACTATGTCAGTCATGGCGGCAAAAATCGCCCGCAATTCTGCTTCGGATTCTTGCAGAGCTTGCTCGGCGCGGATGCGGGTGCGAACTTCTGCTTGCAACTGTTTATTTTGCCGATCGAGCTGCTCCAGCCTGTTTTTTTCTCGATCGATCAGTTTAGCTTGAGCCAACGCAATCCCTAGTTGAGCCGCCACAGCTTCTAACAAGTCGATTTCATCTTTTGTCCATTCCCGGTAGCGATCGCACTGGTGCAAACAAATAGCGCCGTTTGCCTTACCCTGGTACGAAGTGCGAATTGCCAGCATCGATTTCAACCCAACCAGGCGGCAAATCGCTTCAACCGGTTGTAAAAGAGGATCGGAATAAACATCGTTGGAGGCGATCGCCCGATCTTTTATCATCATTTGTACGACGTGAGGATTCCCCCAAATTGGCATGATTGCGTTCCGAATTGATTCGCACTCGGGCTCTATGTACTCTGCCGCCAGAGGAATATCCACTTGAGGGGTAGTAACGTAAGTATGAATCAAACAGCGATTCACGCCGAATGCCTGACCGATTTGAGTTGCGGCTGTTTGAAACATTTTTTCTGGCTGCAAGCTCGATCGAACTTCTTGAGTTATTTTTGCAATCAGCAACTCTCGCTGAACTTGCCGTTCCAAAGCAGATTTAGCTGATGCCGTTTCTATTTCTGCTTGCTTGCGATCGCTAACATCAAAAAGTACACCATACCAAACAACATCGCCATTATTCCGCATTTCCGGTCGAGAATTAGATTGCAGCCATTTGAGTTTTCCCGACGGCGTAACAATCCGCCATTCAAAAGCAAAAGGTTCTAAAGTTCGAGCGCTCTCAGAAATCTTTTCTCCCAGATATTCTACGTCATCAGGATGATTTTGATCGAAGCACAAATTAGAATCTTTTAAGAGATTCTCACTCTCTAATTCGTAAATATCCCGACAAGCATAACTAATATACTCAAACTTGAAACTTCCATCAAGCTTCTTCATGAATTGATAAATAACTCCCGGTATATTAACCGCCAACTTCTGCAACCGCGCCTTGCTTTCCCTGAGTGCTTTTTCTGTTTTATTGCGAAACTCTACCTCTCGTTGCAGTTCAGCATTCTGCTGTTTTAACTGTTTTGATAGCTGTTGTATAGTCAGTTGACTTTCAATTCGCACCAAAAACTCTTCTACTTGAAAAGGCTTAGCAATGTAGTCAATACCCCCCACCTCAAAAGCTTTGATTTTTTCAAAAGTTTCATTAAAAACACTCAAAAAAATCACCGGAATTTCACGAGTATTTTCATTAGCTTTCAGTCTTTCGCAGACTTCGTAGCCGTTCATGACAGGCATCGCAATATCTAGTAAAATCAAATCGGGGAGAACTGCCAATTTAGCATTTACCACCATTTTTCCCGAAATTGCCCGCTGAACTTTATACCCTTCTTTTGTCAAAATATTTGACAAAAACCGGAGATTGCTAGGTCGATCGTCGATAATTAAAATGCGAATATTTTTTTTGTCTATCGCCATCTTTTGTCTCGTCCTTTTGAATTTTAGCGTGTTAGTAGGAAGCTAATTGATAATTTAATAAATTAAGCATCTTTGTAAAAAAAACATTAATAAAACTTTTAGATTGTTAGCATAAACAGAAATTTTTTATATTTACTCATCTAATAACAACCTTTTATTCGATAAGATTTTGGTTGACAGTCTTAAATTTGTAACTCAAACCAACCGTATTTTTGCGACATTTTATTGCAACAAGAAATTTCCTCATTTTCAAAAAAACAAATGCCATCAAAAAAATCATGAGTTAAATACTTCTAAACCAAGAAACCGGAGAAAATGAATCCAGGTTCAGGACATTCTGCTACCACCTTCAAAAGGTTTTAGCAGAAATACACATCTAAACGCACCCCGATGCTAAAAAACCCGGTTTTTCTACTCTTGCCCCCGGACTGCAACGAAGTATTGCCGTGAAAAAACCCGGTTTCGACACACCCGCGCGCCAGTCTCAAGCTATTTATAGCAATCCGTGCGCGATCGCCCAAAATATGTAGGGGTAGTGCCCCCGTGCCTACCCCCGGGCTGTTCAAGGGCGGAAGAGTCCTACAATAAATTATACAAATGATGATGCGAGGATTGCTATATAGCTAACCAAGAGAAATCGACTCCCCCGCACCCAACACTTGTCCTATCAACACTTTTCTCTGTGTTTTCTATGCCAGCAATTCCTTAAGTTTAGCAAGATTTTCATTGCTGAGGGAGATTTTAATTTCAAGTTCTCGGTCAGCCTCCCACAGCAACAGTACATTATTTTCCCCCAACGCAAATTCTGGATTGTTTAATTCTAGTGTTTGATATTTAACTTCGGGAAATCCGATGCGAATTACCACTTCTGATTCCAACTGAGGATAGAGGTACAATTGCTGTTGCAGGTTATCTAGTTCTAGTTTCTGAACTGTGGTGTTACGTTGGACAGGAGAATCGGGTTTGTACCAATAGAGAGTATCCTCGCGAATTTCGGGATTCACTATCACAAATTGTACGTCAAAACGCTGGGGTTGCCAGTGAATTTCGCTCAGACCGCCGATTTGCGGAATCAGTCGCTCAACCCAGCTAATTTCTTTGCCGTTGAGGTTTTTCCACCACTGAGCGATATTATCTAAATTCTCAGCATTTTCGGGGTTGTTACTGCCGGACTCCCAAACACTTTTTAATTGCATATACAGATTCTCCAGCGAATTTAAATTTGAAATTTCAGGCTTTTAATTAGACATCTCCCGAAAAGCCTGTAAAGAACCCGCAAGCGAGTCTGGGAAGCGAGAATTGCAGAAGTTTATTAGACTGAGATATTCCACCAGTTGCAATAACCTGTAGGCACCCTTTCACCAATAGCCTCAAAGCTTGCTTTCCAGGTTAAAGAAACCCGCCGGATCCCACGAAAAATCCCTTGATTAACATTGCTGCAATATGTGGGTTAGACGAATCCTCAAAAATCTGCAAACAGCCCGCAAGCGAACCTGCGAAACGAGAATTATGGGAGATGTCTATTGGAGATTCATTCGTTCTACAATTATCTTCATGGATTTACCAATTATCTACCACGAAGATTATGTTGCACCCCTGCCGCCCGGTCACCGCTTCCCGATGGCAAAGTTTGGGCTGCTTTACCAAATGCTGCTCGCGGAAGGGGTAGCAGATCGATCGCAATTTCACGCTCCGGAACTTCTTGGGTCAGAATGGATTCAGCTAGTCCACGATGACGATTACATTCAAGCTTACTGCAACGGAACGCTCGATGACAAAGCTCAGCGGCGAATTGGTCTGCCTTGGAGTCCGGCCCTTGTCAACCGCACTTGTATCGCCTGCTCCGGGACGGTACTAACTGCCAAGCTTGCTTTAGAATGCGGTTTGGCTTGCAATACTGCGGGTGGAACTCATCACGCTTTCCCCAATTACGGCTCGGGTTTTTGTATTTTTAATGATTTGGCGATCGCCTCCCGCGTCCTCCAAAAAATGGGTTTAGTTCGCCAAGTTTTAATTGTCGATTTAGACGTACACCAAGGAGACGGAACCGCTACAATTTTCCAAGATGACAGCAGTGTTTTTACTTTCTCTATGCACTGCGAGGTCAATTTTCCTAGTGTCAAACAAAAAAGCGATTTAGATGTAGCTTTGCCTGTCGGCATGGAGGACGACGAATATTTACAAAGTTTGGCTAAATATTTACCAGATTTGCTTTCCGATGTCAATCCAGATTTAGTATTATACGATGCCGGAGTAGACCCTCACCAGGCAGACAAACTGGGAAAATTGGCTTTAACTGATACGGGGTTATTTCGCCGCGAAATGCAAGTTTTATCTACTTGTTTAGCTGGCGGCTATCCCGTTGCTTGCGTGATTGGCGGTGGCTATTCCGACGACATGAAGGGGTTAGTTTATCGACATTCGTTGCTGCACCGAGCGGCAAGTCAGGTTTACCGGCAATATCGCCTTTGATGCAGAGCGGCGAGACTTCGGAAATATGGCACAAAAAACAGTCTCCCTCACCGAAACAAATAAAAATACTATTAGTCATCGCTCCAGCTTGCCATATCGGTACAACTTGAGCTAAAAAGTTGATAAACCAAAAACTGCACCTATGTCCAATGCCAGCGAGCCAAATCACCCCTATCCACTGCTGGTTGTCATTGTTAACTACCGAACCCCTGGTTTGACAATAGACTGCTTGCGCTCTCTAGTTAGCGAAGTGCGATCCCTCCCCGGTACGCAGGTTGTAGTTGGCGACAATGCTTCAGGCGACAACTCTACCGAAGAAATACCAACCGCCATCGCCGCCGAAGGCTGGAGCGAATGGGCAGCCTTCGTCCCTCTAGAGCGCAACGGGGGCTTTGCCTTCGGCAACAACGCCCTGATCCGTCCCGCCCTGGAATCCACCAATCC
>NZ_JADEWV010000096.1 GCF_015207455.1 Microcoleus sp. LEGE 07076
GGGTTGAATGATATCAATTCCGGTTGCACTCATACATAATTGTTGACTGTTGACTGTTGACTGGGGGGCGAAAAACTGAATGGTTGAGTGTTAACTGTTGACTCGATTTTATGATTCCGATGCAGGCGATGCCTAAAAAAATGCTTTTTGGCAAGCCGGAGATGCTGGTGGGAGGGGAAGGGCCAGCCGGGTTCGGGAGCGAATTAACTGTCGATCGTACTTTCCTCGGATTGGCCATTGCACCTGAAATGCCGTCACGCTCACCCGAAAGGAGGAGGCGCAACTGCTGCCACCCTCCGCTAAAATCAACTAGATATAGAAACTGCAATCTTTCTTTACAATATTAAAAAACCCAAGGCTTAAACCGGCGAGAGGAACCAGCGTGACTAATCAAGTTTTTTCAGAAGCGGAAGAAAAGCAACCTCTTACTCCCGTGCAGAGCGGGCGCGACAGGAACTCGGCAGCCGACGCGCCTGAAAGTGAGGTCTCAGACGACTCTAGCTGGCACTTGGACGATCGGGAAGATGAACGAGAAATACCCCTAGAAAATCCAGAAATGGATGGGGAACAGTCAGAAGTTCCCAGCAGCAAAGGCATCAGGTGGCCGGCCGTGTTGGCTGGGGCAGGCATTGGCGTAGCTGCAACGCTGCTAGCAGTACACTTGACTGCTGGCCTCAAGAACGCGCGGCCGGCGGTTACAGCCCCAGGGCCGGCTCAGCAGGCGGAGGCTCAAACTGTGACAGTCGCGCCTGCGGAATCTGTAGAGCTGGCTCAAACTGTGGAAGCGACGGGTACCGTGGTCGCCTACGATTTGCTGCCGGTGTTGCCGCAAGCTAACGGTTTGCAAATAAAGCAGGTTTTGGTGAAGGAAGGGGATGCGGTAGAAAAAAATCAGGTAATGGCGGTTTTGGATGATTCGGTGCTGCGATCGCAAATTGCCGGGGCGGTTGCTAAAAGACAATCGGCGGATTCTACGGTAGAACAAGCGCAAGCTCAGGTGCAGCAAGCTGAGTCAACCCAAAAAGAAGCGCAAGCGGGTGTGGCTCAAGCGGTCGCTGGCGTTGAAAAAGCTGTCGCTGATTTAGCGCAAGTTAAAACAGGTGTTGGCAAAGCCCAAGCCGATGTGAATCAAGCTAAAGCTGGTGTGAATCAAGCTAAAGCGGGAATTGCTTCGGCCGAGGCTAAATTAGCTCAAGCTCAAAAAGAAGTAGAGCGCTTTTCAAATTTGGCGGCGCAGGGAGTAATCAGCCAGCAAGATTTAGAACAGCGTAAAACTGAACGAGAAACTGCTGTTCAAGATTTGAATAAAGCTAAGGCCGATCTGAATAAAGCTTTGGAAGAACAGAACAAGGCGGCCGAAGAAGTGCGATCGGCTAAAGCTAAAGTAGTTAATGCCGAAGCTAATATCAGTACGGCGCAAGCTGCTCTCAGCAGTGCCCGCGCTGCTGTGAATACGGCGGCGGCAACTGTCAGCAGCGCTAAAGCAAATGTGGGGAACAACGCAGCAAGTGTCCGCAGCAATGATGCACAAGTCGAACAGTTGGAAACTCAACTTGAACAAACTACAGTTCGAGCGCCGGACAGCGGTATTGTTGCTGAAAGAATTGGTAGAGTTGGTGATGTTTCTTCGGGGAGTCAAAAACTATTTTCGATTATTCGGGGAAATAAGCTGGAACTGCAATTGAAAGTGCCGGAAACTCAGATTTCGCAAGTGCAGCCGGGAACAGCAGTGCAGATTAGTTCTGATTCTGATAAGCGGATTAAGTTGTCAGGAACTGTGCGAGAGATTTCGCCGTTAGTTGACCCGCAAAATCGGCAAGCTACGGTGAAGGTTGATTTGCCGGCAAGCGAGTTTTTGCGATCGGGAATGTTTTTGCGCGCTGCGATTGTGACAGCGGCGGCGCAAGCTTTGAAAGTTCCTGCTAAGGCTATTTTACCGCAGTCTGACGGCAGTTCTATTGTTTATAAACTTGTGGGCGAGGACAAGGTGCAGGCTCAGCCGGTGGTAGTTGGGGAAATTAGCGGGGGTGCGGTTGGCGATTTGACTGCTGCTCGGGTTCAGATTAAAAAAGGGCTGAAAGCGGGCGATCGCGTGGTTGTTTCTGGGGCTGGTTATCTTCAGGATGGCGATCGGGTTAAGGTTGTTAAATAGTCATTCGGCAGTTGTCAGTTGGCAGTTGTTAATTGGTAGGGGCGGTGCCCCCGTGCCCGCCCTCTTAGTTGTTAGTTATTAGTTATTAGTTATTAGTTGGTGTGTAGATACAAGGGGCGGGTTTTACAGACAATAACAGCCTCAAACCAGTAATCTCATAAACCCGCCCTTCCCCGTCAGTTGTCACTCCTCCATAAAATCCCCATCTTGTGTAGACTAGGGAAAATCAAACTTTAACTTTGACGCGACAGAGATGTTGTCAATTTTTTCAAAAAAACCAGTAAAAAAATATAGCATTTTCCGTCGAAAATAAAACAATATTTGCCTAAAAAAAGTTTTTTGGACAATTTGCATAATTTTTGTGGAAAAGTCCTGATAGATAAATAAGGTGTGGCGCTTAATCTCAAAATTAGCCCCCACCTGTTTATCCCAAACAGGAAAAAAACATTGGCAGTATTGACTGGTACATCCTCAAACGACAACCTGACAGGCACCTCAGCCGACGACAACATCTCCGGCTTAGCGGGCAACGACACCATCGCGGGCTTAGAAGGCAACGATACTTTGTCTGGCGGTGAAGGAGACAACAACCTCAGTGGAGGTGCGGGCAATGACTCCCTCTTTGGCGACTTTGGCAATAACACCCTCGATGGCGGTGCGGGCAATGACTTTCTGAATGCAAGGGGTAGCCTGGCCGGCGGCGATGGAGACGACACCCTGCTAGCCTCTGGATCTAGTACCTTAGATGGCGGTGCGGGCAATGACTTTCTCAGTGGTGGTAATAGCATCTTAGAAGGCGGTGCGGGGGATGATACGCTCAGTGCTGGATTTGGGAGTGTGCTGCGAGGCGGTGCAGGTAACGATCGCTATTTGTTGCAGGCGAACAGCCAGAGTCAACTTCAAATTCAGGATACTGGCGGCATCAATCGCTTAGACTTTGTGAATTTTGACAACCAGATCAGTACCAGCACTGCGCTGTCGCTGTCGCTGTCATCAGGTACTCTGGGATTGAGCCGCCAAGGCACGAGTTTAGCCATCGACACCAATCAAGACGGCATCATCAGGGCTACCGATGACGTTGTGATTTTAGACTTTTTCGGGGCATCCCCGACTGTTGCGGGTGCTGGCTTCATTGAAACTGTGGCCAATTTATCGGGTACGGCGATTCTGGCTGCTAATTTAACAGAGGCTACGGCGGCACCCGGAACTAATGCGCTCACCGGAACAGCAGGCGATGACAACCTGACAGGCACCTCAGCCGACGACAACATCTCCGGCTTAGCGGGCAACGACATTATCTCCGGCTTAGAAGGCAACGATACTTTGTCTGGCGGTGAAGGAAACGACAGCCTCAGTGGAGGTGGGGGCAATGACTCCCTGATTGGTGGCTTCAATGGCACTGACACCATCGATGGCGGTGCGGGCAATGACTTTCTCAATGGTGGCGGTAGCCTCGTCGGCGGCGATGGAGACGACACACTTTTTGGAAGTTTCTCTTCAACCATCGATGGCGGTGCGGGCAATGACTATCTTAGTTCTAACGGTAATAGCATTGTAGAAGGCGGTGTTGGCGATGATACGCTCAGTGCTGGATTTGGCAGTGGAAATACGCTGCGAGGCGGTGCAGGTAACGATCGCTATTTGCTGCGGGATAACGGCCAGAGTCAACTTCAAATTCAGGATACTGGCGGCATCAATCGCTTAGACTTTGTGGATTTTAACAACCAGATCAGTACCAGCACTGCGCTGTCGCTGTCGCTGTCATCAGGTACTCTGGGATTGAGCCGCCAAGGCACGAGTTTAGCCATCGACACCAATCAAGACGGCATCATCAGGGCTACCGATGACGTTGTGATTTTAGACTTTTTCGGGGCATCCCCGACTGTTGCGGGTGCTGGCTTCATTGAAACTGTGGCCAATTTATCGGGTACGGCGATTCTGGCTGCTAATTTAACAGAGGCTACGGCGGCACCAACGCCAACTCCAGTCACAACGCCAACTCCAGTCACAACGCCAACTCCAGCGACAACGCCAACTCCAGCGACAACGCCAACTCCAGCGACAACGCCAACTCCAGCGGCAACCGCGCCAACACCTATCAGACTACCAATACCGGCAACGACTCCAACACCGGCAACGACTCCAACACCAGCAACGACTCCAACACCGGGCGGAACCACTCCAACAAATTTCACGCCCGCAGCAGCACAGACGATCGCACAGCCGATCGCACCCACATTCACCAACAGGCCCGCACCAAGCGAATTGCCGCAGGTTTTGGGCACCAGTGGCAACGACGCGATCGGTGGCAGCGAAGCCAACAATATCTTGTATGGCAACGCTGGAAATGACACCGTGGGAGGCAATGGCGGCGACGACATCGTATTTGGCGGCAAAGGCGATGACGGCTTATTCGGCGATGTCGGCAACGACCTCTTGTTTGGCAACCTCGGCAATGACACCCTTGTCGGCGGCGACGGCGCAGATACCGCATTGGGCGGCAAAGCTGACGATTTGATATTTGGCGGCGCTGGTAACGATGTCCTCGCAGGGGAACTCGGCAACAATACTTTGCTGGGCGGCGAGGGTAGCGATACTCTCTACGGCGGTGAAAATAATGATGTTTTGTTTGGCGGTACTGGCAACGATTTCCTTTACAGCCAAAAAGGCAACGACTTGCTGATCGGCGTTGACTATGCTGCTGCTAATCCCGGCCGCGGCGAAGTTGATACGCTGATTGGCGCTGAAGGTAGCGATACCTTCTTGCTGGGAAATGCCACAGAGTTCTACTACAACGATGGCATTGATTCAAACGTTGGCGCAGGCGACTACGCTTTGATTGTCGGCTACGATCCGTCTCAAGATATCATCCAACTTCAAGGTGCTCGGAGTACCTACGCGATCGGCGCTTCTCCCGCTGGATTGCCGGAGGGTGCTGCTATTTTCAAGAAGACTGGGGGTGCGGATGAGTTAATCGCGATCGTCCAACCTGTTTCTGGTTTTGGCCTTGATAGCAATTCTTTGCGCTTTGTTTAAGCGTTGAGGCCGATCGACCGGCGGTTGAAACTGCCGATCAAGTTAAAGGAAGTTTCTCTGGCTTGAGACTGAGAAATTTAAGTTAAATTAAGTCCTGCCTTTGGTGCAGGACTTTTTTTGTGCAGTGGACGGGCGATCGGGTTAACATAGCTGTACGGTGCGTCAGTTTTTAGGCTAGTACCAAAAACTCGGGCTTTCCCAACTGACGCACCCTACTAATTTTGTCGGGACGGGCGATCGACCTTCGCGCAAAATCGATCGTCAAAATGGTAGACTCAAAATCATAAAATAGTTGTACAATAGTTTTCTAGTCGTTTTTTACCGCGATGCCTCCACAGCAAAAAAAAGTGAAAGCAGGTAAAAAACCCTAAGCGCGGGCGTAATTCAGTGGTAGAATGTCAGCTTCCCATGCTGAACGTCGTGGGTTCGAGTCCCACCGTCCGCTTTGACTGAATTTTCAGAACAGTTTGAAAATTAATTAGTGCGATCGATTCAATTTATGGCTAATTTCTTAACCGCTGCATTATATAAGTTCGTTGAACTGTCGGATTTTGCTGAGTTCAAAAAACCCCTGCTCGATTGTTGCAACAACCACAACGTCAAAGGCACTATCTTGTTGGCCGCAGAAGGCATCAACGGGACGATCGCCGGTTCGTCAGAAGGTGTGCGCGCAGTCCTCGCATTTTTGCGAAGTGACTCGCGTTTTGCAGATTTGGTTCACAAGGAATCTTTCTCGGAAAAAGCACCGTTTTATCGCCTGAAAATACGCTTGAAACGCGAAATCGTCACGATGGGGATACCAGATATTAATCCCCGTGTCATGGCTGGCAAATATGTCAAGCCTGATGAGTGGAATCAGTTACTTGACGATCCTGATGTTGTGGTGGTTGATGTACGCAATGAGTTCGAGGTATCTATGGGTACTTTTAAAGGGGCTATTAATCCCCACACAAAAAGCTTTTCTGACTTGCCAGAATGGGCGCTGCAAGAAGCTGCTTTGCGTGATAAACCAAAAGTAGCAATGTTTTGCACTGGCGGTATTCGCTGCGAAAAATCTACTGCTTTTTTGCGTTCTCAAGGTTTTGATGAAGTTTATCACCTTGAGGGCGGAATTTTAAAATATTTGGAAACTGTGCCCGCTGCAGAAAGTCGCTGGGAAGGTGAATGTTTTGTGTTTGATGAACGGGTTTCTGTTGTTCATGAATTAAAGACTGGTAACTACGAACTTTGTCGCGGTTGCCGTCACCCAGTTAGTCCAGAAGATCAGGTTTCTGAATTATTTGTGCTGGGCGTGAGTTGTCCTCATTGTCATGACTCGAAAACTGAAGCTAAAAAACAAGGCTTATCTGAACGGCAACGTCAGATTGAGCTGGCTAAGCGTCGCAATCAAACACATATTGGCGCGCGCTATGATGTTAAGTAAAAAGTTGATAATGGGATATAGATTTTCTAGCGAAAGATGAGGTGATATCCGGGATAGGGCATAGGGCATAGGGCATAGGGCATAGGGCATAGGGCTATCCTCACCACGCGATTGAACCGCTATAGATTAATTAGTATTAACACTAAGGAATGAAAATTTAATAACTTAAGCGATTGCTCGTTACCAGGCTCTGCCTGGTAATGCAGATAGGCGAGGCTCTGCCTCCTTCGAGGAAAGCAACTTACAGGAGAGAGGACGGTAGGAGGTGTTTAAGTTATTAAATTTTCGACCCTAAGCTGAAAGAAACTGGGTTTCTCTGAAAACTCTGGTTGGATGGCGTAAAATCTCGAAAGAAACCCGGTTTCTGACTCTAAAGCCTTCATTCTTCCTGACGACTAATGACTACTAATACCAATTTCATAAAGTAGCGCTAGATATTACCGCCCCAACCCCCCCGAACTCGCGGGGGGGCTAAGATTTCATCTATACCACATCTTTATAAAAATGGTATAACAACTAACAAACAACAAATAACAAATAACAAATAACAACTAACTACTGACTATATGTCACCAACATACCCGATTTTATATTCTTTCCGCCGCTGTCCCTATGCTATGCGCGCGCGCTTGGCGTTGATGGTTAGCAATCGGGTGTGCGAGTTGCGGGAAGTTGTTTTGCGAGACAAACCACAAGAAATGTTAGATGTATCGCCCAAGGGTACTGTACCGATATTGATTGATGTTGACGGGCGGGTACTGGATGAAAGTATCGATATCATGTTGTGGGCGTTGAGACAACACGATCCTGAAAAATGGTTGATTCCCGAACAAGGTTCTGTTGCAGAAATGCTAGCACTAATTGCTGAATTTGATGGTGGGTTTAAATATCATCTTGACCGTTATAAATACCCGGAACGTTATGCAGGTGTTGATGCCGGAGTGCATCGGTATGAAGGTGCTTTGTTTTTGAAAAAACTCAATGCAAAGTTAAACGCGACTAAATATTTGTATGGTAATAATGTAGCATTGGCCGATCGCGCGATCGCACCTTTTGTGCGTCAATTTGCTGGGACTGATCAAGATTGGTTCAACCAACAGCCTTGGCAGCCTCTACAAGTTTGGTTGACGGCGTTTGCTGACTCGGAAATTTACGTTAGCGTCATGCAGAAATACCCAAAATGGGAATCTGGCAGTGCCGGCGTTGTTTTTGGGCGATCGTAATTATCTATCAACCGGTTTGTAGTCAGGACTTTAGTCCGCATCCAAGAGAGGACTAAAGTCCTGACTGCGAACCTGAACTAATGTTATTTTTGTCCCTCAAGCGTTAATGTATTCTAGTGAGTATTGTCAGGCTGAAATTATGATTGAGGTTGGTTCGTTAGTTCGATCGCCCAAAAACGATTTGGGAATCGGAAAAGTTGTCGAGGTATCGTCTACCGATGCCTTGATTGAATATTTTTGTTCAGTAAAAAATCGCTTCCGCAAAACTATACCCTTGGGTTTGCTGCAAGAAGCTAGACTTCAGCGACAAACCCGCTGCTACCTCTGGAGCACAACTCACGAAAGATGGATAATCGGTCGAGTTTATGACTGGGATGAAGATAAGTTAGAGTACGAAATTGACCTCCCCGACAGCCAAAGTTTGCAGGCTGTTGAGTCAGAACTTTACGTCCGCTGCAATATCCCGATCGCCGATCCGATCGATATTTTAGCAGTCAAAGGCCAGGAAACGCCGTATTTTCACGATCGCCGTTTGGCTTTTGTGCAATCTGCGATCGAACAGCGCGCCGTCAGCCGCGGCATGACCGGATTAATTTCTGCTAACATAGAGCTCTACCCGCACCAAGTTGA
Source organism: Microcoleus sp. LEGE 07076 (assembly GCF_015207455.1). Lineage (GTDB taxonomy): Bacteria > Cyanobacteriota > Cyanobacteriia > Cyanobacteriales > Microcoleaceae > Microcoleus. The sequence continues at coordinate 8,465 of NZ_JADEWV010000096.1, forward strand.
AGTCGTCCGGCGCATCCTAGAAGACCCGATCGCGCGCTATTTGTTGGCAGACGAAGCAGGACTGGGAAAAACTGTAGAAGCTGGGACTATTCTGCGCCAATTTCTGCTAGACGAACCCGATGGACGCGCTGTAGTAGTGGTTCCCAAATATTTGCTCGAACAGTGGCGACAAGAGTTAGAAAATAAATTCTATTTGTCTCATTTTGCTGATAGAGTGCAGCTTGTTGCTATTAGCGAAATCAATCAAATTAGCCGCAACATCAACCTGGATTTTCTGATTGTTGATGAAGCGCAGGATCTGGCGGCAATGGCTAATTCGGGCGATCGCGCTCAGCAGCAGTGCTTTGAACTCTGCCAGAAACTAGCTCACAAAAGCAAAAATTTATTGTTATTATCTGCAACGCCAGTCAGCGGCAGCGAGCAAGATTTTCTAACGATGCTGCACTTGTTAGAACCTACTACTTACCGTCTGGATGACCTAGAAAGTTTCAAAGAAGGGGTGCAGAACCGTCAGGAAATTGGTCGCGCATTGCTAGATTTTCGAGAAAGTGCGACGCCTGCTGTTTTGCAAACAAAACTCGCTCAACTCCGCACTCTTTTTGCAAAGGACGATTATTTGCTAGGATTGGTAAATGAGTTAGAAACTTGTTTGAAAACCGCAGAAACCGCAGAACAATCTCGTCTTGTCCGAACTATTCGCACTCACGTTAGCGATACCTACCGCCTCCACCGCCGCATTCTTCGCAACCGCCGGGAAGCGGTGGAAGATGTGATTTTTGACCGCGATGCTGTCCCCAAAGCCGAGTACGATCTCAATGACGAACAGTGGTCGGAAATTCAAACCGTATTCGATAAATGGCGCGCTGCTGCTCCCAAATCCAGCGAATATCAGAGAATTTTTCTGCTGTTTTTCCGCGCTTCGGGTACTTGGTTGAATGTTTTGGAAAGGGTTGTCAAAGCTCGCTTGCAGAAAAAATCAACTCCAGAACTCGATCGCGAATTCGGACAAAGCGACAGCGCAATTTTGAGCAAAACAGCGCTGTTTCCCCAAGAAAAGGAAATGCTAGAAACCTTGCTAGACACGCTGCAAAAGCCCCAGGAAGGACAGGATAGACTCTCGTTGTTACGAATTGCCATTTTGCGATTTTTGGCATTGGCTTTGAAGGTTCCGCGCGAGTATCACAGCAATCCTCGCGATTTGCTATCTAGAATTCAACAGCAAATTAAACGACCGATTCCGGGCGAGCGTTTCCCGAAAATTGTGATTTTCACGAGTTTTACGACCGCTTGTCAAGAGATTGCGGAAAATTTAGCTAAAATCTTTGGTAAAAAGGCGATCGCCAGTCACGACACGGGCAAATCAGCGGATGATGTTGAGGCTAGTCTCCATCGGTTTAAGACCGATCCGCATTGTTTTATCTTAGTGTGCGATCGATCGGCGCAAACAGGCGTAAACCTGCAATTGACAGATTGGTTAATTCACTTCGATTTACCCTGGTTTCCCAACCAATTAGAACAAAGACTCGGCAGAGTCGATCGCATTGGGAGCAAAATGGGAGTGCAATTTTGTTTGTTTGCAGGCCCGGATTTGCCCGACAGTCCCCACGAAGCTTGGTTTCAAGTTTTAAAAGACGGCTTTGATATCTTCAACAAATCTATCGCCAGCCTTCAGTTTTATGCGAACCAAAAAGCGGTCGAACTTGAAGAAAAGTTGTTTGCTGAGGGAGCAAAAGGCTTATGCAGCGAAATAGCAGCAATCAAGAATGAAATCCAACAAGAGAAAACAAAAATCGACGCGCAGTACGTGTTAGATGAAATTGACACTCTTGATGACAGCGCATCTCAGTATTTTGAATCCCTCGACAACTGCGATGCACGTCACAAAGAAATGCAGCAAGCTGCCGAAGGTTGGCTTTGTCAAGCCCTCCACTTCAAACAAATAGAACATCCGAAAATATCGGGATTAATCCGCTATCAACCTACTCAAAAAACCTTGATTCCATCAAACGATTTGAGAACTCGATTGATTCCTTACTGTCAGCAATACGGCAGTTACAACCGCCGCATTGCTCATCAGAATACCGATGTAGTTCTTTACCGCATTGGAGAGGGATTGATCGATGCACTTGGCTCTTACATTCGCTGGGACGATCGGGGTCAAGCTTTTGCGATGTGGCGACACGATGAAAGTTGGGATGCAGCCGTTGGGAAAGAGTGGTTTGGCTTTCAGTTTAATTATTCAATCCAGACGGATCTGGAGCCTGCTGCGAAAATTTTGCAAGCACAAAACATCGAAAATTACAACTTAAAAGCTTTGCAGCGGCGGGCTGATGCTCTGTCAATCCCAACTTTTGAAACTGTGTATGTAGATGCTCGCGACGAGCAGATGTCTTTGGTGGAAGATGCCGAAGTTCTGACAATTTTGCAGCGGGCTTATAAGGGGAAAGGCGGGCCGAATCGGGATTACAATTTGTCTAAAAATCGTACTTCGATGCTTGACAGTTTTGTCGATCCGCTGGATTGGGATGATTTTTGCCAAAAAGGGCGGGCGGTATCTGAGCAATTGCTGCGTGGGCGCGAGGCTTTTGTGGAAACGTGCAATAATTCCGCTATCAGTGCAGCAATTCAACTCGAAAACCGAGTCAATCAATTGCAATTGCGCTTGAACCGACTTTCTAAATCGGAACAACTTTTAGAATTGGTTTTGGCTGATGAAATTAGTACCGAAAGTGCGTTGAGTCAAGCCGTTTTAGCGGGAATTCGCCGCCCGCACCTGACTCTTGAATCGGTAGGATTTATTGTGATTTCTGGGCGTGCTCCTGTGAAATCTGAGGAGGAGGGATAATCTAGGAATGAAAATTTAATAACTTAAGCGATTTCTCGTTACTAGGAAGAGCCTGGTAATGCAGATCCGGAGGAAGAGCCTCCTTCGCTCTTTTTGACCTGATTCGGAAGCACGGGTATCTTGCCCGTGCTAGGATGTACGGATATGGATAAAAGGGCGATCGCTCTTTATTTAATCAAATTGTTTCTTAAAAACAGCTTTAGGGTGGAAAGTAGCGATAAATATCTTTCCGGTGAAGAACTCTTGCAAAAGTAACTGTTTCGCCATCAAAATAAAAACCTATTCGATAGTCGCCAACCCGAAACCGATACGCATTATCATCGCCTTTCAATTTTTTTAAGTTAACTATTGTCTGTAAATCATTAACATTGGGAATTTCCGCAAAAGCAAACTCCTTGATTTGCACAAAAGCAGGCGAACTTTTAAGAGCTTTTAAAATCAAATACTCTCTTCATCGGAATAATAAATTCGAGTCAACAGTCAACAGTCAACAGTCAACAGTCAACGATTTTTTTTACAAGGTTTGATGGTGGTCGATTCCCTACGGGATAGCTACGCTTCATATCAATTCCAGTTGCACTCCTGCGAAATTGTTGACTGTTAAAAAGGGCGGGCACTCTTGGCACCGCCCCTACCTGTTGACTGTTGGCTGTTGACCGTGCGAATTTCAAAGGTGATACCCGCCACGCAATTTATCCGCCGAATCAATCCAAAATCCAAAATCTCAAATCCTCAAGCCCCCGAATTTATCTGTGGGGTCGCCTCCAAAATCTAAAATCTAAAATCTGAAATCGAATGACGGGCGGGTCGAAAAACTGAATGGTTGAGTGTTAACTGTTGACTCGATTTTATGATTGGGATGCAACCGGAAAAGATATCGCGGGATTTTTTTTTTGAAGCCATCGTACAGGCGGGATGCCCGTGCCAAGAGGGATGCGGATGGATGAAAGGGATCTCGCACTTACGGACTAAACTTCCTCAAAAATCGCTCCCCGCTGCTGTAAATCTTCCTTCTCATCCTCCGCAAGTCCTGAGTTATTCCCAAACCTTGCTGACTCGACATTCGCACCGCTGAAATTAGTATTTGTTAAGTTAACTTCCAGGAGATTTGTGCGGCTCAAATCTGCTCCGCTGAGGTTTGCTAAAGCCAGACTTGCGCGGTGCAAATCTGCGCCACTCAAGTCGGCATTTCCTAAGAAAGCACCGCTCAAATCTGCACCGCCAAATTTGGCATTTTGCAGGTTGGCGTCGCTGAAATCGGCATCGTTTAAGTTTGCACCTCGGAAGTTTGCCCGATCGAGCTTTGCACTGCTAAAATCTACTGTACTCAAAGTAGTTCCGCGCAAGCTACCCCCCGCGAAATCCCGCGCTGGATTGAGATTGGCGATTTTTGCCAACTCTGCAAAGTTGTCGGTTTCAGCAGAGATAATGCGATCGACCATTTCCTGCAATTGGGCTTGGGCTTCCGGCGCAATTTCCACATCAGGCTGTTCCACCGCAGGCAAATTGTAGGACAACAGCGCCCAACTGAGAGCCGGTTGGAATTTATTTTCTTGCAAATATACAATCAAGATTCTTTCTAAAACCGAATGTTGGTTTGGCGTAATATCGTGCGGCCACAAACCCTCCGCATCTGTTAAATAAATATCTTCTTTCGCAACTTCAAAAGCCGCTGCGATCCGCAGTGGTTTGGCAGCAAATTCTGCTATTTTAGCACTCTTTAGCAAACCTTTTAATACTGGATTGCCGCGCTCTAATGCAAAAACCCAAGCAGGTGCTGTATCGTCTCCTATTGTGGAAACGCGACACAAAGTGCAATCAGTTTGTTTAATTTTTTCCGCATTTTCGCTGTCTAGAACTACCTGCGGATCTTCTGCAAATAAAACTTCTTTACAGATTTGAATTGGCTGCGTTTCTTCTATTGGCGACAGCTTGAAATCACCGACTAACTGACGCGATGCTACGGGAATTTCGCAGTTTTCCAGATTGAGCTTGAGCGTCCCGCCTTGCAAGCCAAATTTGACCCTACCGCCGAGCAGGGGTTCCCAATGCTCGTTAAAATTCAGGCTCAAGTGAATGTCGAGCTGTTGAGTTTGAGTTCCAACGGACAGCACTGGAATTGCTTCTAATTGCATCCACAAGCAATCGGGGTATTTGTTGTGAGACTCTAGCGATCGCATATCGGGAGAAGTGCTGGCTCTGCCAGATTGTAATTGATATTTAAATTAGTTTATCATCTCTAATCGATCGCAACACAGCTTTTTATCGCGGGTTTAAATTGTAAATTTTGTTTGATGCGATCGCCAAGTCATTAATTTTGCTGAATTTGGCTTCTTACCCAAGCCCGAAATGCTTTAATTAATTCCAAATAGTCCATTGTTTCTGCTTGTTCCAAAAATCTGACTATCTCTAATATCGGCAAGCTGGGAAATGCTAAACTGATGTCGCACTCAACGTATTCTCCATTTTCAAATCTGTTGATTCTGAGCCGCGTTCCATTATAAATCCAAACTTCCGGCACTCCCAAATCCGCATAAACCTGCAAGCTATTTTCCGAACGGCTGGTAATATCAATTTCCACCACTAAATCCGGTGGCGGATCTCGATCCATGTCGATTCTTTTTTTGCCTTTAATTGCACTCAGATTTTGGATGTAAAAACATTTATCCGGTTCTGCACCGCTAAGTTCAGGACGCTTAAATGTGGTAGAACCAAGAGGTTCAATTTTCACATCTAATTCTTCAGCTAAGGTCTCAACAAATCGACCCAATACTTCTTTGAAACGTTCGTGTTCTGGAGATGGTACCATGATTTCAAGATTGCCGCGATTGTATGTCAGTCGAATTTGCCGATCGCCAATTTCGGCAAGCAAATTTTCGTAGGTTTGCCAACTGATACCCGATAGCTGGACAATTTGTTGGGGCGGGGCGAGAGTTTGAGCGGTCATAGTGCTACTTTGGTGAAGAGTTCGCAGGCGCAAGCTAAGGAAGCAGCCATCGCACTTTTGGATTATATCATCGCAGGAAGCCTAGCCGGGAAACACCAAAGACAAATCCAGAGACAACTCTGGAAAACCGGGAATTACCACAAACTCGTTCGGCAAAACCACTCGTTTGACTCGATAATCGAAACTACCTGTTTGTTTTTGATAAGGTTCGCTGTAGGTTTCCAGTTGAATATCTACCAAATTAAATATCCAATAATCAGCAATTCCCGATTCAGCGTAGAGAGATAACTTAGTTCTGCGATCGTACTTCAAAGTCGAATCAGAAACCTCAATTACCAACAAAATATCGGCACTTTCTGGGTGAGAAGATAAATAATTATCGGAACGATGGCGCGCAATCACCACATCAGGTTCCGGTTCGCTATCATCCGTCAAAATAATCGGTTCTTGACCGCGCACGATCGCTCGTTCTCCCAGGATGGAGTACAATTTTCCAAATACCCGCGAATTACAAACAGAGTGAAACGTACCTTTAGCAGCCATTTTGATAATTTCTCCGCGAATCAATTCCACTCGGTCATCGGACTCAAAAAAACCCAGTTCTGCCAAACGGTGATATTCGGCGATGGAGAATCGTTTTGCAGTTACGGCAGTCATAGCTTTTATTACCCTCTAAAATTACCAACATTCTGATTCTACTCAAAAATCCCGCCCCGTGCCTTCAATTCAATTTTTACGGATTCCGCAATTCCCAAACAACCAGAAAACCTCGTGTTTTTTACTACGGTATTTTTCAAATCAGCGCGGCTCAAATCAGCACCGCTTAAATTCGCACCGCTCAAATCAACACCGCTTAAATCAGAATTTTTTAAATTAGCGTCAGTCAAATTTGCATTTACTAAAATTGCATTCGGTAAATAAGCACTGCTCAAATTAGCGCCGACTAAGTTTGCACCGCTCAAATTTGCCCGCGGTAGCTTTGTCCGCAAATCTGCACGGCTCAAATTGGCGCTGCTGAGTTCAGCATCCCGCAAATTAGCGTTGCACAAATTAGCATCAATTAACAGAGCAGCGCTCAGCAAAGCACCGCTGAGATCGGCCAAGGTTAAATCGGCTCCTTGGAGGTTGGTTGCGCGCAAATCCGCACCGTTCAAATCAGCGTAGTGCAAGTCAAAACCGCTTAAATCAGCTCCAGCCAAATCCTCGACGGGATTCAAACCAACTGTTTCTGCAAGTTGTATAAAATTATTATTTGTATCTATTAAAAATAGTTCCCGCAGAATCGCCAATTGCTGCTGCCGGTACTCGTCGGCTTTTTCGTAATCTGCTAAATGCTTGTAAGCAATCTTCAAATTCTTGAGAGCACTGCGCTCAACGCGATCGTCGTTGTGGGCGCGCGCGATCGACAACTGCTGCTGATAAGATTCGATCGCACCAGGTAAATCTCCCGAAGCATCGCAAGCCAGGGCCAAATTGCCCAAAGCTTCCAACTCAGATCGAGAGTCGCCAGTTTCCCGGGCGATCGCCAAACGCTGCTGCTGGTAATTAATAGCACCTGAAAAATCTGAGCGAGCACAACAAGCATTGCCCAAATTTCCCAAAGCATTTGCTTCGCCCCGGCGATCCTCAATTTCCCGCGCCAACACCAAATGCTGCTGGTAACAGTCGATCGCCCGATCGTAATTCAAGAGAGCTTCGTAAGCTACGCCCATATTACCGAGCGCCGCACCCGCCCGGCGGCGATCGTCAACTTCCCGATACAGCGCCAGCGCTTCCCGCCAAGCATCCAGCGCCGCCTCAAATTGGCGCGCCTGATAATGCGAAATCCCCTGCTTGATTAACTCGCTAGCTTGTTCGCTCATACTGTCAAAATTACTGAATAACTCAAGTTGATATTAATCTAGTTAAAGCGGTAATTGGTAATGAATCATCGACAATCGCTGCGGCTCGATCTCCCATTCTCCCATATTCTCCCATATTCTCCCATATTCTCCCATATTCTCTTCTTCTCCCGGTGTTCGCGCATCCGTATTTCCACCTGCGCGATCCCAAAAAAGACAAAAAAAGAGAGAGTTACTTAAGTAACTCTCTCTGCCATCAGGGTGCATCTACATAACACAATATAACACAATCAGGATGAGGGGTTAAACCCCCCAAACATGAAGATATTGTAAAGAAATGTAGATTAACTATAAAGTTACAATGAAGCGGGATCGCAGAGCGCGCTTTGGGCGATCTGTTTTTCCGATCGCCCGCCGCGCGCTGAGGCTACCCAATCCCCTCATATCGTTTCCAGTTGCATCGGAATCATAAAATCGAGTCAACATTCATAGGAATTGACTCGCGCAGGCCCGCGCAGGCCCGCGCAGGGCATTGGGAATTGGTAACTAATGACAACAGTCAACCGTCAACTCACCTGACGGTGAACCGGAATTGTTGACTTTTGCAGAACCTCAGCCGTCAAGCTTGGCCGCCAGCAACTCATTGGTCAATTTCGGATCTGCCCTGCCGCCGGTTTCCTTCATCACCTTCCCGACAAAAAAGCCCAGCAGCTTAGTTTTGCCGGCCCGGTACTGTTCGAGCTCCTTGGGATTGGCGGCCAGGACTGCATCGATCGCCCGATCGATCGCCCCTGTATCCGAAATTTGAATCAAACCCTTGCTCTCAACCAACTTAGTTGGCGAACCGCCACTTGCTAGCAACTCCGGCAAAATATCCTTAGCGATTTTGCCGCTGATCGTGCCAGCATCAATTAGTGCCAGCAGTTCGGTCAAATCCTGCGGTTGGAAAGGAATTTCAGAAATCGCCAGTTTCTCATTTTTCAGATAAGCAGTAATATCGCCCATCACCCAATTAGCAGCTTGTTTAGCCACAGCACCGGCGACGATCGTTTTTTCAAAATACTCCGCCACCGCTTTATCGTCAGTCAAAACCCGCGCGTCGTAGGGAGAAAGAGCGAGTTGAGTTTCGTAGCGATGCCGCTTTTCGGCGGGCAATTCCGGCAGTTGAGCTTTCCAATCCTGCAATTGATCGACCGAAACTTCGATCGGAGGCAAATCTGGTTCCGGGAAATAGCGGTAATCGCTCGCACCTTCCTTAATCCGCATACTGAAAGTACACTGCTTGTTTTCATCCCAAAGCCGCGTTTCTTGGATGATTGTTTCGCCATTTTCAATAGCTTGAGTTTGCCGTTCGATCTCGTAATCGATCGCCCGTTCGATCGCATTAAAAGAGTTCATATTTTTAATTTCCACCTTCGTCCCGAACTCTTTTCTGCCCACCGGGCGCACCGAAATATTCACGTCGCACCTGAGCGAACCTTCCTGCATATTCCCGTCCCCAACCCCGATGTAGCGCACGATCCGGCGCAATTCCTGACCGTATTCGGCAGCTTCCGCGCCCGATCGCAAATCCGGTTCCGAAACAATTTCGATTAAAGGCACCCCGGCGCGGTTGTAATCCACCATTGAATAAGTAGAACCGCTGAGCCTGTCGCTGCCGCCGTGAACCAATTTACCTGCATCTTCCTCCATGTGCAAGCGAGTAATCCCAATTTTTTTTCTAGTAGAATTTCCCGCCTCGTCCACCAGTTCAATTTCTAGCCAACCGTTAGTGGCGATCGGCAAATCGAACTGAGAAATTTGATAATTTTTCGGCAAATCGGGATAAAAATATTGCTTGCGGTCAAACTTGCTGTAAGGTGCAATTTCGCAGTTGAGAGCCAGCCCAGCTTTCACCGCATACTCCAGAACTTTTTGATTTAATACCGGCAACACTCCCGGCATTCCCATACAAATTGGGTCAATGTTAGTATTTGGGGCATTACCAAATTCTGTAGAAGAACTGGAAAAAATTTTAGTATTCGTACTCAATTGACAGTGAGTTTCAAGACCGATAATGGCTTCGTACTGAGTTTGGTTTTTTATCGAAGAGGGTGCAGCGGCAGTCATAGGCAACCTAAAAAAATGAATAACTTTAGATTATATTTTAACTTTATTATGGGGAAAACTGACAAATCTCCCCAGTCCCGATTCCCGCCGTCGAGGAAGCTGTTTCACTCTCTTGTAGGGGCCGTGCCCCTACAAAACCTTGTTTTTGTTGAGACTGAAACCGTCTGCGTCGGCACCGGGGGGATTTGGAATCGGCTGCGAGATTTTTGACAACTCCCCAGCAGTCGAGCGAGGGGATTCTTGGTTTACTCTGGTGCGATCGTTATTTCATCCAAAGATGCGATCGCCACATCAGCCTTTTCCAAATGACTAACCCCCGCATTTCCCCAACAAATCCCGATACAGCCAGCCGCGCCCGCATTCTTACCCATCTGAATATCACCCGTTGAATCTCCCACCATCAAAGTCGCTGCGGGATTCACTCCGAGTTGTTCGCAAGCTTGCAAAAACAATCTCGGATCGGGTTTATTAAGTTCCGTGGAATCCACACCCATTTCTAACTGAATCCACTCGCTTAATTCGTGATTTTTCACAAATTTCTGCACCGCCGCAGTCGTAGCCGCCGAAAGAATCCCCAGCTTCAAACCCGCTTCCGAAAGATTTTTCAGCACTTCCAAACTGCCGACAAACATCGGAGAAGTAGCACCGTTTTTAAACATTTCGTCCGCTTCATCAAAAGCGCGGCGCGCTATACTTAAAGATTCCAACCATCCCCTGCCAGTTTCCGCGATGTATCCCGCCGCCACAATCTCATTTTCCCTGCGACTCCCCACCGCTAGCAAACCCGTCGGGTCAATGCTGCCGCCTTCGATGCCGAAAGCCATTTGTAAAGGCTCTCCCACGCCGGGAATTTGAGCGTCTGCCAAGCGCGATCGCTTAATTCCTAAAAGTCTCAAAAACTCCTGAGAATCTTCTAGAGTGCCGTCTTTGTCAAAGATTACGGCTTCGATATTGGAAAAAGTAATGCCGCGACATTTAATAGTTACCAAGAATCATAACTCCCTAATTTTATATGTTTTATATCTTCCCATATTGCGTTAGTTTTGGCAATTGTTTTTAGATTGGACGGCTGTTGCAACCGCGTCTATATCAACGATGTCTGAGACTAGACGGCGGTTTCAACCGCCGAGTCTTATCTCCCAAACATTTAAAATCTTCCTGCTAAATTGGCAACAATTAATGCTAGGTGAACAGGCTTTACACGCTTAGCAATATGTGTTTGAAAACCCGCCTCGATCGCCCTTTTGCGTTCTTGCTCGCTCGCATACGCAGTCAGCGCCACGGCTGGGATTTGTCCTCCGGCTGCCTCAGCAAGAGAGCGCACTGCTCGAATTAAAGAATACCCATCTTCCTCCGGCATTCCCAAATCCGAGATCAGCACGTCGTATCTGCCGGGATTTTCAGTCAAAGCAGCCATCGCACTTCTGGCAGATGCAACTGTCACAACCTCAGCCCCGTAGCTTTCGAGCACAAATTTTAAGAGTTCGCGGGTATCGCTGCGATCGTCTACAGCTAAAATGTGCAAGTCTTTGAGAGAAGGGACGGTATGGCTAGAAGCATCTGAACCCGCAGCCGATACAGTTGGCGTTAAATTGATCGCCCCTGTCAACACTTCAGCCGAGTCTGGCAAAGGCAATCTCATAGTTATTGTAGTTCCCTGTCCCTCCCCGGGACTCTCGGCAAACACGATTCCCCCGTGCAATTCCACCAGATGGCGCACGATCGACAAACCCAATCCCAGCCCTTGATTCGCCTTAGTGCTGCTAGAATCTCCTTGGCAGAAGCGATCGAAAATATGCGGTAACAACTCCGGCGCAATCCCTTTTCCCGTGTCGGTGACTCGCATTTGAGCGCGATGCTCGATCGGCTCCAAGACAACTTCCACTCGTCCCTCCGGTGGAGTAAACTTAATCGAATTAGACAGGATATTCCACACAACTTGCTGCAAGCGATCGGCATCGCCTAAAACAGGTACAGAAGTCAACTGCGAAACAATTTTAATGTTTTTGGCATCCGCTGATAGTTGAACCCCGTCGAGTGCAGTTTGCACCACAAACAGCAGATCGATCGGACTGGTATTGAGAACGAGCTTGTCGCTGGTAATCCGCGAAATATCCAGTATATCTTCGATTAACTGAGATTGCGCCAGCGCGCTGCGCTCTATCACTTCTATAGCGCGAGCGGCTGCGGCCTCGTTCAGCATTCCGCTACGCAGCATTTGTGCCCACGCCAGGATCGGAGTCAGAGGATTGCGGAGTTCGTGAGAGAGATTCGCCAGAAATTCGTCTTTAGCACGGTTAGCAATTTCTGCTTGTTGGCGGGCTAACTTTTCCTGCTCCAATAACTGAGATCGCTCTGTCTCAAACTGCTTGCGATCGGTGATATCCTGGAAAGACAACAGAATCATTAAAGCTTGGTCTTCTCGTTCAAGTTTGCAAGCATTCACCAGCATAGTTTTGGAGCCGATATGCTCCCAAAAATGAGTCAACTCAAAGTTTTGAAGCTGAACATCACTCAGCAGAATATCTTCCAGAATCCATCGCAATTGAGGGATATTCCACTGCCCATTTCCTAGCTCAAACAGCGAAATCTGCGTTGTTTCTGAGGATGAAACTTGAAACGTTTCATAGAACGATCGATTTGCTTTGTGCACTCGGAAATCAGCATCTAGCACGACTAAAGGCGTTTGCACAGTTTCCACGATGGTTTCAGCGTAGTTTCGGGCCTCCTCCAAGGTTCTGGCACTACGTTTAAGACCATCAATATCGATCAAAACCATCACCACGCCCTCAATCTGGTTTTCCGTTGTGCGGTAAGGGCGAATCCGGAGGTTGTACCAATATCCCGACAAAGTTTGAACTTCTCGTTCTTGCGTCTGGAGAGTATCAATCACCTCCAAAATCATCGGTTCCAAGTCAGGAACATCAAGAGTCGATCGGATGTCGCTAAAGGGTCGTCCAATATCTGTGAGAATCAGATTAAAAACTCTCTGGGCCGTTGGCGTAAAGCGTCGAATTTCTAAATTGTTCGCCAGCATTAAAACTGGGATATTGATACTAGAAAGCAAATTTGTCAAATCGTTATTGACCAGGCTTTGTTCCATATTTCGGCTGCGAAGTTCCTCGTTAGTGGTGGTGAGTTCCTCGTTAGTGGCTTGAATCTCTTCTTTGGCAGTTTCTAGTTCCTCGTTGATGCTTTGCAGTTCCTCGTTGCTGGAGAGGACTTCTTCGTTGGCAACTTTGAGGTCTTGGTTGAGATTTTCCTGGTCTTGGATTAGCGATTGCAGGTGTGATCGCGCCGCAAGTTTTTCTTGGTTAGCGGCGGCAAGCGCCTGCCTCAGCCGCTCATTTTCCGGATCGGAATCACCTCGATCGCAGCTTTGGGCGGTGACGGTGGAAAAGTCGATCGCCGGGGCTAAAACTTCTTCAAACAGCACCAAAAAATAGCGTGCTGCGGTGGTGTGGGACTGGAACGGCACCACCTGAATATTCACCGCAGACGATCGCCCGCCCCATTCAACCAATACCCTTTCTTTCCTAACAGTCACGTTCTGCGATTGTGCCTGAGAAATTGCGGTGCGAAGCTCCACAAGCAAACCTCCCCTTGCCATTGTCAGCAAGTTTAAGTCCGGCTTTCCGGCTGCGACTCTAAAGTAAGGATCGATATCTCCCCGCACTTGCAGGATTTTCATCTGCTCGTTAACAAGCACGCTGGCTGGGGCATAGCGATTCAAAATCAGTTGGTCAGTTTCGTACTCTAAGTCAAAATTATCGATCGAATTGTCTTCATTCATTCCCTGTTCGAGAGCAGCTTTAGCGACGGGATAGGAACTCGGCGCGAACGAAAGTGTGGGACGAGTCGCCGTCAACTTTTTGGCATAAATTTTAGAGTTTTTATCGACAGAAGTAAACAAATATGCAAATTTTCCCGTACTTTCAGAACTGCCTAACAACAGAAAGCCTGCTGCGTTGAGACTGTAATGAAAAATCGGCATTACTTTTTTTTGCAGCGACTCTCCCAAATAGATCAGCACATTGCGGCAGCTAACTAAATCGAGATTGGAAAAAGGTGGGTCGCTGCTTAAGTCTTGTCGCGCAAATACACACAATTCGCGGACAGCTTTGCAGATTCTATAACTACCTCCTTCTTCGGCGCGAATAAAGAAGCGAGTACGGCGTTCTAGTGAAACATCTACCATCTGGTTTTCTGAGTAGATGCCAGACCTCGCTTTGCCGATCGCCTGTTCGCTGATATCTGTGGCAAAAATCTGGATCGGTGGCGAAAGATTTCGATCCCTCAAAAACTCTAACAAGCAAATAGCGATCGAGTAAACTTCTTCACCTGTGGAACATCCCGCCACCCAAATCCGAATTGAAGCTTCTGACGATTTATTTTGGATCATCGTGGGAAAAACCAGCTCTTTTAATTTTTTAAAGGCTTCAGGATCGCGGAAGAAACTGGTAACGTGGATCAAGATTTCTTCATACAAAGCTGTGACTTCAGCCACATTGTGTCGCAGGTATTCAGTATAATCATCCCAGCTTTCGAGCTTATACAATACCATCCGCCGCTGGATGCGCCTCGCGATCGTTGTGGGTTTGTACTGGCTAAAATCAACGCCTGCGGTTGATTTTAGCAGGGCAAAAATAGTTGCCAGGGCATCTCCCGGTTCGGGCGAGTCTTCAACTTTTGCTAGGGAAATTGTCGAAGTTAGAAGGGGACTGCCGCTATACTTTGCCAGTTCCTCGGCAATTTTTTCAGGTGGCAAAATAAAATCAACATTCCCTGTAGCGACAGCGGTATTCGGCATACTATCGAATTTTGCCGTGTCTTGACATTGAGCAAAAGTCATGCCTCCGGCTGCTTTGATTGCCTTGAGCCCCAGCGAACCGTCTCCGTCTCCCCCCGATAATACTACGGCGATCGCCTTGTGGCCCCGATCCATCGCCAATGAGGTAAAAAACGCATCTCCCGGCATATATTTGCCATAAATCTTCTCGCGGGGTGACAATTGCAGCACGCCTTTACACAGCACCATCTTGGTGTTGGGCGGAATGATGTAGACTTGATTCGGCTCTATAGCCATGCCGTCTTTTACCTCACTAACAGGCATTTTCGTCTGTCTGGCGAGAATCTCGGTTAGCAGACTTTTGTGATCGGGGGCTAAATGCTGAATCAGCACAAACGCCATACCCGTATCTACCGGCAAATGGCTGAGTAACTCGGTGAAAGCTTCGAGCCCTCCTGCTGAGGCGGCAATCCCGACAATGGGAAAAGGGGCGTCGGTTTCGGCTAATTGTTGGCTGTCGGGGGCGGCTGAGGCGAATTCGGGTGTATTTTCGGGAGAAGGTTGATTAGAAGTCATAAATATGAAGTCCAGGACTTCAGTTATTTAGCAGCAAACATATCTGGTAAGCGTGGGGCTAAGTAATTCGGACTATTTTTATTAGAGCTTAAGTTGCCACCAGAACGTAAATCGCTTGAGAATGAGATGTGGCTTTTAAGTAGGGACACCGCACCGTGCCCTGCTTTGTGTCAACTTAAGCC
>NZ_JADEWV010000417.1 GCF_015207455.1 Microcoleus sp. LEGE 07076
ATAAACTCCGCTTTTATTTGAATGTTTAATTAATTCAATAATCTTTTCTTGAGCTTCTATAATTTTAGTTTTTGAAGTATTTAGATTTAGTCCTCTTTTTAGCAGAAATTCTTGTAGGATTATTAAAGCTTTTAATGATTCAGTTTTATTATTGGTAAAAAAGCGAAAATCATCTACATATCTGCCAAAGTTTATACCCAAATTAAATAAGGCTTCATCAACTTCATTAAGGAATATATTAGCTATAAAGCCTTCTGCTGAATTTCCTATCGGTATGCCTTGGCTATTATATGTTTCACATAATTTTTCATCCACAATTGAATAGTAGCAAGTTGTAAATTTTAAGGTCTTACTAAAGAGAATCATAAAATGACTTTCATTACTTATGTTGAGTTTTCGGCCAATTGCTGAGAGGAGATATTCATGAGAGATAGAATCATAAAAAGATGATATGTCGGTTTTTAGCATACAATTGCTATTCTCTACCTGGGCAAATTGCCAAGCTATAAATTCTTTAAATCCTTTGTTGTAGTAAGATTTATATAAATATCCCTTGGATTTCTCCGTCTTTTCAAGATTTCTATCAAAACGATGTGAAAAACAATTTTTAATAAACGTAAAATCTAATGCTTCAGCTAAAACAGATACGAAAATAAATTTAATCACTAAGTCTTTGAATGGAGTATATATCATTCTCCTGAAGAACATATCTGATTTTGGTAGATAGAATGAAAATGCTGTTTCTGGTTCATATAAGCTCGGGTTTTCAAGAAACATTTTAATTTCTCTAAATAATGTTTCTTTATTTTGTCTGTAGTAAGTTATTTCAATAAAATTACAGTAGTCATCTTCGTTGATTTGGTATGAAATAGCATACACATACGCTCTTTCAAAAACTTCTCTTTTCTTGATTTGTTCAAGCCAAAAATCTTTATTCATTAGTTAGTTTGATAAAATTAATGTTACCGATGAGCAATTTATTCAATGGGTCACGGCAAATCCCGAACTGCCGATGAAACAAATGGCGCAGGGTCTCAACAGAAGGATTGCCGATCGCACTTCTTCTAATGATATGAGATAAAGGCGATCGATATTCCGATTCAGACACCAGCTTAGGTTACAATTGAAGGCAGGAGGATTTATTATGCCGACTACCGATCAAGAAATCTATATTCAAGTTGTCCGCACTTTGTCACCAACGGAGCGGCTACGCTTGGCAACTCCGATCCTCAACGAGTTATCAAATCAAAATCTAGTTGTCGTCGAGCCAAGTGATACCTGGACTGAGGACGCTGCTCTCCATGTAACAACCTTTTCTTTGCAATCAGATTCATGACTCCTCAAAATTTTTATACGATCTCCACACTACCTATCATCCATAGCGACCCCGACATTCTAGGGGGAACTCCTGTCTTTATGGGTACTCGCGTCCCGATGAAGACCCTGCTTGATTATCTCGAAGCTGGTGATTCGCTCAATGAGTTTCTAGACCATTTCCCTAGCGTCAAACGTGAGCAAGCGATTTCTGTTCTCGAATTGGCAAAGGAAATGCTGACTGCTTATGCGAATCCTGCTTGATGAGTGTGTCCCGCGACCTCTAAAACGTGAACTCACAGACTATGAGGTGCGAACTGTTGTAGAAATGGGATGGGCAGGTAAAAAAAATGGTGAATTATTGAAACTCATGATGCAGGAGAGTTTCACCATTTTGCTGACGGCGGATCAGAATTTACGTTATCAGCAAAATTTGCAGCAGGCTGGAGTTGCAGTCATTGTGATGGTCGCGCCCAGCAATCGTCTTCCCGATTTGCTTCCACTCATACCCAGCGTTTGTAGTGCGCTGATTAGAATCGCTGCGGGCGAAGTGATTGAAGTCTGATAAAACTCAAATCTTGCAGCAATAGACCTCTTGCCTCAGTCCTTTTAATCAAATTTTGGGACGCTGCTCAGAGCAACGTCCCACAAGAAAAAAGATTTTTGTGGGATGGCTTTGAGCATCGTCCTAACTATTTTTGCAAGAATTCTAATGTCAATAAGGGGATTTTTCGTGGGTCGGGCGGGTTTATGTAACCCGTCTGCAAGCTTTAAAGCTGTTGGCGAAAGGGCCTCTACAGCTTCTTGAGAATGGTGCAATATCTCAGATAAAAGATAGTCGCTACGTTTGAGTAGATCGCCAGAAATTTGATCGCACCCGTTTAAGTTTCGACTATGGACTCGACAATGCCTCAACCCCGCCCCGATCGAGG
>NZ_JADEWV010000097.1 GCF_015207455.1 Microcoleus sp. LEGE 07076
GGGCTATAGAGCCCATCCCACAAGAACAATAAAAATGGTAAGTTATTTAATTCTCATTCCTAAGTCGAGGGGGAAGTTGCGATCGAACTACATTCTCAATAGACTGCTTGCATTCATGCCAAAACCATTTTAAAATTATTTGCGCCGTCTCTGTGTCGATCGGCCTGACATCTGCGGTTGACCGACTCGCATCCAAGATATGCAGCAAAAATTTGTTGACCAAAAAACCTGGTTTCTGAGGCGCTAATCGCAATCAACCGGGTTTCTGAAGAAAGATGAGTTCGTAAATTCTGCCTGCAAAATTAGCCTTTAGCCAGGGGGCCACTTCATGTGGCGGCCACCGAGAATGTGAAGGTGCAGGTGGTCTACAGTTTGGCCGCCGTCGCTACCATTATTAATGACTACGCGATAGCCGTTGCTGAGGCCGAGTTGTTCTGCTACCCGCTTGACAGTCAGCAGCAGGTGTCCCATGAGAGCATGGTCTCCCGACTCGGCATCGGCTAATTTGGGAATAGGCTTTTTGGGAATGACGAGGATGTGGACGGGCGCTTGGGGATTGATATCTCTGAACGCCAAGGCCATGTCGTCCTCATAAACGATGTCTGCCGGAATCTCTTTGCGGATGATTTTGCTGAAAAGCGTTTCTTGAGTTGTCATGGGTGTTAAGGAAGGAAGTCATTAGTCATCAGTCATCAGGAAGACGGAAGAAGTGGCAAGGCCCAAGAGGGAAGGTGGCAGGGTGAAGGCAGAAGGCAGAAGGCAGAAGGCAGAAGGCGGAAGCCGGAAGGCAGAAGGCGAAGAGGGAAGAATCAGCAGCAGAGGAGCAAAAAGAGAAAAGGAAGAGGCAAGGAAAAGTTTTTCTTGCTTCTTCCGATATTCATTAGTCATTGTTAATCATAATATATGATGAATCAAAGACAGGCAAATTAAGGATCGAGAAAAATGCTTGCTAGGGTTTGGAGTGCATCGATCGTAGGCATTGACGCGGTAAAGGTGGGCGTGGAGGCTGATGTATCGGGGGGGCTGCCGAAAATTGTGGTTGTGGGGTTGCCCGATTCGGCGGTGCAAGAAGCTAAAGAAAGGGTTAAGGCTACGCTAAAAAATTCGGGTTATGCTTTTCCGATGCGGAGTATTGTGATAAATTTAACTCCGGCGGATTTGCGGAAGGAGGGGCCGAGCTTTGATTTGCCGATCGCCATTGGCATTTTAGCAGCATCGGAACAGGTCAGCGCGGAACTTTTGGGAGATTATTTGTTTCTGGGGGAACTGTCCTTAGATGGGACGTTGCGGGCTGTGTCTGGGGTGTTGCCGATCGCCGCTGCTGCTGCCAAAATGGGTATTTCTGGGTTGATTGTACCCGCTGGTAACGCACAGGAAGCGGCTTTGGTACACGGAATATCTGTTTACGGTTTTGAAAATATTTTTGCAGTTACTGATTTTTTAAACAATCCTCAAGTTTATTCGCCGTTACAAGTAAACGGTCGAGAAGAGTTAGCAAAAAGGCGGATTCCGGGTTTAGATTTAAAGGATGTCAAGGGGCAAATTCACGCGCGGCGGGCTTTGGAAATAGCAGCGGCGGGGGGACACAATTTGATTTTTGTCGGGCCGCCAGGGAGCGGTAAGACTATGCTGGCGAGACGTTTGCCTGGTATTTTGCCGCCGCTGACTTTTCAGGAAGCTTTGGATGTGACTCAAATTCATTCGGTGGCGGGGTTGTTGAAGGATAAGGGAATGTTGGTGAGCGATCGGCCTTTTCGCAGTCCTCACCATTCAGCATCGGGGCCTTCTCTGGTTGGCGGGGGCAGTTTTCCGCGTCCGGGTGAAATTTCTTTAGCGCATCGCGGCATCCTTTTTTTGGATGAATTAACTGAGTTTAAAAGAGATGTTTTGGAGTTTTTGCGGCAGCCTTTAGAAGATGGTTATGTGACGATTTCTAGAACCAGACAATCGGTGATGTTTCCGGCACAATTCACTTTAGTTGCGAGTACGAATCCTTGCGCTTGCGGTTACTACGGCGATTCGATCCAACAATGTACTTGTTCGCCGCAAAAGAGAGAACAATATTGGGCAAAACTTTCGGGGCCTTTGATGGATCGGATTGATTTGCAAGTGGCGGTGAATCGTTTGAAACCGGAGGAGATTACGCGACAGCCGACGGGGGAGGAGTCGGAACCGGTGCGGGTGAGGGTGCAGCGGGCGCGAGAGATGGCGACTCGCCGTTTTCAGTCGGAAGATAGCTTGCGGTGTAACGCGCAGATGCTAAGCAGTCACATTAACCAATGGTGTCAGTTGGATGATGCTTCTCGGAATTTATTGGAGATGGCGATTCGGAAGTTGGGGCTTTCGGCGCGGGCTAGCGATCGAATTTTGAAGGTTGCGAGAACTATTGCTGATTTGTCGGGGGATGAAAGCTTGAAAACGAATCATGTGGGGGAGGCGGTGCAGTATCGGACGATCGATCGGATGCAGTAAGTAAGCTTATTGCTAGTCAACACCATTTGTTGCTAACTCTTGTTCTAAACGTTGAGCAAATATTTGGAATAATTTGACATCTTCTGATGATATATTACCGTTAACTTCCATATTTTGAACTCGCAGGATTTCGCCACGGCTATCTTTAGCAGTAATGGTTAGAGTTGACCCTTTCATCCAGAGTCGATATCGATCTCCTTGATAAGATTGACCCCCTTCTGCTGCTGGAGTTCCCAAGACAGTTAATGCTTGTTTCGCAGTGTCGATTACCAAATCGCAGTATTCGTATAAACGAACCCTACTAACAAATTCTGGAACTCTATTATTATTTTCTAAGTTGTCAATAAGTTCGGCAACAGTAAGAGGTGGTTTTTTTAGCTCCTCAGCCTGTTGCCGAATTACCTCAACTATTGATTCTGGGTCATTATCAAAAAGCTGAGTTAGAAATACATCCGGGTGCTGCGCTTCAATCCCGTAGGGCTCTAAAGCCTTTTTTGGGAAGTGTTTAAGATTATCAGTAATAATAATTTTAGCATTTGCTATTATGGCAGCAGCTAAAACATGGCGATCGCCCGGATGATTTGTCATTGCTTCCACCAAACTTGCCGGCACTTCGACCATTGCTTCAGGAAAGGTATTCTTTATCATCTCCTGATAACGAGCTGCTTTGACCTCTGTCATTTTTCCTTTTTTTACAAGATTGCGGGTTGCACCATCTAGAATTTCTTGTGAAAAATGAACGATATACAACTCAGTCTCAGCAGCACGCAGCAGGGTATCACATAAAGGCATAGGGAAGATGACGCAGGAGTCTACAATAACAGATAAAGCTTCCATTCTACTCCTGAGCTATTTCACATACCCCTTCGCCCCCGTAAAACCCCTCCTCCTGAAGAAATTGGCTTAATTCCTTCATTCCTTGGCGACGCTTCACTTGACGCTGTTCCTTGTAAGTAATTACATCTTGCAAAAGAACACGCCGATGTTTTCCTACTTTGATATAAGGAATTTCTCCTTCATTTAATAATTTGACAAAAAAGGGTCGCGATACCTTCAGGATGTCGGCAGCCTCCTGCGTTGTCATTTGAGGATTATGAAGTTCTACCGAGACAGATTGACCTGATGCCATTCCATGTACAATTTGACGCAGAAAGCTGTAGACAGATTCGGGAATTAGTATCTCTTCTCCGTTACTTCCGACTAATTTTGGCTGTGCAGATTCTCTGCTCAGTATTTGCTCTAATTTGTCTATTGATGCTTTTTCTGGTTCTTTAACTAAAACTGACTCTGACGATGCTTTTTGCCTCGACATAATAAATCTCTCTTTTGATGTGTTTTTCTTGGATCTAGAAAGCCAATCAGCTATAATCAGGAGTTTAAACCCTTGATTTTAGCCACTCACTCTAATGATCAACACGTTGAGGCTGCAACAAGGCAAAACCTGTGCAGCATGACTGGCAAAGGTTTGTAAGTATTGTTTGATATGATACTTGACTTTTCAATTCAATATAACACTACACGTGCTGTAAGTGCAATATCCGCAATAAACGAAATATTCAAAATCAGTAGGTGCATAAGCGTTGCGTAACCGTTGGTATCGCCTCCTTCATCTCAAGTTGCGTTGCTTAGCCTGACTAAAGACGGATGCCTCACAGATATATAATGGTGCGATCGCACTTCCCAGACCTCCAACCACCATATAACCCAACACTCGACCCGAAATCGGCAACATCAGATAAAACGCAGTAAAAAAATATAAAATGGAAGCAATACAACTGTCTTTATTCTCAAACGAGTCAGAATTAATTCCTGCCAAAAAGCAGAAGAAAGCAAAATTAGGGCGTTACGAACGCATCCAACGCGAACTAGAAGCAAATGACTGCGACCCCTACAAGATATTCATTGATGTTGAATCTCAGTCACTGCCAAAATCCGACTATACATTTGTCGATCTTTTCTGCGGTGCGGGCGGCATGACCCAAGGTTTATTGCAAGCTGGTTTCCGACCAGTAGCAAGCGTTGAAATTAATCCCATCGCCTCGGCAACTCATACAAATAACTTTCCCGATTGCCAGCACTTGTGCGATGATATAAAAAACTTAAATCCCCAACAGTTGCTCGCTGAAATTGGTTCGCCACAAGTTCATGTTGTTGTAGGTGGACCGCCGTGTCAAGGCTTCTCAGTTGCAGGAAAACGTGACCCCAACGACCCTCGAAATCGCTTATTTAGAGAGTTTGTCCGCGTTGTTTCTGAAATACGTCCTTGGTATGTTGTCATGGAAAATGTACCCGGAATATTGACTATGCAAAAAGGAGCTGTTAAACAAGCCATTTGCGAAGCTTTTCAGGAAATTGGCTATCCCCATGTGTCCGTTGCTATTCTGGAATCAGCCGCTTATGGAGTCCCACAAATCCGCCCGCGAGCTATTTTTATTGCCAACAGATTTGGGATGCAAAATCCCTATCCCAAATCGCAATTGTTGCCAGAACAATACAAAGCAATCGAGTCAGCGATTGATGATTTACCCGAGTATACTCCCATACCAGAAATTAACCACGAATGGACTCGTCATTCTGTTGAGTACATGGAAAGACTTGCTAAAGTTCCACCAGGCGGTTCTTTGTATGAAAGCTACGCCGATGCTTTCAAGCGACAGTATCCGGGCAAACCGAGTATGACTGTTAAAGAAAATCATGGCGGGACTCATATTCATCCTTATCTCAATCGCGTTATTTCAGCTCGTGAAATGGCGAGATTGCAAACTTTCCCGGATTCATTTATTTTTGAAGGTTCAATGAAAAAGGCAATGTGGCAAATTGGAAATGCAGTACCGCCCCGTTTAGCAGAGTGTATCGGCTTTGCACTAATTTCATATTTGACTGATATTGCTGTGAAGAAATTTAAGCAGCCTGAAATAATCGTTCTAGCTTCTTAATTGCTGGCAATGGTTTACCTTCAGCTTGACAACTTTCGATTAGTAACTCCAGTACCTCTCGCGCATTGTAGATAGCTTCTTCATAAGAATCTCCGTGAGTTACCGGCTGCATTACCTCTTCAAATTCAGGCAAAAAGACGACAAAACATCTATCTTCTTCCGACCATTGGATAACAACTGTATATTTCATGGTTCTGTCTCCTCTGCTTCGATTTGCCTTAGCGCCTCAAGTGTTTCGTTGACTGACTTCTCTAAATATAGTTTAGCATCATTTCCGTCTTTGCCAGCTATGATAATTACCTTAGCTAATTTGGGATGCTTCCACTTACTATGACTGCCTTTTGCTGGCTGACAAATGAATCCTGCTTTTAGTAATAGGCTTTTCAATTCTCTAATCTTCTTAGGCATAAGTGAATGGTGGCAGAGATTGAGTAACTTTACGCAATCTGTAATCGTTTCCCCAAAGTCTGAGGTTATGGTAGAGGTTTGCCATCTTCTTGATAGAGTTTTATCAATGTTTCTAACAATTCTTGTCCGTGTTTTGCCGCTTCTTCGTAACTGTGTCCGTGAGTGCAAGGCTGCATGACATCGGTAAACTCAGGCAAGCTGACAACAAAAAGTCGATCTTCTTTTGACCACTGGATGATGAGACTATAATGGCTATTCATTCTTCTATCTCCTTCAGCTTTTGTAAAAATGCCAGCTAACGAGGTTTAGGATATTGTAGCCGATCGCCCAAACGACAAAAACCGAGTTGATTTGAGAAACCGGGTTTTTACCAAATCTACCGACTGAAACGAAGTCTTTTCGTAAAAAACCCGGTTTCTGGGCCCCATGTGTAAGTCCGATCGCTCTTGCATCCCCACACAGATGTACAATTAGGACGATCGCTCAGTTAAAATGAAATAGTATACATTCCGATAAAATGAGACTATCGCCAACATTGAGGGGAAAAAGATGACTTCTCAAACGATCGAACTTTTGGAAGAGTTGCTAGGCAAGTTACAGCAGTTACTCCCGGAAAATCAGCAGCTTCTGTTAACTTTTGCAGAGTTTTTGCTGGAACGACAGATGCGATCGAGCCCCGAAAACACTTCAGTTGAAGCTGCACCCCCTCCTGGGCAACAACGGGTTTTGGGTCTGCATCAAGGGATGGGCTGGATGAGTGAGGATTTTAACGAGCCACTTCCTGATGCGTTTTGGTTGGGTGAAGCATGAATATTTTGCTGGATACCCACGTCTTGATTTGGCTGGCGATCTCTCCCCAAAACTTATCGCAACAAGCGACGAATACGATCGCCGATCCAACTCATACTTTATTTACGAGCTTGGTTAGTATTTGGGAAATGCAAATTAAGCTTCAGCTTGGGAAGTTAACACTGAATGTGTCCTTGACTGAATTGATAGAAGGCCAGCAGCAAGTCAATGGATTGCAAATTTTGCCGATCGAGCTAGCTCATATTTTTGCATTAAACACATTGCCAAATGCTCATCGCGATCCATTCGATAGACTCTTAATTGCTCAAGACGTTGTGACTCAAATGCCTATCTTAAGCATTGATGCTGTATTTGACAGCTACCCAGTACAAAGATTGTGGTAAAGCGATCGGTTGAATAGGCTTTAACTTATAATCGGCGATCGGTAAAGAATATCGCATTGAGAATCAGAAACCGGGTTTTTACCAAATCTGCCGACTGGAACGAAATATTTTCGTAAAAAACCCGGTTTCTGGGCCCCATGCGTAAGTCCTATGACTCTTGCATCCCCACACAGATGTAGAATAGGACGATCGCTCAGTTAAAATGAAACAGTATATGTTCCGATAAGTCGATCGCTTAGGTATTTTTATTAAGGAGGAAATAATGCTAGATGAAGCAATTCTCGAACGTCGCTTAGCAATCATCGAGCAGGAGGTTGCTAACCTTAAACGCAAATCTGAAAGCAACTCCATCTCTGGCAACTGGCTCGATAAACTGATTGGCTCAATCTCTGATAAATCGGCTTTTCTGGAAGCTCTAGAATATGGACGTGCGTTTCGTCAGGCTGACAAACCTAATGATGAAGGTTACGAACAAGCATGAAATATCTGCTTGACACTGACCACATCAGTTTCCTACAACGTGGTTCCGGCTCAGAGTTTAGCCGATTAACTTTTCGGATGGCTCAACATCCAATTGCAGATTTTGCTTTATCTGTTGTCAGTTTTCACGAGCAGGTACTTGGCGCTCATAATTTCATAAATCGTGCGCGAACAAATACCGACATAATTCGCGGCTACACTTTATTGTTAGAAACCCTTCAGGGATTTGCAACTGCTCCTGTTCTACAATACGATGCTGAAGCAATTGCGGTTTTCGATCGATTACGAGGGCAACGGGTTCGTGTATCCACGATGGATTTGAGAATCGCAGCAATTGCCATGTCTCGCAACTTGGTATTATTAACCCGAAACGTTAGTGACTTCAGTAAAGTTCCAGGTTTAGTGACTGAGGATTGGACAGTATAGAACCCATTTGAGATATTTTAAAGAAACCGGGTTTTTACCGAATCTGCGGGCTACAACGTAGTATTTTCATAAAAACCCGGTTTCTGGACTTCCTGACTCTCGCATCCCTCACAGATGTACAATAGTCAGATCGCATTCCCCAATTCCCAACCGTGATAGACCGCTACACTCTGCCCGAAATGGGCAACATCTGGACTGAAACCGCCAAACTCAAAAGCTGGCTGCAAGTAGAAATCGCTGTCTGCGAAGCTCAAGCCGAACTCGGCTACATCCCCGCCGCCGCAGTCGAAGAAATTAAAGCTAAGGCTAATTTTGACCCCAAACGAGTCCTCGAAATTGAAGCCGAAGTCCGCCACGATATGATCGCCTTCTTGACAAATGTCAATGAATATGTAGGCGATGCCGGCCGCTACATTCACCTCGGTTTAACCAGTTCGGATGTGCTCGATACTGCTTTGGCATTACAATTAGTTGCCAGCGTTAATATCTTGTTAGAACGTGTCGAAGATTTGAGCCAAGCTATTCGCTATCAGGCGCAACAACACCGCAATACTGTGATGGTTGGCCGATCGCACGGAATACACGCCGAACCCATCACCTTTGGCTTTAAACTAGCTGGATGGCTGGCGGAAGTCTTTCGCAGCCGAGAAAGATTGGTCAATTTGCGATCGTCCATTGCAGTCGGCAAAATCTCCGGCGCAGTCGGAACCTATGCTAATATTGACCCGCGAATTGAAGCGATCGCTTGTCAAAATCTCGGACTCGAACCCGATTGTGCATCCACTCAAGTCATTTCGCGCGATCGACACGCCGAATACGTCCAAACCTTAGCACTGTTAGCCGCATCGATCGAACGTTTTGCAGTCGAAATCCGCAACTTGCAACGCACCGACGTGCTCGAAGTCGAAGAATTCTTCTCCAAAGGGCAAAAAGGCTCATCCGCCATGCCCCACAAACGCAACCCAATTCGATCGGAAAGACTCACAGGAATGGCAAGAATTGTCCGCGCCAACGCCGTCGCAGCCTTAGAAAACGTAGCGCTGTGGCACGAAAGAGACATTTCTCACAGTTCCGTAGAACGGATGATTTTGCCCGACAGTTCCACTGTCACCCACTTCATGTTAGTCGAAACCACAGACTTAGTAAAAAACCTGCTAGTCTATCCCGAAAACATGAAGCGCAACATGAATCTTTACGGCGGAGTTATCTTCAGCCAGCGGGTGATGTTAGCCTTAGTAGAAAAAGGCACGAGTCGCGAAGATGCCTATAAAATTGTGCAATCTTGTGCTCACGAAGCCTGGAACAAAGCTGAAGGCAATTTCTACAATTTGATTGCTAAGGACGATCGCGTAACAGCTCAAATGACTAGCAAAGAAATTGATGATTGTTTCGATCCGCAGTACCAATTGAGGCATTTAGATTTAGTGTATCAGCGCTTGGGAATTTAAAAATATTTTGAATTTCAGACTTTGGATAGGGCAAACTTGCCCACCAAATTTGTCAGCGATAGATTATACCAAATTCGGTTTTGATATCCCCTTTATTCTTCAGTCCGCGTCGGCGGACTTTGTCTGTGTAGAAGCGATTTCAATCGCCGATTGATAAAGGGTAACGAACCCGGACTTGGTATTACCAATCCTCATGCGGCAAGGACATAAATTGCATCTTTGCCAAGACAATATCTAGTTCAGAAGACTCTTCAGAATAGACTTGATTTAGTTTCCTCAAAATTCGAGATCGGTTGTGTCGCCGCACATACGCCTGCAATGCCTTTGTATAAAGCTCGCTGCGTGACAACCCTAACTGATTAGCCAATGCCTCGGCTTCTTCAAAAACTAAGTCTGGAAGTGAAATTGCAGTTTTCATAGCTCCCTCTTGTGGTCACGGTAACATCATAATATTGATGATACCACAGAAGAACGAACTCAATCTACTGTTTAAAACTTGCCATCAGAACAGCTATGAAATTTAATCGTTTTGGAAAATACCCGATCGCCTTTATGCTAGTGTTGCTATGTGCGATCGGTCTGCACCATCCAATATTTGTCCGCGCCCAGGAGCCACCAAAAGTGGACATTACCCAACCAGAACCAAATTCGATCGCACCTGAAAGCGTTTTCATGAGTCAACTTCCTAGTTGGGCGCGACTTGTTGACATTCGCAGCGTAAATCGCAACATTCGCCTCGATATCCGGTACGCCACTACTAACAATTTCTTGAAACGAAAACTTTATACAGTAGCAAAATGTGCTTTGAGAAGTTCTGTTGCTCAAAAATTAGCCCTTGTTCAAACAGATTTAGAGAAAATTGGACTGGGTTTGAAAGTTTACGATTGTTACAGGCCTTTCTCTGTGACTAAGCAAATGTGGGAGTTTTTGCCAGATCCGAACTATGTGGCTAATCCTGCTAGAGGTTCGCGGCACAATCGCGGTGCTGCTGTGGATTTGACTTTAGTCGATCGCACCGGCAAAGAATTAGAAATGCCAACACCTTACGATGACTTTACCGAAAAAGCTCACGGAGATTATCAAGGCGGCAGCGCGCAATCTCGGAAAAATCGTCAATTACTTAAGGATGCGATGAAAAAACAGGGATTTATTGGTATTACAACAGAATGGTGGCACTTTGATTCAGAAGATTGGCAGAAATTTGCGATTTTAGATGTGTCGCTTTCTGAAATTCCTTAATTAACTAAGACGGCGGTTAAAACCGCTTCTACACAAAGAAAGACGGCGAACCGCGTCTACACAAAGAAAGACGGCGAACCGCGTCTACACAAAGGAAGTCCGCCGACGCGGTGTAAAGAAAATAAGGTAATTTTAACCGCCCACTCTTCAACCCGCTATACAAGCTGGTTTTGTCTGTATAGACGCGATTTCAACCGCCCGGTATTCTTGGGAATTTATCGGACTCGCACATAAAATTCATATTGAAATCCCCGGAAATTTGAGTCTAGTTGAAATGTATAATTGCCAGTAACAGGCATTTTACCCGTCCACTCAGTTTCATTTCCCGTATAATTATCTCCCGTCAAAGCTTTGCCCTTAGAAGTAAGAATTAGTGGAAAAACACCTTGCCGATTCTTAACAGTCATAATTTGACCCTTAGCAGCGCGAATTATGTAAGAGTGACTGCCGCCTCCGATAATTCTACCTTTGACGATCGCCTCATCACCCCCAGCCAAAAAATTAATCTGCTGGTTGACATTAGAACAACTGCTTTCGGTGCGATTTTTCGCAATCCAACCGGCTGGCTCGGTAATTCGCAGCCAACCGTTTTGTTCTTCGGCGACTGAAACAAAGGTATTATTTGGGAGTTTTCCTACTATTTTGCTGCCGCTTACTTGCGGGCGCGATCGCACATTTAGCGGTGGATTCGGATCGCTGACTACAGCCTGGGTGATTTTACACCCGGAATCGGGAGGTGTGACAACTACTGGGCCAACTTTTGGGACAGAAACTCCGGCGATTAGCGGTGGTTGAAGTGCTGGGCTTTTGGCCGGTTGAGAACGAGATGGGCGAGATTCCGCAGCCTGGGTTTCTAGTTGCAGAGGTTCTGGTTGCACAGATTCGGGATTGTTCGTCGGGGCGAGTGAAATCGGGTTTCCGGTTGCTGCTGGGGATTCTGCAAGCGGGGGATTGGATTGTTTCATCGCGCCAGACTGTATAGTTGCAGCAGCGACTCCCACCGCTGTTGCCAGTCCTGCTAAACTGACTGTGATGATTTGACTGTTCGTAAATGACATAATTGACCTCTCTGTATTTATACTAATAATTTTTGTTTGGGAGTTGGCGCGATCGCCAGTTAATTTATAGTGGAAATACCTAATGCAAGCCGCCGCGTCAGGATTTTTATCTAAAATTTCAGATGGATAATTGCCGCAACAATTTCAGTCAATATATACTAGACCCCTGTACTGATGGTAATCTTGCTCTGGGTTATTTGCGCGCAAATTTGCGAAAGTAAGCGTTCAGCGCGAGGTGCATAAAATGTCAAAATTGATTCCTCTGAAATTACAACCGCCTCGCGATCGATTGTTGGAGGAGGTGAAGCACGAAGTCCAAGCAGGGCTGGCGCAGTCTTTGCACGCTGCTGTGCACGCTAACTTTAGCCCTGACTCGCAGCCTCTGGGTGCTAGTCGCTGTTGGGATGTGGAAGTGAAAGCCGGCAACCGTCCGAGTGTTCGGCTTCCTCTCAAAGTTAGCATTTCTCAAGTGTTCGATCGCAGCAGCGGCAAATTGGTCGTTTTGGGAGCGACGGGTGCCGGCAAAACCACGACGCTGCTAGAATTGGCTAAGGTGTTAGTTTCCCGCGCCCAAAAAGATGCTAGTTTGCCTGTACCGGTGTTGTTTGAACTCGGTACTTGGAAAGAACATTCGGGGGCGATCGCAGATTGGTTAATTGCTCAACTTCAGTACAAATACAGCATCTCTCCCGCTGCGGGCAAAAAATGGCTGACAGCACAAAAATTGCTGCCTCTCCTCGACGGCTTGGACGAAGTAGAAACCCACCGCCAAAATTTGTGCATTCAAGCCATCAACCAGTTTGTTGACAGCGAATTAAAACCCAAACATTTAGTAGCTTGCAGCAGTTTTGAAGTCTACAAAAACTGCCCGACTCGATTTAAACTCCAAGCAGCAGTTTTGCTGAAACCTCTGACAGAAACTCAAATAAAAAATTATCTGCTAGAAGCCAGAAGCCGCGAACTTTGGTACAGCATTGAGAACGAGCCGGAGCTATTAAAATTAGCAAAAACTCCCTTGCTTTTGAGCATGATGGCTTTGGCTTACGACGATATTTTAATCGAAGCTTGGAAGCGCATAACTTCCGCAGAAGAACAGCGCAAATATCTGTTAACTGCCTATATTCGCCACCAAATAGCCCGGGAAGTCAAGCAGTATCCCAGAAACAAGGAACTGCGGCCCGAACAAATTCGCCACTGGCTGGGATGGTTGGCCAGAAGAATGGAACAGCAAGGAATTCAAGAATTTTACCTCGATCGCATACCCTCTAGCTGGCTGCAAACAAGCCAGCAGCAGCGCAAGTATCAGTTTGGAGTTAAATTGCTAGGCGGGCTGATTTGGGTGATTTTGGGATTAATTGCTACCCTAGTCTCCGGGTCGATTTGGGGATTAATTGCAGGTGCTGTTGTGGCGGTAATTAGTGCTTTGCTCCCTGGAATTCCGGGGATTGAAAGTTTGATATTGCGCCTCGTACTGTGGTCTAACGGCTACATTCCTTGGGATTACAGGCGTTTTCTCGACGCTGCGGCCGATCGCCTGTTGCTGCAAAAAACGGGCGATCGGCGTTATCGATTTATTCACGATCTATTGCAAAAGCATTTTGCTGAAATATAAATCCAGAGAAAACTGGGCGGTTGAAACCGCTTCTAGACAAACACTCACGCGACGGGAGCGGGTTGAAGAGTAACTCATAAAAATGCGTTACTTTCTTCATTCCGTGGAGGCAGAATTAGTTTTTAGAGACGCGGTTTCAACCGCCGTCTTATCTTTCTTCATTCCGCGGAGGCGGAATTAGTTTTTAGAGACGCGGTTTCAACCGCCGTCTTATCTTATTGGGTGCTAAGGAATAAGAATTAAATAACTTACAATTTGATGATTCTTGTGGGATGGGCGTCCCGCCCGTCCCACAAACTTGTGTAAATTATTTAATTTGCACTCCTAAGACAACTTTGGTGGTATTTTTGCCATCATAAATAGCTGTTCTGCCGTAAATTCTAATCCATCAAAAAGTGAATCTGTTAATAGCGTATCTCCCATATAAGTCTGGGGGGCTGCATCCGGGTAAAAAACTGTAATACTTCTCGCCTTGCTATCAACTACCCAAACCCGCAATACCTTAGCATCTAAATAATCTCTGGCTTTAGCAGCTAACTGACCGAAAGTTTGTTCCGGTGAAATAATTTATATGACTAATTCTGGGACTGCGGGACAGGCTTCATCCTCATTCCAGTCGGGAGATAAGCGTTGGTAAGAAACATATAAAAGATCGGGTACTGGCATCCAGTCTCGCCCCTGGCGGGTTAATTTGACAGCCCATTCTACCCCAATTTCTCCCCGTTGCTCACCCCACTGTTCGAGGATTTTTATTAGGCTTCTGGTAAGGCGAGAATGAAATTTTTTTTGTGAGATTTTGGGTAATGCTTGACCATCAATCAGTTCGTAGGTAATATCGCCTTCCCCTTCCGGTAGAGCGAAAAACTCTTCCAGAGTGAGTTGAGTTTTTGTCTGGAGCATAATATTCCTCTGCTGTGGGCAGGCAAGTTAGTATTATTTTAACTTAAATATTCATTGACATAATACAAATTATATGCTAGGTATCGGCAAAATCTCAAGCGTTAACTCTCAAATGTACGATCGCGTCCTTAATCGGCACCCCAAAAGGTTAAGATTCTAAAACCCTCCTGCAATCATTGATTCACCTCCTATGGCAGAAACCTTATTGTTCAACGCCCTCCGCGAGGCGTTAGACGAAGAAATGGCCCGCGACAGTGCCGTATTCGTACTCGGCGAAGACGTAGGCCAATACGGCGGTTCCTATAAAGTCACCAAAGACCTCTACAACAAATACGGCGAACTCAGAGTGCTCGACACCCCGATCGCCGAAAATAGCTTTACAGGCATGGCAGTCGGCGCAGCAATGACCGGATTGCGACCGATCATCGAAGGCATGAACATGGGCTTTTTGCTGCTGGCCTTCAACCAAATATCCAACAACGCCGGAATGCTGCGCTATACATCTGGCGGCAACTTCAAAATGCCGATGGTAATTCGCGGGCCCGGTGGCGTGGGCCGCCAACTCGGCGCGGAACACTCCCAGCGTCTCGAAGCATATTTCCAAGCAGTACCGGGTTTGAAAATAGTGGCTTGTTCGACTCCCTACAACGCCAAAGGACTCTTAAAATCAGCCATCCGCGACGATAACCCGGTTCTGTTCTTCGAGCACGTCCTTTTGTACAACCTCAAGGAAAACTTGCCAGAAACAGAATATTTAGTGCCGCTAGACAAAGCGGAAATTGTGCGTGAGGGCAAAGATGTCACCATCTTGACATATTCCAGAATGCGGCACCACGTCCTGCAAGCCGTGCCCGCATTGGTAAAAGAAGGTTACGATCCCGAAGTAATCGACCTAATTTCTCTCAAACCCCTCGATATGGAGACAATTGGCGAATCCATTCGCAAAACCCACAAAGTAATTATTGTGGAGGAGTGTATGAAAACAGGAGGCATCGGTGCTGAACTAATTGCTTCGATTAGCGATCGATTTTTTGACGAACTCGACGCACCGATTTTGCGCCTGTCTTCACAAGATATTCCCACACCTTACAACGGTAATTTGGAAAGACTGACAATTGTCCAGCCCACCCAAATTGTCGAAGCCGTCCAAAAAATGGTAGCTTTGCGAGTATAAATAGTTATTGGTTGTTGGTAACTTGTTGTGGATTATTTGTGATTTGTTATTTGTTATTTGAACACCGAAAAAAAGCTCGGAACGAACCAATAACCAATAACCAATAACCAATAACCAATAACCAATAACCAATAACCAATAACCAATAACCAATAACCAATAACCAATAATTAAGTATGCAAAAACAGCGTTCAGTATTAGCATTAATTTTTGTTTTAATCGTAGCCGCCATTACTGTAATAGTAACAATTCCGACGCGACTGGGATTAGACTTGCAAGGAGGATCCCAACTCACAATTCAGGTAAAAACTACCCCCACAATTCCCAAAATCGAGCCTGGAATGTTAGAGGCAGTCCGGCGGATTGTCGAAAATCGCGTCAACGGTTTGGGCGTTTCCGAATCAGTGGTACAAACAGTAGGAGAAAACCAAATTCTCGTACAGTTGCCGGGAGTAAATGACCCACAGCAAGCAGAACGAGTTTTGGGTGGCACCGCTAAGCTAGACTTTCGGGAACAACTGCCGGGAACAGAAACGCAATTAGGTATTGAAAGGCAGTTGCAGCAGGAATTGCTGGCCAAGCAAACAGAATTGAGAACGAGCAAAAATGATGAGGCCGCAATTAAAGAAAATCAGGCTGCTTTGAAAAGAAGCAATGAGGCGATCGCCAAACTATACAAAAGCAGCGGACTAGGTGGCGAAAACCTCAAAGATGCTCAAGCTCAACCGACTGGTGGTAACGACTGGAATGTCGCTCTCCGTTTCGACACTAAAGGAGGCGAACTATTTGCCGAACTCACTAAAAATTTAGCCGGCACAGGACGGACTCTCGGCATTTTTCTAGACGAAAGAATGATTAGTTCTCCTGTAGTAGGTGTTGAATTTGCCCAGACAGGAATTACAGGTGGTAACGCCGTAATTCAAGGTCGCTTTACAGCGCAAGAAGCTAACGATTTAGGAGTGCAATTGCGCGGTGGCGCTTTGCCGGTGCCGGTCGAAATTATTGAGAACCGCACCGTCGGTGCAAGTTTGGGACGAGACAGCATTCAAAGCAGTATTAATGCAGGGCTCGGCGGCTTGATTTTAGTCTTGATTTTCATGGTGGGGTACTACCGACTTCCCGGCGTAATTGCCAATATTGCTCTGTTAATTTATGCTTTGCTAACTTGGGCAGCTTTCGTGCTGTTGGGGGTGACATTGACGCTGCCGGGAATTGCGGGTTTTGTGCTCAGCATCGGCATGGCTGTGGATGCTAACGTGCTGATTTTTGAGCGCACGCGGGAAGAGTTGCGGGCGGGGAAGACGCTTTATCGATCGGTCGAATCGGGTTTTTACCGAGCTTTTTCCAGTATTTTAGACGGTAACGTAACTACCCTGATTGCTTGTGCTGCACTGTTCTGGCTGGGCGCAGGTTTAGTTAAAGGTTTTGCTGTAACGCTAGCCTTGGGCGTGGTAGTCAGTATGTTTACTGCTCTTACTTGCAGTCGCACTCTGCTATTCGTAGTCTTGAGCTTTCCGGGATTCCGGAAACCCCAGTGGTTTTGTCCCGATTTGTCAAAAACAGTTAATAGTTAATAGTTAATAGTTAACTGTTGCCAGTTGTCAGTTGACTGTTGACTGTTGACTGTTAACTTCTTCCCTCTTGCTTCTTGCTTCTTGCTTCTTGCTTCTTCCTTCTTCCTTCTTGCTTCTTCCTTCTTGCTTCTTCCTTCTTCCCTCTTCCTTCTTCCCTCTTGCTTCTTCCTTCTTCCTTCAAATTATGAAATTCAGTGTTATCAAACAGCGATCGCTCTGGTGGAGTATTTCCCTCGCTATCATCCTCGCAGGTATAGTGTCGATGGCGATTTCTTGGACTCGTCCCGACATCCGCGCACCCCTGCGCCCCAGTTTAGATTTTATCGGCGGCACTCGGCTGCAATTTGAACTCGACTGCACGAAACCGGAAAATTGTAAACCCATCAATCTGGCTGCTGTGCGCGAAGTCCTCGATACCCAAGGTTTGGCTGGTAGCAGCCTTCAAGTTATCGGCAAAGAACAGCGCGGTTTGTCGCTGCGAACAAAAACTTTGGATGTCGAACAGCGGACTAAGTTGCAAGCAGGTTTGAGCGAAAAAATAGGCGCTTTTGACCCCAAATCTACTCAAATAGATA
Source organism: Microcoleus sp. LEGE 07076 (assembly GCF_015207455.1). Lineage (GTDB taxonomy): Bacteria > Cyanobacteriota > Cyanobacteriia > Cyanobacteriales > Microcoleaceae > Microcoleus. The sequence continues at coordinate 17,496 of NZ_JADEWV010000097.1, forward strand.
CGGTTGGCCCAACCCTCGGCAAACAGTTGTTTACTTCTGGTTTGCTCGCTTTGTTGCTTTCTTTTGCAGGCATTACTATTTATCTGACATTTCGATTTCAGTTGGATTATGCCTTTTTTGCTTTCGTGGCTTTGTTTCACGATATCTTAATTACGCTTGGTATATTCTCGATTTTGGGTTTAGTTCTAGGGCTGGAAGTTGACAGTTTATTTGTGGTTGCCCTCTTGACAATTATCGGTTTTTCTGTTAACGATACAGTGGTAATTTACGATCGCGTGCGGGAAGTAATTAAGCTAAATCCCGAACAGTCGATCGATCGAATTGTCGATGATGCCGTCATGCAAACGCTGGGAAGGTCGATTAACACCACGCTGACAACGCTGCTGACATTGTTTTCAATCTTTTTCTTTGGCGGCGAAACCCTCAAATACTTTGCTTTAGCATTGATTGTCGGCTTTATTGCCGGTGCGTATTCGAGTATTTTCATTGCTAGTACGATGCTAGCTTGGTGGCGCAGTCGCACGGGCAACTCCGTCGTCGTCCCCGCAGAAGGAATCAACCCATCAGAAGAGGTTTAGTTGACTGTTGACTGTTGACTGTTGACTAAGCTGTCGGACATTTAAATTGTATGTTCAGGGCGGGCAGGATGCCCACCCCACAAGAAGGGGATTTTTTTTGACATTCAATTTAAATGCCGCAACAGCTTAATGACTGATGACTAATAACTAATAACTAATGACTAATGACTAATGACTAATGACTAATGAAAGCGACCCACATTTTCAAATAGAAGTCCAAAGACTCCACAAACTAACAGTTTACGGCCGCTGGTTAACTGTGATATTGCTGTGGATTAGCGTCGGTTGTTTCAGCATTTGGAGTTTGCGTCGCGAAATCGGTTTGTGGTTAGAACATTTCACTTGGGCTGCGGTGTACTACGGTTTATACTTTCACCGCTGGTCTACTCTCGGTCTCGGTTTGTGCGTCGGCATGACTTTAGCAGTGCTAACTTGGCAAACTCGCAATGCGTTGCGAGGATTGCCCCAGCAGGAAAAACAGGGTTTGGAACAACAAGTGCGCCGCATTCGCCAACAGGGGCCGAGTCATCCTTTGTGGAAGTGGGTTTGCAAAGGTTCCCAGTAGGCGGGGGCTTTCTTCTTTAGTCTCAAAAGAAGCGGTTTTAACCGCCGAACCCCTAACTTTTATTGCTTCTTCCCTCGGACTTGTTCCTGATGACGTTGGACCCAAAGCTCGGGGGGGACAGCACTAACAATTAACAACTAATAACTAACAACTAACAACTAACAACTATAGCAATCCTAAATCATTTTCAATTACTGGTTAAGAGGCTAGGAATCGATGTCATTCTTGAAGAGCCTCGCCTGCGAAAAAAATGGATGCAGAGCCTCCGGATCTGCGTTACCAGGCAGAGCCTGGTAACGAGTAGAACAACTAACAATTAACAACTAACAACTAACAATTAACAATTAACAATTAACAACTAACAATTAACAATTAACAACTAACAACTAACAATTAATGACTAATGACTAATGACTTCTTCTGTATCACGCAAAGCGAGGCAAAATCTGTGCTGGCGAAGACTGTTGAAGCGGAATCTCGATCGCAAATTCTGTTCCTTTTCCCGGTTCGGAAACGCACTTCAACTCGCCGCCGTGTTGGTTGATAACAATTTCATAGCTAATCGACATTCCCAAACCTGTTCCTTGACCGACCGGCTTCGTAGTAAAGAAAGGGTCAAACAACCGCTTCCGAACATCTTCTGTCATCCCCGGGCCGTTGTCAAAAATCCTAATTATTACTTTTTTCCCCGCGATTAACTCCGTGCTAATCCGAATGGCAGGAATCGGACGGGTAGAGTTAGAAGTTGAGGGTTGAACATTTGTGAGGGAATGTTTTTGCTCGCATAATTGCGAACTCTTTAGTGTTTTTTCTTCGATATTATCGTGTTTGTTCCACTCGACAATAGCGTAAATAGCATTAACTAAAATATTCATAAATACCTGATTGAGTTGTCCGGGATAGCACTGCACCAGCGGCAAGTCGCTGTATTCTTTGTGAATGGCGATCGCCTCCTGTCCGGGTTTGCCTTTAAGCTGGCTTTGCAAAAGCATAATCGTGTTGTTGATACCGTCGTGAATGTTGACCTGCTTCATTTGTGCTTCGTCTAACCTGCAAAAATTCCGCAGCGACAAAACGATGTCGCGCACCCTTTCTGCACCTTGCTGCATGGAATTTAACACTTTCGGCAAATCTTCCAGCAAATAATCGAGTTCGATTTTTGCTGATTCGGCTTCAATTGCTGGAATGGGTTCGCGACAGTGCTGCTGGTAGAGGTCGATCATCCGCATTAAACCTTCAGTATATTCTTTGGCGTGGTGGACGTTGCTGTAGATAAAGCCGATCGGATTATTGATTTCGTGAGCTACTCCTGCTACTAACTGTCCTAAAGAAGACATTTTCTCTGTTTGAATTAGTTGAGTTTGGGTGCGCTGAAGTTCCAGCAGGGCAAATTCGAGCTGTTGGGCTTGATGCCTCAATTGTGCTTGGGATTCCCGCATCGCCACGGTTGCTAACTCGTGAATCTGCAACTGAGAAAGCAGCAGTTCGTGTACGTCTAAAAGTTTGTAATTGTCCGGCGCTACCTGCACTACAATTGGTTCGTGGATTAGTTCTGGCGATCGCTCTAAAGACTGCCGCACTGCTGTCATAATTAAGGTTTGGCGATCGAGAACCAACATATCGGTTTGAGTAAAGCGGTAGAGTACCAACAAAGGCTGTTGAGAAAATAGCTCCAAACTGTAGGGGCGGCTCATGTGTTCAAAAAAACGCCGGCGCGAAATCATCCCTATAAACTTTCCTTCCTCAGTAATGATGATGCCGGGAAGTAAAGGATTAGCTTGAAAAAATTCAGCAACTTCGCCACCCAGAGAGCGTGACTCCAGGAGAAAGTCGTAGAGGGTTAATTCCTGTAGAGTCGATCGCAAACCAAGCGGCGATTTCATGGGACTCCACCCGTCAGTTTCGTACACTGCTACCTCCTTTGGTAATTGGCAGTTGCGGTTGGCTGCTGGAGTATTGCCTAGTATTTTTACTGCATTTTAGACTTTTTTATAGCTGGGCAATCAACTCCGCTGCGATCGATCGAATCCAGTTAATCCACCAAGGTTTTTTGCCTTAAATTGCGCTGGTTTCAACCGAAACGATATTGCAGGTTAGATTAATTTAACACCACATACCCTTTTGAAACTTGACTGTTTAGAATAGCGGGCGGTATCAACCGGGTTTGTACAGACTTGTACCCTAGAAGAGCGGGTTGAATACAAACACGGTAAAAATTACGCTAAGCTGTTCTACATTTAAACTGTATGTCAAAAAAAATAAAACAATAAGTGGGGGGTCGGGCCCGCCCTGAATATGCAATGTTTATTTGTGCGACAGCTTATTTTGTTCGCAGCGCGGAAGACATTCGGCGAGCGCCAGCCTCCATCTGCAGACAAAACTTTCTGTAGACGCGGTTGATACCGCCTGCACCTACTACCCTTACTCAAAAGTATATGACAGTCAGACAATACTAGCGACGAATCGGGAGCCGCCCGCTGCGAGAACTCAGATCAAACCGATTTCAGGAAATTGCCCAGCCAGAAAGATCAATTTTGACATACTCACCGCCCTTTCATCTGCGGTGATGCTTGAGAGTTCATCGGGATCTGCTATCTACATAGTCTTACTTTCGGGGGTTTGTCCGTTTAAAGTCTCCCAATGTCGGCAACTTTGCACTCAAGCTTGGGGGTGGGATTCAACCATTGCGCTTTTGGCCGGAGCTAAGGAGAGAGCCGGCTGTTTCAAAGTGTCTTGAGCGAGCCAGAGCCTTTAAGAGCCGCAATACCATAACACAAAGCCGTCATAAAAGGACGGGGCTTGTATTTTATATAGCCTTTCTCAGAAAGATGAGGTACCCTCGGCCAGTTTGGCCAAACAGGGCATACCTCACACCTAACTGAGCACCGCTATATATTGAATTTCTGTGCTTTTAGCGCTGGAGAAACTTCTATTTACCGCATTTTTTTTGCCGCGCTGAGTGCTGCGATTAAAGCTCGTTGCTGGTCGTAGCTTAGGGAAATATCGGCAGTAGAATTGAGGGCTTCAATTTCGGTAATTATCGCTCGTTTTTTGGGATTTTTGGCGCGAGCGGCAACTCGCTCGGCCTGGGCTGCGACGCTGGGAACAATTGCCGAAATTGCAGGGAGTCCGAACCAACTCCATTGGACTGTCAGCATGGCAAAAAAGTCGTCGCTGGAGAAGCTGAGGGAGAGAATGCTGTCAATTTCGTCGATAAAAATTACGATATTGCGATCGCTCGCAGGAAGCAATACTTGTTCGATAAATTCATTTAATCTTAGCAGTGGCGGCAAGTGTTCTCGATCGCGCCACCAACTCCTGACATTCATTTTAATTTTAAAGCTGTTGGCTAGAGTGGCTGTCAAGCCTGCATACCACTGCGCGGGAGTTATTTGGTCTGTGCCAATTCCTGTGATGTCAACAATCCCGCCAGCGGTGTTTTCTGATTGCAAGCGGCGCGCTGTTTGCACCCGCAAATTCGATTTTCCCATTTGCCGCCCGGTGAGCACGTAGCAAAATTTGCCTGCTATGCGTCGTAAAGTTCGCGAGCTGCTGCTTTGGTCACGTAGATAAAAGCATTCGCGGGCAAACTGCCCCCAACTCGACCTTAAAATTCTGGGGAAGCAGAAGCAAATAATTGTACTTTACGTGATTTTTGCCCAAGTTCTACTTCAATTTGAGGCATTTGGTTTGGTTGCGATCGTATGGCGATCGTAAATGAATTGTATAATTTTTGTATGGGCAACTCCCCCTGAAGAGTCCGGATTAATCAGGGGTAGGCACTCTTAGTATTCCCTATACATATTTGTAATCATGCGAGGGCTGCGATCGTAGGGCTACCGTCATAACTTCACTTTGTTTTTCCCCTTGGTTTTAGGCAATTCTCATGAGAATCTCTAAGATATTGATCGGATGAATATCGGGGGGCAGGGTTTTGTTTAGTATCGCCACACGCTTGCTAAATAAAAATGACATTTGAGGAAGGTAAGCGACGGTTTCCATGTGGGGTTTGTCCAACGAGATGTGCTAACTCTATAAACGGCGGGGCGATCGCACTTTCAGTACGATGTCAGTATTTCAACCCCTACATCTGCTGAGTCTGAGTGGGCGATCGTATGAATGTCTCTCTAATCCTTTGGCTGTCAGGATCTGAGGTTTTTTAATGCAGAAGCGCTGCGAGGGCGATGTGCAGACAGTTAGCGTATTGGCACAAGAGGAGAGGGAGACTGGGACACTCCCAGAGAGAGTTTGAGTCTTTGACGGGGGCTATAAATTGAGTTTCTACGATTTTTTGCGTTGAGTTACCAGAAATCTTCAGAGAAACCCGGTTTCTGAAGTCATCAAGGTAACTCAGCATAAATTCGTTAATATCACCCCAAAGAATGATTGATAGACAAAAGGTTGCGTGTTATATTTACTAGGTAATTCTATAAAAAAATACTTTTACCAAAAAGGAGAGCAAAAAATGGAGACACCTACAGATCGCCTACAAGAACCAGTCGGGGCAAGAGAACTCGAATCAATACCTGTATCTGAAAAAGTTTCTGCCGAAAAAGTGACTGAGGTTAATTTTGAAACGACTCCTTTAGAAACACCTGTTTACGGGGACAAAGTTAGCGTCGAAGAGTTAAAGATTAACGGCAACGATTTGGTTGCAAAAGTTAAAGAACTGATTCACGAAGGCAATATCCGCCGCATCATTATCAAAAATGAAGAAGGACGGATTTTGGTAGAAGTGCCTCTGACGCTGGGAGTAGTCGGCGGAGTAATCGGTGCGGCTTTGTTTCCGGTGATTGCAGCAGTAGGAGCGATCGGGGCATTAGTCGCTCACCTGACTATCATCATTGAAAGAACGGATTGACACTCTCCTACCGCTAATCGGAGTACCGATATAGCGGGGGACTCTAAAGACTCACGCCTTAGATTTTCTCTTTCCACGAGCCGATTTACTTGGCTGAGAGTTTTCTTCACTATAGCAATCCTCGCATCATTTGTGAATTTGTTACTCCCTCGCCTTAATCAGGGGAGGGTTGGGG